>DGUD01000031.1 GCA_002393865.1 Treponema sp. UBA4319
CCGCTGGGAGCGCATTTTTGTTTTCTTGCTGAATCCCTAGGAATTCCGCCCGCCGCCCTTTCTCAAAGTGCTTGATATGTGCTATACTATACTGAGCCGCTTTTTACAGCCGATTAGCTGTGAGGGCGGTTTGCAAGAACCTCAGCCGGTTCTTGAGGTATATTCTGCCCAGTTTTAAAAGCCCGTCAGGACTTTCGGAACTGCTCTGGCTGCGCTCAGGGGGCATCTGCCGTCCGGCCGCATCCCCGCCAGAAACTCAGGAACCCCACAGAGAATTTTTCGGGAGTGAATATGAAAAAAACTACCAGCGTGCTCGCAGTGCTCGTGACTTTGCTTGCGGCGGCTTCCGCCATCGAAGTAAACCAGCCGGAACTTGAAAGCAAGGGAGGGGACAGCATACAGTTCGAGAACTACAGCGGCCCCCATGCCATCATAGAGACTGCGGCGGCTATCACCAATATCGGGACTGCCCTGGGCGCGCAGGTAGCGCAGGCGCCGGAAAGCCCGGCCATCATCCAGCCGAACGGAAAATACACGCTTATCCATGCGGTAGACCCCGAAAGCACGGAGAAGCTGGACGCCGACATCCTTGTCCTGAACGCAAACGCCGGTGTTGACCACATAAAGAACCTGCGCCGTATCATCATCGGCTACCTGACCGCCGCCTACGGCTACGACAATGCCGACGCGGACACGCTGGCAACCTTCATCACCGTGTACAACGCCGTCTACCGTGGCCAGCTCGCCGTATTCACGGAGAAATACAAGGAGACGGTCGTCCAGAACCTCTCGGAGGAAAAGGTAGGCCTCAGCACGAACTGGGCGGAATGGCCGGGCAGGACACAGATTGTCGTTCCCCTGAGCATCCTGCGGGACGGGCTTTCCGCCGTGGACACGAGCACCATCAGCGACGAGCAGGTCATCGATGCCCTTAAGCAGGACGAAGGCAAAAACATAGAGGCCCGCGAGAACATGGCATCCATAAAAGAGCGGGAATCCACCGACGCGACGGTAAAGGCGCAGGAAGCCCAGAAGGAGGCGGCACAGCAGAAAGCTGCAGCAGCGGCAGCGGAGACCCCTGAGGAAGCAGCCGCCGCGACCGCACGTGCGGAGGAAGCCGCGCAGACCGCCACCGAGCAGCAGCAGCAGGCGGACAAGAAGCGCGTGGAGGCAAAAGCGGAGCGGGAGGACATCGCCAAAGATAAAGAAGAGAAAATTCCTGTCGTGGATACCTCGAACTATATCACCGGGCTCTTTGTCGCCGACGAAAGCGCCGGGCTGTATACATTCATCACGGTGGACGGTGTGGAAGGAACGACCGTGCTCTCCTCACCGGTGGTGCAAATCCGCAACAGGAACGTCTATCCGGTCACGGACATCACCATCACCGGCGAGGACGGCACCGACGTGCTGTACCCCACGATGTATGTCGCCGTCTGCGGGGTAGACAACAATCATTCCGCCGTAAAGCTCTGCCTTATCGATGCGGCACGCCTTGAAATCCAGAAGGAAAGCCGCGAGATACTGGCATCCGGCACGGATTTGCTGCGCAACGCCGATTCTTTCTATGCAATCATCAGGGATGACAACGGCAGCTGCTACCTGGGGCAGTACGACAAAAACCTTGTGCTGGAGCACAAGAGCAGCACCGCGGTCAAAATGTCCAGCCCGCTCAACATGACAAGCAAAGGCATCCTCGTTACGGACAGCAACGGCGCGCCGCGGATGCTGAGCATCTCCGACCTGAGCACGGTCTGGTAACAAAGGCGCGGATGTTCCCGCCGTTCCCGGAGGAGGAGGCCGAGCAGGTCTGCCGCGACGCGATAGCCCGTCTGGAGGCCGGGACGCTGCTGCTGGAGCAGCGTTCCGCGCCAAGCGAGGAGCGGGGGAACCACGGGCTCATGCTCGGCGTCCTTGTCTGCACGGATGCCGCCGGAAAACGCGTCGTATTGGAGACCTTCTCCGGCATAAGCAGGGAGCTGCGCCCCGCGGCAGACAGTCCCGCAGACTGCATATATGTGCCGCCCATCGTTTCCCCGGAGGCAATCGCTGTGGCGCTCGCAAAAAATGACGCCGAAATTCACCTTCTGACAGAAAAAATCCGGAATTCCCCCGGCACACAGGCGCTCAAAGAAGCCCGTCGCGCCCTTACGACGGAATCCCTCGCAAAAGTCCATGCACTCTATTCCTTTCACTGCGCCGACGGCAAGCAGCGCCCGCTCATGGAAATCTGCAGGGAGCGTTCCGGCGGAAAACTGCCGCCGACGGGTACCGGCGACTGCTGTGGTCCCAAGTTGCTCGACTATGCGTTCTCGCACAATCTGCAGCCGCGGAGCATGTGCGAGGTCTTTTACGGCGAGGCATCCAGCCGGCATATACAGGGGGAACGCTGCCCGCCCTGCGACGAGCGCTGCGGCATCGTGCTGCCGGCCATGCTCGGCCTTGAAATCCTGTACCGGGACAAGGACATCATCGTCGTGAACAAACAGAGCGGAGT
Organism: Treponema sp. UBA4319; assembly: GCA_002393865.1. Lineage (GTDB taxonomy): Bacteria > Spirochaetota > Spirochaetia > Treponematales > Treponemataceae > Treponema_D. The sequence goes on from DGUD01000031.1 coordinate 2,498, forward strand.
GCTCAGCGTACCCGGCCGGGGGCCGGACAAACAGGACTGCATCGTAAACCGGGTGCGCCGCCTTTTCCCGCAGTGCATCGCACAGCCTGCGGTGCACCGGCTCGATATGGAGACTTCCGGGCTGCTGGTACTCGCCTTCACAAAGGAAGCGCACCGGGAACTGTGCCGCCAGTTTGAGGCAGGCGAAGTCCGCAAGCAATACATTGCCCTGCTGGACGGCGTCCTTGCGCAAAAAGGCATCCCCACGCACGGGCAGACAGAGCTTTTCTTCCGGCTTGACGTGGAGCACCGCCCGCACCAAATATGGGACGCGGAGCATGGCAAGAAAGCCATTACCGAATGGCAGGTGCTCGGCGTAGAGCGATACCACGCGCCGGACGGAGGCATCCGCAATGCGACACGGGTACTGTTCACCCCGCACACCGGCCGGACGCACCAGCTCCGCCTTGCCAGCGCGGATTCCCATGGATTCGGGGTGCCCATCATCGGCGACAGCCTGTATGGCCGCTGCAATCCCGGCGAGCGACTCATGCTCCACGCCCGGTACCTGAGCTTCTCGCACCCTGCAGACGGCCGGCGCATGGAATTCAGCTGCCCCAGCGCGTTTTAATGTTGCCGGGCAGGGCGTTTTAAGGTATTATAAAAGGATAATGTATTATTTTATTGTGAACGAGCACGGCGGCTCCGGCAGGACAAAACGGACATGGCAGAAAGTGCAGAAGCTCATGGATGCCAGCGGGGAGCAATACAAATCCTTTTCTACGGATTCGGAGACGGCCGCGACGGAAATTGCGCGCAAACTGACGGAAAACGCGGCGGAAGACATCCGCATCATTGTCGTGGGCGGTGACGGCTCCATCAACGGCGTGCTCTGCGGCATCCAGGATTTCTCAAAAGTCAGCTTCGGGCTTATCCCTTCCGGGAGCGGCAACGATTTTGCCCGCGGCATGGGTATTCCCCACAACACGCGCAAGGCCGTACAGCAGATACTCTCCGCGGGAGACGGAAAACTCGTGGACATCGGCTGCGTGGAAAAGAGCGGGGCAGCACTCCGCTTTTTTGGAATCAGCGCCGGAATCGGCATGGACGCCATCGTATGCAAGCTGGCGTCGGTCTCCCGGCTCAAAGCCGTGCTCAACCACCTTGGACTCGGCAAATTCATCTACGTCATTCTTACCGTGCGCACGCTCTTCAGCATGAAAAAAGAAAAGGTCTCCGTGCAGTTTGATGACAACGAGGCAGTCAATTTTGATGGTCTCATATTCCTTGCCACCATGAATTTACGGGCGGAAGGAGGCGGCGTCCCCATGTGCCCGGACGCCGTACCGACGGACGGAAAACTGTCGGTCTGCATAGCATCCGGCATATCAAAGCTCCGGGCTTTTCTCCTGTTCCCGAAGCTCATCATGGGCAAGCATGCCGGCTCAAAGGGATTCTTTCTTCAGGATTGCACGAGCGTCACCATCAAGACGCAGAATCCGATGGCGTTCCACACGGACGGAGAATACTGCGGCGACGTGCAGGCAATCTGCATCAAATGCCTCAAAGAAAAGCTCCGGCTGCTTTCCTGCTGACAGGCAGCAGCAAAAAAAGCCGCGCCCGGCAAAGAGCGCGGTCAGCATCTGCTATTTCGTGACCGGGACAAAAGGAACTATAAAGCACTGCAATATGACAGACTGGTCTGTGAGCGGCTCCTCCTTTGTCACGCTTTTTGCGGCGGAAAGCCCGGCCTTTGTCGTGTAGCCCTGCCGCATGCACTTCCGTAAATTTATTGAAGCCCTGCACCACGGAACCGATTTCCGTGCGGGAGACTATCCGTATGCGCTGGGTCAAATCCGCATGGCCGGAAGCAATGCTACCGATTGATTTTTCCACGCTCCCCAGCGGTTTAAGCAGCAGGCGCAACAACAGCAGGGTAGACAGGCTGAGGATAACGACCGTTAGTGCGGCAATCGTCGTGTTCGTACGTCGCAAGGCATTGCTGATGGCAAAGACCTGATGCTCTTCGACGGTAATCGCCAAAAACCAAGGCGTGAAGGCGATAGGGGTATAGGACACAAAGACACGCCCCGGCAGATTAGCCCAGCCCCGTGCCCAGCCGGTACCGATACCGTCGGCCGCCGCGTTCCGCACAAGCGCGGCAACAGCCGGATCCGATAACGTTTTTCTTCCATAATATAAAAAAATTGTACCCGGAAAAACAAAAGCGGTCAAGCAGCGCCGGCAGATGGCGCCAGCGCCCGCATGACCTACGCGAACAGCTCCCGGTGCGTGCCGAACCATTCAAACAGTTTACGCAGCTCAAAGAGGAACGAAAGCTCGTCTCCCGTATGGATGGTATTTTCGGTAGCGCGCTCGACGATACTCTGTATCTGCGCAAGGCTCTCCTTCTCGGTCTCCTTCGTCGCAGACAAAATGCTCTTCTGGTTCTCGTTCATGTCGCTCAGAATCTGCTGCATAAAAGCGATATTGTTCTTGTTGTCATTCTGTATCTGCGACAGACGGGAGTTCGCGCTGACGGCGGTCTTCTGCAAGGAATCCATAAAGACATCGTTCTTGCGGTTCTCATCGACAATGGCCTGCACAAGCTGCTGGAGCTCCCTGACCTTGGAATCGATATCGTTTGACAAATTCGTCGTACGCCCGGAAAGATTCTTGACCTCATTCGCAATGATGCGGAAGCCTTTTCCCGCCACACCCGCGCGGGCAGCCTCGATAGAAGCGTTAAAGGAGAGCAGGTTCGTCTGCTCGGACACATCCTGGATATCCTTGATAAAGCCGCTGATTTCCTTTATCCGCTCATTGAGGCCGCGGACTTTCTCGTTCATCGCACTGCGGCCGTGCTGGGCATCAGTGATGTTCCCGTTCAGCGTCTGGAACTCGCCGCAGATTGTCTGCAGCGCGTCGCTGTTGGAGCGTGACACCTGCATCATCTTGTCGGCCTCTTCCTGCGTATGGGTGCTGGAATCCACAAAATGAGACATCGCCTCTTCCTGCCGCCGGTAAATTCCGTCCTCGGAAGTAAGAAGCGAGATGTATTTCTTCAGGAAGCCGTTGATGTTGTTCGCGGTATTGCAAATTTCGATAAGGAAGCCCACAAGGTCTTTCCCCGTCTGGATAAGCTCCTCGCTTGTGTAAGTGTGTTCCATTCCTTATTCTCCTATCACCAGCGTAACAAGCGTCTGATTTGAGTTGATATGCCCGAACTGCTCGCCATACGTGGAAAAACCGCTGTATGACGGGAAGTAGCGCCGCCATATCTCGTTGACGGTGTGCTGAAGGCTTTTCTTCTCAAAGCCGATAGTCCTGAGGATGCAGTTGAACAATATGACGCAGCCCGGACGGGGGATATCCGAAAGGATTTTTTTGCATGTCTGCTCCGTGATGGAGACAGCGTCCATCGGCTCAAGAATCTCCTGCTCGGAATTCTGCAGCACGCGCGCATACATGCTCAGCTTGCCGGACTCGTCAAATTTGACAAGGGAGGCAATAAAAATCTCGTCGCCGAAAACACGCCCGAACGGATGCGCAAGGATGGCATCATCCACCTGATGCTCCTGAATGCCCAGCACCTGCGCGTAGCGGCGGCGGGGATTCATGTTATCGATGCTCTGCACCAGATGGGTCTCCGGCTTTACATCAGTAAGAATCACGCTTTTTCCGGAGCGCTGGAAGATATTCTCTTTGTAAATCTTGAAGGGGCTGCTCGTCCGCACAAAGACTATCACCGCCCCGTGGGAAGAAGTCTGCCCGTTATAGCTGACATAGGTCGCCTTGAACTGCAAGTCATCGCCCGCAGAGCCGCCCGCAACAAGAAAGTCCGGGTCGCTCACAAGGGAATACAGGAGCGAGAGCACGCCTTCCTCCGCGGAAATCAGGCCGCACACCAGCGTTATGGCAAAGGAGTTGCTGGAGATGCCGGGCGAAGAAAGCTGAACCCCGACGCTGGCCGCCGCTTTTATGATGCTGTCCTTGTGGACAGTCGGAAACTTGTCGACGTCATCGACAAGGACAGCTTTCATGCGCGTGCGGCCGCTGCTGTCCGACAGCGCATTGAGCACTACGGTTCCCTTGGCAAAGCCGCCGCTGCTTATCTCACCGGAGGAGGACGAGCCTATCACCTCTGCCCGTGGAAAACGTTCGTGCAGGAGCGAGGAAAGCTTAGGGAAATCATAGGAAACGCTGGCAAAAAAGATAATCACACTATAGGAGGACGGATCCTTTTTTAACTTCGAGCACAAATCTTCGACGGCTTGCTCCGCACCGGAACTTTTTGACTGGACGACTTCTTGAACCAAGGCTTACTCCTTACGATAAGATAGGGGGCGGTCCCGGAAAAGCTGCGCTTCCGGAAAGCCTCTCTCATATTCTCGGGAGAACACCCGGGAAACGCCAACCAGTTCCGATAAAATCCTGTTATAATTCATTATCCCTCAAAAATGTGGCGGCAGAGGACAGCGATACTTCTGAAAGCCGCCCGTCCGTGCTATACTGGAGGCATGGATATCCTGAGAAAGCTGTTCCCGCAAAAAACGCCCGTCCCCTATGACGCGGAAAAAAAAGTCCCCGTGCTGAGGTGCAGTATCTGTACGGGGGAACAGGTAGCGGGCTTCAAAGACAAGCAGTCCGGCGCCTTTGAGGAAATCACGCTCATCCGCAACGAGCGCGAGCTCAGGGACTTCATGCGCTTATACGGCATCAAAGCAATAAGCCGGGAATACTAGGGCCGGCAAGCTCCGTGCTCCGGGGGCTGGCACGCCAACCAGGCAAACGGCGGCAAAGCGACGCGGCACGCCGCAAACAGCCGGAATCAGGCGCCGGGCAGGGTACCGATGCATTCTCCCATGCGGACGGGTGTCTCGCGCCCGCAGCGCGAATTCTCCGCGATGTCCGCGCGCACGGCAAGCCTGCCGCGCCCCAGCAGAAGGATTACCGTGGAGCCGCCGTACTCAAAGAAGCCCTTCTCCTTTCCACGGACGGCAGTCCCTTCGCCCTCTAGATTCACAATCCTGCCGACAAGCATGGCTCCCACCTCCATCTGGACAATGCTCCCGAAGCAGGGACTGTCTATCACCGTGTATTCGCGGCAGTTCTCCGCAAAGACGGGGAGCGCGCCCAAGGCGACGGGGCGAACCGTATGCAGGACGCCCGGTATAAAGCAGTTCCGCCCCTTCCGGCCGGAATCCGCATAACAGTAGCGGTGGTAGTTGCTGACACAGAGCCGGAACACAAGGCAGAGGCCGTCGTCAAAAGATGCGGCAAGCGCATCGTCGCGGAGCAGCGAGCGCAGCGTATACGCGCACTGCTTTACGGGGATAACCGTGCCGTCGCGTATATCCCACACGGAAAGCAGTCCGTCGCAGGGAGCCGGAAGGTGCGAGCCCTGCATATCGAAAGGCCGGCGGCCATCCTTTATCCTGCGGCGGAAGAACTGGTTGAACGATTTGATGCCGTCCATCTCGTAATCGGCGGTATCAATGTCGTTCCGGCGGACAAAGCCGCGTATCAGGAAGGCAGAGCAGGGGGAATCGAGGAAGCGGCCGCAAAGCCGGGAAAGCGGGCGGGCGGAAAGCAGCCTCAGCAGCAGCCTGCCGGGGATTGTCCTGTAAAGAAAACGGAGTGCGTCCATCTGGCGCTCACTGCCGGCGCATGACGGTAAATACGAACGCGAGCGCCGCCGCCTCCACAGCACCCAGCGCAATCATGATGAGCACGCCCTTTGTGGCAGGCTTCTTTACCTGGATGCGGGAGATAAAGAGGAAGCCCATCACCGCAAGGAACACAAAGTACAGGAGCGTAAGATCCGCGCTGCTAAAGATGTGCACCAGCAGGATTGTGGGGAACACGAGCGCCGAGCTGGTGACGGGGAGCCCGATGTATGTCTTGAGCACCCCGGCATTCTCATCCCGCTGCCGCTCATCCTCAAGCACGTTGAAGTAGGCAAGGCGTATCATCGCCGCCAATGCATACAGGACAGCAATCATGGTGAGGATAATCTTTATGACCGTAGATTTATCCGCATGGTGCAGGAATTTAAAGTCCGGGAAACTTGAGAATTCTATGCTGCTCCTCAACATGGCAATCCCGATGCAGGCGGGGAGCACCCCGAAGGCGACCAGGTCGGAAAGCGAATCAATCTGGACGCCGAATTTCTTCATCCGTTCGGTCCTGTCCTTCTTTGTGCGCGCGACTTTTCCGTCAAACGCATCGCACAGCCCGCAGAACATCAGGAAGAACATGCCCAGATACGGATGCCCGATGTCGTTCAGGCAGAGCATGATGCCCGTCGTGGCGGAAACCATGGAAAGGTAGGTGAGTATTACCGTATAGTCGTAAAAACCGATTACGAGTTTTCTTCCGTCATCTTTTTTAAACCGAATCATCATATACCCCAATAATACCGTAAAAATGCTGATGATGCTACAGGTATAGAAGGAAATCCCCCTGCCCAGAATGGCGAGGCCGTACGCCGCCTCCTCGCCAAGAAACATCCTGTAGCCAGAATACATCATGAATTCGGAGATGCCCACCGCCCCCGGCACCGGGATAAAGTTCGAGCCCAGCACCACGTAGGTCTGGATGGCAAAGACCTTCAGCCCGTCGGAAAGCCCCCCGTGCATCGCGTAGTAGCAGAATACCGTCACAAGGATTTGTGATGCACGCTGCAGGAGGTTCAGCAGATAGCTCTTCAGCAGCAGCCGCTTCTTTCCCGCCAGCGTGACCACGCATTCGTTGTAGCGCTCAATCGCCGTGTCCATCCGTGCCCGGAATCTCTCCGCCGCGCTCCTGCAGTGGATGCGGCGCATGAGCGACACGACGATGTTCGCCATGCTCAGGAGCAGGCGCTGCTTTTTCAGGAGGAGTACAAAGAAGACGGCCAGCAGCACCATCATGAACACCCCAATCAGTATCATCACCCTGCACGCCGTGTTGAATTCCATGAACAGACCAGGAAAGCAGACGATGGACAGGAGACCCAGCGTGATTATGGCAAAGGTGTACATCGTGAGGTTCAGCAGCAGGGACACCGTGACGGCCTCTCCGGAAATTCCATCTTTGTGCATGAAGTACGCGCTGGCGGGCTGCCCGCCTGTGGCGGATGGCGTGATGGAAGAGAAGTAGATGTCCGCGGCAGCATAGAGGAAGCCCCGACGTTTTTTTGCGGGGTAGCCGAGGGTGCGCAGGATAAGCACCAGCGAGCGCCCCTCAAAGAAAATAAAGCCCAGCATGCACAGCGCCGCCGGAATGAGCCAGAGCGGAGACGCCGCCTGTATGTTCTGCCACAGCTCCTCCAGGGAAAGCCCGCTGTTGCAGAAGAGCGCGGACACAGTGAGCACGGACAAGCACAGCGTTATAACAGCCCACAGAACCTTTTTTTTCATAGCCGCTGAGATTCTAGCACATTTTGCGCCTATATGTACAGCTCGGCGGTCAAAACACAGGATATATTTAAATGTGCTTTCAGTTTTACAGGCTGCCGGAACCGGAGGAAAGGAGCGCGTCCTGCGCCTTCAGCATCGCACGAACGCTGGCGTGGGTGTAGCAGAGCGCCGTCCTGTTCATCTTGAGCAAGTCCGCCACGATGTCCTTGAGCATCTTGCTCTGATCCTGCGGAAGGCTGCCGCCAAAATGCCCGTCTACCCCCGTAACGAGGTACTCCACGCTGACGTTCAGGGACTTTGCGATGAGGACGGCAGCGTCGGCAGGCGGCATCGCAGCCCGCGCGCCAAGGTAGCAGTCCAGCGTCGATTTTGGGATACCCGTCCGCGCAGAAAGCTCTTTTACGGTAAGTCCCTGAAAATCCAGCTCGCTGCGGAGGTTTTGCCGAAAACTACTGTCCATGACTGATACAATACCAAGATTTCAGTATCAAAAAGACTGTTTATATTGACAAGTTGTTATTTATCGCTATAAAATACTGACAAATCAGTATTTCTACATATTCTTTAGGGAAAAGTCATGGTCTTCAATTCGTTCAAATATCTCCTGTTCCTGCCGGTGCTGCTGCTGCTCTATTTTATCCTTCCTCAGAAGCTGCGGAACTGGTGGCTTTTGGCATGCAGCTGGTATTTCTACATGAGCTGGAACGCGCTGCACGGCATACTGCTTTTGGGCTGCACCGCGGTCTCCTATGCCGGGGCGCGTCTCCTGCAGCGGGACGGCGGGGGCGCAAAAGGGCGGAAGGCGCTCTTTGTCCTGACGCTCTGCGTCCTGTTTGCGCCACTTGTCTTCTATAAATACAGCAATTTTCTGATGCAAAATGCGTTCCGGGCGCTGCGGCTCGTCGCGGGGCTTGCGGGGGCGGCCGGGATAGTGCCGCCTGCACCGGCCACCAGCTTCGCGCTCCCGGTGGGAATATCCTTCTTTACCTTTCAGGCGGCGGGCTACCTGACGGACGTATACCGGAGGAATATCGTGGCGGAGCGGAATTTCTTCCGCTACGCGCTGTTCGTATCGTTTTTTCCGCAGCTGGTGGCGGGTCCCATAGAGCGGAGCGGCACCCTGCTGCGCCAGTTCGACACGCCCAAAAGCTTCGACTTTGAGCGGGCAAAAGACGCCGTGTTCATCATGCTGTGGGGATATTTCCTGAAGATGGTGCTTGCGGACAGGGCAGCCATATTCGTGAACAGCGCATACGCGCAGCCCTACGAGACGGAAGGCATGACGCTGCTCTTTGCCACCGTGTTCTTCGCGTTCCAGATTTACGGGGACTTCTACGGCTACTCGCTCATCGCCAAGGGCTCCGCCAAGCTGCTGGGCTTTGAGCTCACTGACAACTTCGCGAGCCCCTACGGCGCGCTCAACGTGCAGGATTTCTGGCGCAGATGGCATATCTCGCTGAGCACGTGGTTCCGCGACTACGTGTACATCCCGCTGGGCGGCAGCAGATGCACGGCAGCACGGACAGCCCTGAATATCGTGCTCGTGATGGCGCTGAGCGGCCTGTGGCACGGCGCGGGCTGGCATTTCGTCGCGTGGGGGCTGCTGCACGGCATCCTGCAGGTTGCCGACAGGACAAGCGCGGACTTCCAGAAAAAACTGCCCGCGGCGCTGCGGCGGCTCGTCACGTTCTTCTGGGTGAATGTGGGCTGGTGCCTCTTCCGCTCCCCGTCGCTGCGGACGGCGGCAGACATCCTGCGCTCCATCGGGAGCTTCATCGCCAGGCACAAGCAGATCCACGACTTCTTCTATATGAAGCTTGAATGGCCGGAGCTCAAGCTCCTGTACGCCAGCATCGCCCTGCTGCTTGCGGTCGATGCGCTCAACGAGCGGGGCATCTGCGTCCGCCGCTGCATCCAGAAATGCGGCGCATCCGTGCAGGTGCTCGCGGTGGCGGCAGGCATCGTATTCATCGCAGCAACCGGCGTGTGGGGAGGAACATACAATGCGGCTGACTTTATCTATTTCCAGTTTTAAGAGAGGCGCGGCCGCCGTACTTACGGCAGCCCTCGCGCTAGGCGGCATATACGTGCATTCGCGGGTGGTTGATCCGCAGGATATAAATAGCGACAAAAGCACATTTTTTGACAGGAAAAACTATGACGTATTGTTTTTCGGCACGAGCCATGTCGGCAGGACGATAATACCGCCCCAGCTGTACCGGGACTACGGCATCACGTCGTACAACCTTGGCACCAACGGCCAGGAGCTATACCTCACCTATTACATCCTGCGGGATGCCGTCCGCTACCACAAGCCCAGACTCGCAGTGCTCGACGTCTACAGCTGCCGCCTCGATTACCCGGATGAGGACGAAGCGACAGAGAGGGCAAGATTCCACTCAATCTTCGACAACTTCCCCCTCTCGCGGAACAAGGCGCGTGCCGCAAACGTACTGTGCGGCAGCGACAATAAGAAAAACGAGCTGCTCGTTCCGTACTCGGTCTACCACAACAGGTGGAAGGCATGCGCTTTTCCCTTCCGCCGCCTGTGGAACGAGCACGCCTTTTCTGACAAAAACCAATCCTCCGGATTCCAGCCACAATTTACCATAGCAAAAGATGTAGAAGCATACGAGTCCATGCGCCGCATAAGCCCGGAGGAATACCTTGCCGACGAGGACACGGACGGCATCGCCTATATACGGCGCTTCGTCACCTTCTGCACGGAGAGCGGCATCCAGCCGCTTCTCGTGTACCTGCCGCCCGCCAGCGGCGTCCTGCAGCAGAGAGAGGCGAATTCCATACGGCGCATCGCGGCAGATATGCAGGTGCCCTACTACAACTTCCTCCCGGACGAGGCGCGCATCATAGACAGCCGCACGGATTTCCAGAACTGCCGGATAGGAGAGGAGAACCCGGAGCGAGACTCGATGGACAACGGCAACTGCCACCTGAACCTGTCCGGCGCGCAGAAGATGACGGACTGCCTCGGCAGCATCCTCCGCAGGGACTTTGCGCTGCCGGATCACCGCGGCGGTCGCGACAGCGCGGCATGGGAGGCTGATTACGAGAAATATCGCACATTTATTCATAGTAAAATAAGCAACATCAACAATCTGGACATCCTGCTGATGGCGTGCAGCTTTGAGGGGCTCCACACAACGCTGTACACCGCCCCCGGCATGGAATTCGACGACGTGCAGCAGCGCCTCATCGACCAGCTGGAAGGCCGCATCGCTGTCATCCGGGAATACGACGGCTATGCCCGCGTCATCGTCACCGACGAACGCACGGGCAGCATAGTGGCAGACACCAGCTTCTAGCAGACATGCCGCACAGGAAGGAGGGGAGGGCGGCAGAAAAAGCTTGGGCACGCAGAGGGGAAAGCTCCCTGCGCAGTCCGCGGAGAGCACACATACAAAATTTCATCTGTATAAATGTATAGCGTGCACATTTTTACCCACAATACCCCCGTATACACAAAAAATACCCGGACACAAAGGCGTGCAGCGCTTGCAAGGCGATACAGCCCGTATCAAAAACCGCCTTACAGCAACGCTTTCCGGAAACCGGCGGCTTCCTCCCATGCATTGCACCGTTTCAGACCGAAGCCTCGCAAGAACGCGGCTCCCAAAACTGCTCACCCGCCGCAACCAGCGGGGTATGATTCGCTCTTATCTGACACCTTCTTATGCATCACTATGCAAGGCTACGGCCTGCCCGCACCCTGCGCTGCCGCCCTTCCGCGCGAAGCAGCTCTTTTTTGTGACAAAACACTTGCTTTTTTCCCATGAATAAGCATATAATAATACCATGCAAAGAATTCATCAGCTGGCACAGCTACAGGCGTGGAAGGCTTCCACGGACAGAAAACCGCTCGTCATCTTTGGCGCGCGGCACATCGGCAAAACCCACAGCGTACTCCAGTTCGGCAAGCAGGCCTACGAGAACGTCGTCTACTGCAACTTCGAGGGGGAGACGGCGCTCGCGGAGCTGTTCAGGGACGGCGCGTCCCCGGAGAGCATCGTCGCCTCGCTCCGCCTCCTTAAAAACACATATATTGAAGAAGAACGGACGCTCATCATCTTTGACGAGATACAAGCCTGCGAGCCAGCCCTCGCATTCCTCAGGGAATTCAGCACGCAGGGAAACGGCTACCACATCATCGCCACGGCAAGCCTGCCCAACATGGCGCTCGGCAGCAGCGGCAAAACCATCGCGGCCGGTACCGACGAAATCCTCCACTTCTACCCGATGGCACACAAAGTCAACGTCATGCAGTTCTTCCCCATGGGCTTTGACGAATTCCTGCTGGCCTGCGGTGAGGACGAGCTGCTCAAAAGCATAGCGGAGCACGCCGTCGCGGCATCCCCGCTGGAGAACGCCCAGCACCGGAGAGCCGTGGAGCTCTACCGCACGTTCCTTGCGGTCGGCGGCTACCCGCAGGTCGTCAGCACCTACCGGGAGACCGGGGACTTCAACCTTGTCCGCGCGGCGCAGAACGACATCGCCAACGCGTACATCGCCGACATAGCGCGCTACGCGAGCCCGGCCGAAACCGCCAGAAGCATGGCCGTCTACAACAGCATCATCCCCCAGCTGGAGAAGAAAAACACAAAATTCCAGTATTCCGTCATAAAGGCGGGCGGACGGGCAAAGGAATACGAGGTGTCGCTCGCATGGCTGGAGCGGGCCGCCGCCGTGCTCCCCTGCACGCTCATAACGGAAGGCAAATACCCCGCCGACATCTACGAATCCCCGGAATCATTCAAGCTCTACTATTCCGACGTCGGGCTGCTCTCCATGCGGATGTCGGCAAACCCAGACGCCATCATCCACGGCACCATGCTCCCCGGAAAAACCGAGGCCATGCTTGCCGAAAACTACGTGGCGCAGGAGCTGAGCGGCATGGGCAAAAAGCCTTTCTACTGGACAAGCGGGAACGTCGCGGAGCTAGACTTCGTGTTCCCCGACGAGCACGCGCAGAGCATTATCCCGATAGAGACAAAGGATGCGGAGAACTCAAAGGCAAAAAGCCTCCGCGAGTATATCCGAGCCTACGCCCCGGCCTATGCAATCCGTTCCTCCTGCCAGAATTTCAGCCCCGAAGAACAAGGCGTGCGGACTATCCCCCTCTACGCCCTGTTCACGCTCCGGGAGGCATCACAAGGAAAGGAAGGATAAAGAGCTATCGCAAAAAAAACGAACGTTCGTTAGCAGCAATAGCGCACAATTCCTCCGGAAAAAGGACAGCCCATGACACTATACGACAAACTAATCGGCTATCAGGACTTGCACTACCGCGATTTCCAGGCGAATCTCGTCCCGAACATCCCGAAGGACACGATGATTGGCGTGCGCACCCCCGATATGCGGAGAATCGCAAAAGAGCTGTCCGGCACGGACGAGGCCGCCGCGTTCCTGCAATCGCTGCCGCACGCATATTTCGAGGAGAACCTCGTCCACTTTTTCCTGCTTGCGCAGATAAAGGATTTTGAAGCCTGCGTAGCCGCAGTGGAGACATTCCTGCCATACATCGACTGCTGGCCGGTGTGTGACCAGGCAAGCCCCAAAGTGTTCAAAAAGAACCATGCGGCGCTTCTTCCCTATATCAAGAAATGGATAGCGAGCGGCCATGTGTATACCGCCCGATTCGGGATACGCATGCTCATGAACGAGTTTTTAGGAGAAGATTTCCGGAGCGAATATCTGGAGCTGGTCGCCAGCAAAAAAGAGGACGACTACTACCTCAAAATGATGGTTGCCTGGTACTTTGCCACCGCCCTTGCAAAGCAGTACGACGCAAGCATCGTCTACATCGAGCGGCACCGCCTTGAGACATGGACCCACAACAAGGCAATTCAGAAAGCAAGCGAAAGCTACAGGGTCACGGACGAGCACAAAGCTTACCTGCGGACGCTGCGGGCTACGCGGTGACGCCCCCGCCACTGCCACGCACGGCAGCTTTCCCACCGGCAGGCCCCCCCCACCCCTCACCCACACAGGAAGAAAAAAAAGCCGCTGGCTGCTTACACCAACGGCTTTTCTGGGCCATCTAGGACTTGAACCTAGGACCAAGGGATTATGAGTCCCCTGCTCTAACCGACTGAGCTAATGGCCCGCTGCGGACACCCGCAAAGTATGCGCAATTATAGCAAAATTCAGCGACACAGGTCAATGCCTTTTCTAGAAAACAAGCATCGCCCTCTCCTTTAGCAAACAAAAGCGAACAAATGCAGTTTTAGTACATTTTTAACCGCGTATATATGTATTACAAGGAATCGGCAAAAGCACCTCCGCATCTTCCCGTCACAAGATACTCCACGCTGACCCCCGGCGCAGCAGCAATCTTCACGGCATTATCGACACTGGGAGCGGAATTATGTCCCGCCAGATAGTTTCCCAACGTATTCGTGCTGATTCCGGTCTTTTTCTCAAGCTCTTTTAATTGTATATCCTGGTAATTCAATTCAGCCTTCTTTGACATTTTTATTTTTAAGTTCAAAAGCAAAAGAAATCCGTTGCCGCAGGCTTTACGGTTATTATACTTTGGAGTATAATAATCTAAAGTTACATAATCTGTTTTTGAGGTGCGCATGTTTTTGGGTAGAAAAAAAGAGCTTTCAATAATGGAAGACGCGTACAATTCAAAATTATTCGAGTTCCTTGTTTTGTACGGGCGGCGACGCATTGGAAAGACGACGCTTTTGAAAGAATTTTCAAAAACTCATAAAACCTTGCTGTATTCTGCACAGGAAAAAAACGATGCATTAAATCTTTCCGATTTTTCAAAGTCCGCGCAGATTTTTTTTGAAGGCTGCTTTTTCGGCGATTTCCCGGATTGGGAAACAGCTTTTTCTTACATAACAAAGAAATCTTCTGAAAATGAGCGGCTAGTCTTTGTCATCGACGAATTCCCGTTCATTGCCGCTGAAAATCCGTCGATAAAGAGCATTCTGCAACACACGATTGACCACGAATGGAAAGACAAAAATATTTTTCTGATTCTATGCGGTTCCAGCGTGAGTTTTATGGAAGATGAGGTTCTTGCGCATAAAAGCCCGCTATATGGTCGTTCCACGCTTCATATAGAACTGAAAAGCTTTGACTATTTGGAAAGCGCGGCATTTTTTCCGCACTATTCCGAGCTTGACAAAATCATTGCTTACGGCATACTCGGGGGAGTCCCCTGCTATCTGGACGCTTTTGACGGTTCTAAATCATTACAGCAGAATGTCGCTTCAAAGATTCTGCGAGAAGGCTCATTTTTAAAAGACGAACCGATTTTCCTTTTGCGGCAAGAGCTCAGGGAGCCAGCCGTGTACAACAGCATTTTTGAAGCCATTGCAAACGGTGCTTCAAGGCTGAATGACATTGCGCTGAAAATTCATGAGGAAGTCCAGAAATGCTCAAAATATCTTTCGACTTTGCAGGCAATCCGTCTTGTAAAAAAATGCGTCCCATGCACCGAAAGCGATAGCTCAAGACGCACGCTCTACGAGATTTCGGACAACTATTTCTGCTTTTGGTATGATTTTTTATTTGAGCACAAAAGCTATTACGAACTTTTGGGCGAAGAAAAATCTGCGGAGGAAATTTTTGCACCGGAGAATATAAATCGCTATATGGGACATATTTTTGAAAAAATCTGCCTTGAATATATGCTCCGGCGCGCGCGGCGCGGTCAGCTCCCGTTCGTGCCCGAAAAATATGGGCGATGGTGGGGCAACAATCCCTCGCGAAGAATGCAGGATGACATTGACGTGCTCTTGTCTGACCGTAACGGCGAAAAACTCATTATGTGCGAGTGCAAATTCCGAAACGAGCTTTTCGGCAAAGAGGAATTTGAAAATATGATTTCCCGCCGCAGCATTTTTCCAGCGGCAAAAGAAGTATTCTTTTTTGCGTTCAGCAAAAGCGGATTTTCCGCTTCGGTGCGGGAAAAAGCAGATTCAAATGCCGTAACACTTATTGAAATTCAGGATATGTTTACCCTGTAAAATAATCCATCCGCATTCATCCTCCTTTGAACCTAAAAATAAAAGGACTGCTGTTTTCCGGGACATCTTTGTTGGCCATGAACTGCTCGCCTAGCTTTCCGTCCGGGCAACGCAACTGGGCTACAAAGCATGCGAAATCGCCGTAACGCGAACATATCCGAAAGGTGAAAAAATTCCCACAAAAATCAGCTTTTTCAAAGGAAACAGCGAGCTGCTTAAGATTCTAGTCAAGAACTTTCTGGGCGACTACAAGCCGCCGCCCAACGATAAACATAAAATGTCCAGCAAAGACATTTTTACCCATATATTTATGTAATATACAGTACAGCACCACGCCCGTACGCCCGGAAGCCGACAGAAATCCCAGCGAGCGGAAAGAGGAGGAGCGGCTTCACACCCGAAGCCGTTACGGCGGCTCACCGTCAGTGCAGCTTTTCAGGCAGAGCGCGGTCAGCAGGCCCGCAAACTTGTAATCCGGCAGGAAAAGCTGTATACTTCAGTGCAGGCTCGACCGGACGGTCAAATTCATCGTCTGCTCGGCAGCTCTGCTTGCCGCGTCGTTCCTGCTGACCACCTTTGTGGACAGCCCGATTCAGAAAGTGCTGCGGAAGCGCTGAGACGCCGGCGGCAGCACAGGGCTCCCGCCCCCTTTTACAAAAAGTGCTTTTTTTATTACGCATAATTTCATAGGAAATAATGCGGAATAAAGCACGGGTAAAATCTCCTTTGGGGCTCCCTAATAGGCCTTCTCGTGCACACCGGCAATCGCACGGCCGCTCGGCTCGTCCATGCTCTTCCATGTGGCGTCCCATTCCAGCGCCTTTGCGGTCGAGCAGGCGACACCGGCCTCGTGCGGAACCGTCAGGGCTGCGCTGTCCTCCGGGAAGAAGCGGGAAAAAATATCCCGGTAGAAGTACTCCTCTTTCGTCACCGGGGTGTTGACGGGGAAGCGCCGGGAGCGCTGCGCGAATTCCGCGTCGGAGATTTTCTGCGCGGTCATCTCCTTGAGCGTGTCTATCCAGCTGTAGCCCACGCCGTCGGAGAACTGCTCTTTCTGACGCCAGCAGATGTCCGCGGGCAGCAGATCCTCAAAAGCCTTGCGAAGAATCCACTTCTCCATGCGCTGGCTTCCGTCCGGCAGGCGGATGCTCATCTTGTCCTCAGGGTTCAGCCCCATGGCGATATCGATGAATTCCTTATGGAGGAAGGGAACCCGGCCTTCCACCCCCCACGCGGAAAGCGCTTTGTTCGCGCGCAGGCAGTCATACAGGTGCAGCTTGCCCATCTTGCGCACCAGCTCCTCGTGGAATTCGCGGCTGTCGGGAGCCTTGTGGAAATACAGGTAGCCGCCGAACAGCTCGTCGCTTCCCTCGCCGCTCAGCACCATCTTTATCCCCATCGCCTTTATCGCGCGGGCAAGCAGGTACATCGGGGTGCTCGCGCGGACAGTGGTGATGTCGTAGGTCTCAATGTGATAGATAACGTCCGGCAGCGCGTCCAGCGCCTCCTGGATTGTGAAATGCACCTCGTGGTGCACGGTTCCTATGCTCTCCGCCGCCTTCCGCGCGGCCGCAAGGTCAGGGGAGCCCTCCAGCCCTATGGCAAAACTATGCAGCTGCGGCCACCAGGCGTCCTGCCTGCTGCCGGTCTCCACGCGTTTCTTGGAAAACTTCTGCGTCACCGCGGCGATGACAGAGGAATCCAGCCCGCCGCTCAGCAGCACGCCGTACGGAACATCGCTCATCAGCTGCTGGCGCACCGCATCCTCCAGCCCGCTGCGGACCTTCGCGATGATTTCCGGCCGGACGACAGCGCCGGAGGCATCGCAGGCACGGGGCGCATTTTCTACCGCCTCAAAGTGCTCCCACGTGCGGTGGTACCAGCGCACCGGCTCCTTGTCGCGGGAATAAAAGTAGCTGCCGTTGGGGAATTCCTCCACGGTGGGGCAAATGCCCTCCAGCGCCTTCAGCTCGCTTGCCACATAGTAGCGGCCTTCCTTGTCCCATCCCTGATACAGGGGAATCACGCCGATTTCATCCCTGCCTATAAGGTAGACATCTTGCTCCGCGTCGTAGAGGGCAAAGGCGAATATGCCGCTGAGCTCCTCAAAGAAATCTATACCCTTCTCGCGGTAGAGCGCCAGGATGACCTCGCAGTCGCTGCCGGTCTGGAAAAGATATTTTCCCTCAAGGCGTCGGCGTATCTCCCGGTGGTTGTATATCTCGCCGTTTGCGGCAAGGACAAGCTTTCCGTCAGCGCTGAGCAGGGGCTGCCCGCCGCTCAGCGGATCCACGATTGCAAGGCGCTCGTGGGAAAGCACCGCGCCGCCTTTCGCATACACCCCGCTCCAGTCCGGCCCGCGGTGCCGGATTTTCCGCGACATTCCGAGCACGATGCTCCTCAACCCCTCATCCACAGGACGCGTAGCGCTGTCCGCATCAAAAGCCCCAACAAAACCACACATTGCATTTGCCCCCTTACTCCGGGGAAAAAGCGCCGGATTCCCGCGCATCCCCCGGAAACAAAAAAAGATGCCCGCCCCAAGCATACAATGCTCCTTGGGGCAGACATCTTTGTCAGGAAAAAGCATACAGAATTATCCGCGCATTGTCAATATTTCCGCAACGTGTCCGTCAAAACCAATTTTATGTTTATTACATAAAACGATATGAAAAACGTAATCGCAGGCCTCACCTTTCTGATTCCGGCGGGAGTGGCATCTGATTCCGGCGGGAACCCGGTCAGCTCCGCACCGGCTCTGCCGACTGCACTCTTCACGTTGCAAATGGCACGGGCTTGGCGGCGCGTTTTCCTTCCGCATAGAAAAGCCTTTCAGCATACAAAGCTCCTGCCCCGTCTTTCTTACGATAAAACGCATCTCACGCATAAGCCGTAAGCAGCGCCCGCAGGAATCAGTTTTATGTTCGCTTAATACAGAAAACAATATGAAAAAAGTCCTTTTCTGCTACACCTTATTGCGCGGCCCAGGATTCGGCATAAAAAATGCGCGGGAACGGCAAAGCGTCCGGGATGCCTTTGCAGGCGCAACACTCCGGGCAGCGGGACGGACGTTTTTCCGCCGGGGCGCATGTTTGTTTTCCCTGCCGAAAGCGCGCGGTCCCCCAGGGCTTCAGCATGAGATGT
>DGUD01000185.1 GCA_002393865.1 Treponema sp. UBA4319
CTGCGGGCTGCGGCTGCGATTCTTCCGGAACTTGGCACGCTTTTTGCTTTATAGTTAGCAGGACGGGATTGCAAGGCAGCCCGCCTGGAACGAATGGATTATAAGAGGCTTCCTGCGGCAGGCTGATGTGCCGGCGCAGGAACGACAGCTGCTATTTTGGAGGTATACTATGAACGGACTTTCACTGATTGATGCTCTTTTTGACGGAATGGACAATGCGTGCTGCGCAGCTGCGCCCAGCGTCGATGTGCGGGAGACTGACGGCGCCTATATCCTTGACATGGATTTGCCGGGACGCAACGAGAACGATATCGAGCTGACGCTGAAAGAGGGCGTGCTGAGCATCGCTTCCGCCGGGCAGAAAAAGCCGGAAGAAAGGGCTGCAGCGGACGACATGCAGTGGCTTGTCCGCGAGCGCCGCCACGGCGGCTTTAGCCGCAGTTTTACCCTGCCGGATGACATCGACGGCAATGCCGTGAGCGCCGTGTTCAAGAACGGCGTGCTCACCGTCACGATTCCCCGCCGCAAAGAGGCGCGGCTGGAAAAGAAGATTGCCATCCAGGCTGCCTGACGCAGAAAACGCCGGCTTATGCCGGATGAAAGGGGCTGTCCGGGAAGCCGGGGCAGCCCCGCATCAGGCTTTAGTCCGCTGCCGGCTGCCCGATGGCGATGCCGCGCATGGCTTCTATGTCCGCGTAGCCGTGGCTCTGCATAAAGCGTGCGAGCCCGTCTATCACTTCTTTCATTACGGCCGGGTTGCTGAATTTGGCGCTGCCAATCTGGACGGCGCTTGCTCCCGCCATGATGAATTCCACGGCGTCCTGCCATCGCTCTATGCCGCCCATGCCGACGATTGGAATGCGTTTTTCCGGCGGCAGGCGCTGCATCGCCTCTGACACGTCATATACCATCCTGAGGGCAATCGGCTTGATGGCCGGGCCGCAGAGCCCTGCCCGTATGCGCTTGAACACAGGTTTCCCGCTCTCGATGTCTATCGCCGTCGCCTGAATCGTGTTTATCAGGCTGAGCGCGTCCGCGCCTGCCTCCACGCAGGCCATGGCCACCGCAACCAGATCGGGGGCATTGGGCGATAGCTTTACCATGAGCGGCTTGCTGGTGGCCGCGCGCACCGCTGTCACCACCTGCGCCGCGATGTCCGGCCGGGTGCCCCATGCCATGCCGCCCGCGGAGACATTGGGGCAGCTGATGTTCAGCTCAATCATGGGGGCGTCCGTCGCGTCGAGCAGCCGCGCGCCTTCCGCGTAGGATGCTATGTCGCTCCCTGCAAGGTTCACGATGCTTACTGCCGGGCTGAGCCTGAGCATTTCCGGCAGCTCGTGCCCGATAAAATGCGGGATGCCGGGGTTCTGGAGACCGATTGAGTTTATGTTGCCGGCCGGAGTCTCCACGACCCGCTGGCCGGGATTACCTTCCTTGGGCTGGAGCGTCACGCCTTTTGAGCAGATGCCGCCGATTGCCGTCACGTCAAAGAATCCCCGGTAATTCTGCCCGAACCCGAATGTCCCCGATGCCGCAATCACCGGGTTCTGGAAGCGGACGCCGGCAATCGTGACGGACAGATCCGGCTGCTGCCCCGGCGGCAAGGCCTTTCTGCGGGGGGCAGGCGGCTCAAAGCTGAGGATGCTGCCGTCAAAGACCGGCCCGTCCTTGCAGACCCGCAGGTTCCCCTTTGTGGTGGGGATGGTGCAGCCAAGGCAGGCTCCGACCCCGCAGAGCATGTGGTTCTCCATGCTCAGGAAGCATGCGGTGCCGCTTTCCTCCGCAATCTTCTTGACGTAGGCGAGCATGGGCGTGGGGCCGCAGGCAAAGATGGCTTTGTAGCCTGCTTCCCGCACTTTCTGCGTGCTGAGCACGTCGGGGAGCATTCCCCTGATGCCCTGGCTGCCGTCATCGGTGGCGAGCGTCAGCGTGGCGGGCGAGATGTGCTCAAGCCCGTAGGAGCCGCTCCTGAAGCAGGCGTAAAAATCGTAGGAGCCCTGCGGGAGGGATGCCGCAAAATGTGCGACCGGGGCGACTCCTATGCCCCCGCCCACAATGCAGATGTCCGGGTGCGGGGAAGGCTCCGCCGTGATGTGCTCTGGCAGGGCAAAGCCGTTTCCGAGCGGTCCGATAAGGTCAATCGTGTCGCCGGGCAGCAGGGAGCACAGCTCCTCTGTTCCGCGCCCCTTCCTGAGTATGAGGAATTGGAGCGTAAGCTTCCGTGCGCCGTTTTCCCCGCAGGGGGATTCCTCCGCGTGGTAGACGCTGATGGGGCGGTCCAATGCCACGCTGCTGCGGTGGCTGCGTATCAGGTAGAACTGCCCTGCGTGCGGCGGAATCTGCGTGCGCCGCTCAAGGACGGCCTCAGTCTCCAGCAGGAATACGTCTTTCTGCCCCTGTACAGCCGCACAGCGGCGGATGGCTCCGGTACCGTAAAAAAGGATTCCGCGCCCGTTCTCGTCTATCTCTGCCCTGTCCATGCCTTTCCTCCTGCGTTCAGCTGCATGCTCCGGCGGCTGCGCACAGCTCCTGCTTTGCCGCAAGAGCCGCCGCTCCTGCCGCGTCGCCAAGGTCGTCCATGGTGAGCGTCCCGGCCTGCTCTTTCTGCTGGCAGGTCTCCGATTTTTTCCACGCGCAGAGGATGCCCCGTGACGAATTCACCGTTCCTCCCGCTTTGCCGAGCAGCGTCGCCGCGATACGGGCAGCGCCGCCCTGTGCCCCGTAGCCGGGGATAAGGAAAAAGAGCTCCGGGTACGCATTGCGGATTGTCTGGGCGTCGGATTCTTCCGTGCAGCCGACGACAGCTCCCACGGGCGGGCAGCGCAGCCCCGCATCCTGCCCGGCACTTGCTGCGGCAAGCCGCTTGAGCTCGGCGCCGGTTCTGTCGAGCACCAGCCCGCCGGATTTCAGCTCCTGCCGCTCTATGTCTGCCATGCCGGGGTTACTCGTGCGCAGCAGGACGAATATGCCCTTGCCTGCCGAGGCGCAGTATTCCGTAAAGGGGCGCAGCGTGTCGAATCCCATGTAGGGGTTCACCGTGATGATATCCGTCTCAAAGTCTCCGCTGAAATGTGCCTTTGCGTAGGCTGCGGCGGTGTTCGCGATATCGCCCCGCTTGATGTCGGAGATGCAGATAAGCCCCGCGTCCTTGACGAGCCTCAGCGTCTGCGCGTAGACGTGCATGCCTTCGATGCCCATCGCCTCGTAGTAGGCAATCTGCACCTTGCAGCAGCAGGCGCTCTTTGCGCTCTGTACGCGCGAGATGATTTCCTTGTTGTACGCGAGCACTGCCTGCGCGGGCGAGCCGTATTCCTTCAGGATTGCCGGAGGAATGTAGGAGGGGTCTGTGTCCAGCCCGACGCAGAGCGGGCCGTTCTGAGCCGCAAGTTCCTGCAGCTTCTGCATATTGTTTTCCATGCTTTGTATTGTACCATAAAATGCTTCTTTGTGGTATAGTGGGGGCATGGTATCAGTAAGGCTTCAGGACATCCCCGCGTTCGGTGTGGCGGGGAATTTTACCGGGCATCTTGAGCAGGCGGGTGAAGACCGGGATTTCCGGGGAATGCGGACGGCGGCCGCAAAGGCGCCAAAGGCTATATTCCCCACGTATATTCCTCATGTCTCTGCTGCGGGCGCTGCGGTCCCGCCCTTCCTCTCGGTTTTCCCGTTCAGCGGCAGCCGCATCATGTTCCCGGAGGGGGAGCAGAAGCTCCAGATTGAGCCGGAATGCGCCGTCATCTGCGAGGCGGAATGGGACGGTACCCTGCTCAGGGCATTGCGCCCGCTCTCCTTTGCCGCCTCAAACGACTGCTCCATCCGCAGGGAAGGCGCGCGCAAGATAAGCGAGAAGAAGAACTGGGGCGCGTGCAGCAAGGGTCTTTCGGATCGTCGTATCCCCATAGACCGCTTCTGCGCCGGGGGCATCCTTGACCGCTACCGCATCGCGAGCTTTCTGGTGCGCGGCGGCACCGTCTTTGCATACGGCACGGACAGCGCCGTGCGCGATTACAGCTATTTTTACGATACGCTGCTCGGCTGGGCAGTAGAGACCTTCAACCGCCAGCAGGACGAGGGGCCGGCCGAGTCCGTCGGCGCGTACCTGCAGGCGGCGGGCTGCCCGGAAAAGCTGCTGCTCTCCGTTGGCTCCACCTGCTATACGGATTTCGGCATGCATCATTTTTTGCAGGACGGGGACAGAAGCGCCGTCATCGTGTACCCGGAGGACTGCTACCGCCCGGAGGAGATTGCTGCCCTTGCAGGCGCGGCTCCGGATTCCCCCGTCCCGGACGACATCTCCGCGCTGCGCCAGCTGGTCGTCACCGCGGAAAAGCGCCCAGGGCTTCAGCATGAGATG
>DGUD01000074.1:0-17741 GCA_002393865.1 Treponema sp. UBA4319
TGAGATGTATTTTATCTGAATACGGACGCGGTATTGGAAAATTATGTAAACTGTTTTAAAATGATTTTCTTTTTTATGCTACCAAAGCCAAGGATTCAACATAAAAAATGCGCGGAAGCGGAAAAACGCCCGGGCTGCCATTTGCAAAGCGAAGCGTGCAACCGGCAGTCCGGGTGTTTTCCACTGGGAGCGCATTTTTGTTTTCATGCTGAATCCCTGATCCGGGGACAGGCAAGAAATTTATCAAGTTTTTCATGGACTTTTCAGTATAAGTTCTTTTTTTTTCGCTGTTTTTGTGTTATAATCAAAGCTATGAAAAAGGCTGAGTTCTACAATCTCATGAAAGCAGTACCAAAAGCTGAGCTTCATATACACGAAGAGGCCGTCATCGGGCGCGGCACCATAAAGAAACTCTACCGGAACAGCTCCGGCAAGTCCATGTCCAAAGAGGAGCTGGACGAGCTTTTTTCTTATACTGATTTGGCGGGATTCCTCGCGGCTTTTATAAAAATTCAGGGGATGCTCACGCAGGCATCCGATTTGGGCTATATCCTCAGCGACCTTCAGACCTACCTAAAGGCGAACAATATTGTCTACTGCGAGAGCTTTTTCAGCCCGACAACGCCGCTCAGGAAGGGCTTCGCCTACAGCGAGATGATGCGTATCCTCTCGGCCGGAATCGAGCGGATTCAGTCCGAGGACGGTCGCACCGTGCGGCTTCTGGTGGACGTGAGCCGCTCTTTCGGTCCGGAGAACGCGCAGCGGAACCTTGACTTTGTGCTGGCGGAGAAGAACCCGTATGTCATCGGCATCGGGCTTGGCGGCGACGAGGAGAAGGGGCCGGCAAAAGACTACCGCCAGGTATTCGATAACGCCGTCAAGGCGGGGCTGCACGTCGTCGCCCACGCAGGGGAGACATGCGAGAGCTGGTCGATGAAGGACAGCATAGAGCTGCTCCATGCGGAGCGCATCGGGCACGGCATCAGCGCCGCATACGACGAGGCTTTTATGCAGGAGCTTGCGGCAAAGCGCTTTCCGCTGGAAGTCTGCCCCACGAGCAACACGTTCACGCGGAAATATGTGACGCGCCTGCAAGACCACCCCATCAGGAAACTCTTTGACGCGGGCATCCCCGTCACCGTAAACACCGACGACCCTGTGTTTTTTAAGGTATCTTTAATCGACGAATACTGGAACCTGCACAAAACGCTGGGCTTCTCCATGCAGGAGATAAAGCAGCTCGTGCTCAACGGCTTCAACGCCGCGTTCATCAGCGGCGAGCAGAAGCAGTCTTACTGCGATGCCGTGGAGAAGGCGTGGAGCAGCTGGTTCGCGGCGCATCCGGATGTAAAAGCCTGAGCGCGGGGCAGCGGCAAGCACGACGCATGCTCCGGCGACAAAAAAGCGCCTGTTTCCCGGATAAAGGGGGCAGGCGCTTTTTATTTGAGCAGGTGACGGTGCAAGCGGCGCTGCTGCAGCGGCTTACAAGCAGCAGAAAAGCGCCGCAGCGGCTTTGCCCGCGCAGATTCTTATTTGCGCACCGTCACCGAGAAGTCTATGTCCATCTCGGCGCCAGTCCAGTCGCGGATGGTCAGCGTACCTTCCCCGCCCTTCCCGATGCTGCGCACGTAAGTTCCTGCCATGCCGCCTTTGAGCGACACCACATCAGGGCCGACAAGCCCGATGGCGCCCTTCGTGCGGAACGTGACTGCCTCCTGGCAGTACGGCTGCACGTTGCCGGAGGCGTCCAGCGCACGCAGGCGGACGGAAGCGACATCATAGGAACCGTCCTCGCACAGCTGCGTCCGCACGGTGACGGCCTGCAGGCGCGCCTCAGTGCAGGGGGTACGGACAACGGTCTTGACGACCTCGCCGCCCCGCACCGCCTCAAACTTGTAGCTGATGGCGCTGCCGCCCCAGTTGCCGATATACTTGCCGTACAGCCGTGTCAGCTCCTTCTCGTCCGCAACGCGCTGCAGCATCAGCATGAGCGCGGAGCATTTGTGCCTGAGGGGCAGCAGCTTGAGGTTCGTTCCGTAGGTGCGGATAGCCATGAGCAGTCGCTTTACCGCCTCGGACTTCCCCTCGGAGATGCCGTCCTCATCGACAAGGCGGTGCCCGATGTAGTCGTCCACCAGAATCGGGCCGTGGGCAAGATGCTTGTAGGGGCTGTCGCCAGCCATGAATTCCTTGATGGGGATGCCGTTCACGGAAAAGCGCACGCTGTCCGCGTTGGTAAAAATCCAGACGTCGCCGACAGCCCCCGCCGGGTACTCGCCGATGTCCATGGCGGAAGAGACCTCAAGGACATCCCCCACGTCCTCAGGCCTGCCCTGCGCGCGGTAGACGGCGGCGGCAAGCTTGGGATTGCGGAACATGTCCATCACGCCGTGGTAGCAGATTTTGTCTCCGCTGCCGAAATCCTTGTGCGTATTGTAGTCAAAGGCGCACCAGCCGCTCGCGCCCGCAAGCTCCTCCAGCGCGGCGGAGGCCTCCAGCACATTGGCGTGGCGCACGGCATGCTCTGTGCGGTGCGCCTCGCTGTCAAAGCTTTTGGTGGGGAACATGTGCCCGTTGTATTCGGTGACCATGTAGCCGCCGTGGGTATCAGTCACGTCCTTCTTGTGCAGAAGCCCGTAGTTGGGGCCGTAGTGGCTGAAGTCGTTGTACGTGTAGACATCCTCAAGCAGGTGGCTCTTCTTGAGGAAACGCACGCCGGCAGTGGGGCGCGTGGGGTCAAGCTCCCGCGCGGCGGCGTTCGTACGCTCGTAGAATTCGTCGTCGTCCCCGCTCTCATTGATGCGCACCCCCCAGAGGAATACGGACGGATGGTTGCGGTACTGCAGCACCATGTCCTTCACATTCTGGACAGCCTTGTCCTTCCACTCAGCCCCGCCGATATGCTGCCAGCCGGGAATCTCCGTGAACACGAGCAGCCCTATCTCGTCGCAGCGATCAACAAAATACTGGCTCTGCGGATAGTGGGAGGTGCGGACTTCGTTCAGCCCCAGCTCGTATTTCAGGATATCAGCGTCCTCGCGCTGCATGTTCCGGGGCATGGCATAGCCCACGTAGGGAAAGCTCTGGTGGCGGTTCAGCCCGCGGATTTTGACCCTGCTGCCGTTCAGGTAAAAGCCGCTCTCGTCAAAGCGGATGTCGCGGAAGCCGAATCGTACCGTCTTTGTGTCCAGCACAGTGCCGTCCGCGCCACGCAGCTCCGTGACGGCGTTGTACAGGACGGGCGCATCAAGGCTCCACTGCTCCACCGGTCCCGCCTCCGCGGACGTCAGAATTTTTGTCCCCGGCACACCGGCGTCAATCTCCGCGGAAGAGGTCCCGCCCTCCCCGCCCAGCCGCACGACCGACTGATGCACGGTGCAGCCCTGCGGCAGCTCCGCCGCGCTCAGCGTAATCTCGGACTCAAAATGGTTCCCGCGCGTCTTGACAAAGACATCCTGTATGTAGACGGGATTCTTCACCTCAAGGTAGACATCCCGGTAGATGCCGCCATAAGTCATGTAGTCGATGACGTAGCCGAAGGGCGGCTGGTCAAGGCTCTCGCGGCTGTCAAGCCTGATGGCAAGCACATTCTTGTGCAGCATACCGGCAAGATGCCCCGTCAGCTCCACGGTAAAGGCCGTGTAGCCGCAGTCGTGGGTCGCAAGGAGCTCCCCGTTCAGAAAGACCTCGCTGCGGTGCGCGGCTCCCTCGATGGTAAGCAGCACCCGCTTGCCGCTCCACGAAGGCTCGGTCACAAATTCCTTGCGATACAGGCTCAGCTTCTCGTAGCGGGCGGTATCAAAGCTGTTGAACGGCGTCACCGCCACGGAATGCGGCAGCCGCACCTCCTCCAGTTTTCCCCGGAAGGAAGATGAAAGCATATCGTCATCATAAACGGGGGAAAATCCCCATCCGTCATTAAAAAAAATCTTGTCATTCATAATCCAAGTGTATGGCAATTCCGGCAGAAAAGCAAGCGGAATTTGCAACACGTGTTGATTTTTATACGAAAAATACTTTCCCCCTCCTCCGGAGGAAGCACATGACGGGGCTCAAGAACCTGCAGGCTGCTTTCCCGGCGGAAACACACGATTGGCCTCATGATGGAACAAGAAGCCTGTGCCCCCTCCCCCCGGCAGCAAAAATGTGCTATACTATCATTATGGTAACAAACGACACCGGAATTGTATGGTTCAAGCATAAAATCATGGAGGAAGTCTGCCGCCTGGCATGGGCAGGCAAGCTCAACGACGAGGAGAAGGACAAGCTCGTCTACCGCATGGTGCCCGGCCCGAAGTCCGAGTACTGCTGTGTCTACAAGGAGCGTGAGATTGTCCGGCAGCGCATACGCCTTGCCTGCGCGGAATGCCCGTCGGACATGCCGCCGTCAAACAGCATCGTGCAGGTGATAAACGCCGCCTGCGACGACTGCCCCATATCCGCCTATTCGGTCACGGACAACTGCCGCTTCTGCATGGGACGCCCCTGCCTGAGCTCCTGCCGTTTTGCGGCCATCGCGCCCGGCGAAGTCCGCATGCATATAGACCCGGCAAAATGCAAGGAATGCGGCATGTGTGCCAAGGCATGCCCCTACGGCGCCATCGTGCATCTTGAGCGCCCCTGCAAAAAGGCATGCCCCGTCGGTGCCATCACCTACGACGAATGGGGCTTCTGCAAGATAAACGAGAGCAAGTGCGTGCAGTGCGGGCACTGCATCCACAACTGCCCGTTCGGGGCTATCGGCTCAAAGACATACCTCGTCAACGTCATCCAGGACATCCTTGCGGGCAAAGAGGTCATAGCCATGTGCGCGCCCGCGACAGAGGGGCAGTTCGGCGACAAGGTGAGCATGGCGGCGGTCAAGCAGACGCTGCTCAAGCTGGGCTTCGCGGACATGGTGGAAGTCGGCCTCGGCGGCGACATGACGGCGGCATCGGAATCCGCGGAATGGGCGGAAGCCTTTGCGCAAGGACGCAAAATGACGACATCCTGCTGCTCGGCGTTCATCAACCTGCTGCGCCAGCACTTCCCCGCCCAGTACGAGCAGAACATGTCGGAGACGGTGTCTCCCATGTGCGCCATATCCCGCTACCTCAAGTCCACCCACCCCGGCTGCGTCACCGTCTTTATCGGGCCGTGCATCGCAAAAAAGTCCGAATCCCGCGACACGTCCATCCCCGGCAATGCGGATTACGTGATGACCTACGGGGAGCTGCGCGCGCTCATGCGCTCCAAGGACATCGACTTTGAGCAGTGCGAGGGCGGCTACCAGGAGGCATCCATCTGGGGAAAGCGCTTCGCAACCAGCGGCGGGGTCGCAAACGCCGTGCTGGAATGCATGGAGGAGCGCGGGGAGGACATCTCGCAGATACAGCTGCTGCGCTGCGCGGGCGGCGACGAATGCAAAAAGGCGCTCATGCAGCTCAAGGCGGGTGTCCTGAAGGAGGACTTCATCGAAGGCATGGTGTGCCCCGGCGGCTGCGTGGGCGGCCCGTCACGCCACAAGACCGAGACGGAGATTTCCCGCGCGAGGGAGACGCTGCTCAAGAGCGCCGACTCCCGCAAGATTCTGGAGAACCTGAGCCGCTACCCCATGGACACATTCTCCATGCGGCGCGACGGCAAGATGGGCTGAGCGCGTGTCTTGCGCGGCCGCCTTCAGCGTAGCTTCCTGAACAGCTTCTCCAGATTCCCGCAGAAATCCTCGGTGGAGGCGCGCAGCTGCTGCAGGAAGCTGTTGTCGCTGAGCGTGCCGAGCACCGCCTCCCGTTCCCCGGTATTGCGGAACGTTATGGAGCGGAAGAAATCGGTATAATCTTTCTCGCGGGAGCTTATGGACGATTCCAGCATGTTCATCGCAACATACGCGACATCCTTTGCGATATCGTCAAAGATGTCCGCGGAGAAAAGATTTATCGGCAGCGTGTAGAGCTGCTCCAGAATGTAGAGCGCATAGCGCGCCTTGTAATCGCAATAGGCTTCCTGACAGGCGTCGTAGAAGGCATGCACCTGCTGCCAGCTGCTCACGCTTCCGTCCTTGATGGAAGAGAACAGCTCCTGCACACGCTCCTGCGGCAGCACCTGCCCGCCCGCGTTCACCCAGCTGGTATACAGCGGGATTCCCTCTATCTGCCTGATATGCTCAGGCTCCAGCTCGTCAACCTGGTTCTCAAGACTCCACTGCATCAGGCTCTCCACGGCAAAGTACTTGAGTATGCAGCGGTACTCGCGGTAGCCCTGTGCGGGCTTGTAGATGGCGGCGCCGTACTTCTTCTGGCAGCGGTCGTCGCTCAGCAGGAATTTTGCGTCCCGGTTCTGGTGCAGGTAATCCTTGGCGACCTGATGCAGCTCATCCCCAGTCTTTGCGGCGGCTGCACGAGCACGGAAGGCGGCGAGCAGATCGGGATGGGGGTTCTCCTGCGTCATCCGCGCGCACGCCTCGGCGGGGAGCTTCAGGTAGCGGGCCGTCAGCTCGATAAGCCGCTCCACGGAACGCAGCGTCTCCTGCGCGGTGTCCGGGGCAAAGGGATTCGTCTCGATATGCTGCACCTTCACCACGCGGGCATCGCGGGCGGCGAATTTGAATTTGTTGCGCACGATGGCAAACATATTGTACATGAACCAATACGCCGGAATGATGTGCACCGCGCAGTCCCCCTCGCTCTTCGCGACGAGCGAGAACGGATAGGTGATGTTCAGCTCATTCTGGTAGCTGCCCTTGGCGACGAGCACAAACGAGGCAAAGCGGCTGTCGTACTTGAAGTCCGAGCAGAGTCCCGGCCAGAAGCCGCGCCCCGCAAGCATCTCGCCGTCCGGGGAACGGGAATTGTGGTTGGAGCCGATGGTCGCGGCGGAGGCGATGTTCGACTGCCCCATGACGGTGGCGGCGATAAGGAAGGAGGAGTTGTGGTGCTGCTCGTGGAAAGGAAAGATGAGGTTGTTGAGCAGCTCGCAGCAGGACACCGTGGAATTGTCGCCGAGCACGGAATTGAGCAGGCGCGCGCCGTACTTGAGCTGGCAGTTCCGGCCGATGATAAAGCGGACGGCGACCGCCTGGTAGAACACGCGGCTGCCATAGCCCATGATGCCGTTCACCAGCTCCACGCCTTCTCCAATCTGGCTCGGCTCCGCCTCGGATGAGAGCACGGTGATGTTCTTGAGCTTGAACGCGCCCTTTATGTAGGCAAAGGGAAGAATCTTCGCGTCCTTGAGCAGCGTGCAGTTCTTGATGACCACGTCGTCGGCGACAATGCCGTACGTGTCGTTGCGGCGGTCGTTGCCGCTCTCGGTCAGCTCCACAAAACGGCGCAGCAAATCCTTGTCCTCGCGGTAGCGGGACCACAGGAAGGCATCGGCCGGAATCATGCCGGAAAACGGCAGCACGGCCCGGTTGCCGTTCTCATTGCCGACACCTATCCAGATGCGGTTCTCCTCTGGCTCTCCTTCCTTCAGTATGCCCTCGCCGAATTTTGAATGCCTCGTGCAGCTCATCTCCTGAATATTGAAGAGCATGACGCGGCTGCCGATGCGGTAGTTCGCGAGGTAACTCACGTTGCGTATCACGCAGTCGTCGCCGGTCACGACATCCTGGAGCACGGAGCGGTAGATGCCGGTCTTGAGCTCAAGGTCATGGTACTTGAGCGTGGCGGGACGGATGGCGCCCAGCACGACAGTCCCGCTGAATTCGCTCTGCACCACCTGCGCGGCATTG
The DNA here is from genome assembly GCA_002393865.1 of Treponema sp. UBA4319. Taxonomy (GTDB): domain Bacteria; phylum Spirochaetota; class Spirochaetia; order Treponematales; family Treponemataceae; genus Treponema_D. The sequence continues at coordinate 7,712 of DGUD01000074.1, forward strand.
AATTCCCCCGGCACGGCGCTCACATAGACATTCTGCCAGTCCGGGTCGGAAGAGATGTTCCGGTTCTGTATCAGCACATATATTTCCTGCGCGCTCAGGCGGCGCTTCCCTTCAAGAAGCTCCGGGGAAACGTCGGCGCAGCCGTTCTTTTCGTTCAAAAGCGTTACTTTTGGCATTCCGCCATTATAGCCATTCCGGCACGCTTATGCAAGGAAGCGCGCGAAACTGATTTTCACTCCCAAGCGGGCATGTAGACTTTTAGCGGCCGCTCGTATATACTGTGCCCATGAATTTCCCGTATATCCGGCGCACGGAGCATTTCTCCCCCGCGCCGAGGCATTTCCCCGCAAAGAGATTGAGCCGGTCCCAAAAGCCGCTTGCCCACTTGTGCGCGGCGCTGCTCTTCTGCACGGCGCTCTTCCCCCTTGCGGCTCAGGACGCCATGGAGCGTCTCAAAAGCACCCCCGCGGAACGGCAGCTGCTCTCAAACGGCATTCCGCTCATTTTCCTCCGCACCCCCGGCACGGAAAGCGCTGCCGTCAGGATATCCATCGCGGGAGGCGAGCAGGCAAGTCCGCAGGACGAGCGCTATCTGCAGACGCTCATGCTGCACACCTTTGCCGGATGCATCAGGGAGGAGCTTGCGGACATTCCTTCCGCGGAGGTCTCTGTCCGCACAGAGGAAGCGGCATCCTTCATCATGCTCTCCTGCGACAAAGGGGATTTCCCGGCGCTCATGCAGGCGGCGTTCCACGCGATAATATTCGGGGAGATTACCCCCATCGCCGAGGACGGCATCGCGGCCGAACAGCAGCGCCAGTGGCGGCTGAACACCGGCGACACCTGCCTGCAGCTCAAAGGCAAATCCTTTGCGCGGCTCTATCAGGGAAGCAGCTACGCGCCGCTCTACGACACGACGCTCCCCATCCTGCAGGAGACGGATTTCAAGTCCATCTCGCGGACTTATACCGCGCTGCTGAACGCCGCGCTGTACACCATCGCGGTCTCAGGCGACATCAAGCCTGAATACGTGCGTTCCTCGGCGGAGAACACATTCGGGCTGCTGAAAAACCAGACGGAGCGGACAGCTCTTGTTGTGCCTGCTCCCTCTGCGGCGGAAAAAGGCAGCACGCTGACGGTGCAGCTGCACCATATCTTTACCGCGGAAAAGGACAGCGACCCCGGCTATGTGCCGCTCCTTGTGCCCACATCGCAGTTCTACGACCCCGCGCAGTTCTACTTTGCCGCCCCGGCGGACATGCAGGAGCAGGCCGTATTCAACGCGCTGCTGATTGAGCTCGCCAGACGGATGCAGGCCATCATGGGCAAACCCTGCACGGCAATCCCCGCCACAGCCACCGTCAGGCTGGGCGTCCTGCAGGCAGAAGGGCTGCCGTCCCGCAAGCTTTTTGCGGACGCATACAAGACGGCGGGCGCGCAGCTCAAAAAGGAGCTTTCCGGCAGGAAGACTGCGGCAACGGCCCATGAGCGGCTCCGGGCACAGTGGATTCAGGCGCTTTGCGGCAGCTCTATGGATGGCAAGGACGTCAACATCAGCGCCGCGGACATCCTGCTGCAAGGCGAGGCATACGGTTCCGGCATGAGCCTGCTGGATGCCTGCGCCACGCTGGAGCAGCTGGACAGGAAGCGGCTCCAGACCGCACAGAAAGACTACTTTCCCGCAAGCCCGCTGCTCCAGACCTACTCCGCCGATACAAAATAAGCGACTGGAGCCACACTCAGGTTTTCCCCGCCCCGGAAAGCTCTCTGCCGGCACAAAATAAGCTCGCGGAGCTACACGCAGGCTTCCCCCGCGCCCCGGAAAGCTCTCTGCCGGCACAAAATAAGCTCGCGGGCCGCACACGCATCTTGCGAGCCTTGCGCGTCATCCGCGGGTGGACGCAGGGGCTGCCAAGAAGGCATTCCCCCGTGACGCTCAGCCGGGGGAGCAGTAGCTCAGCCCCTGCTCCGTCAGGAGGAACTGCACGGGGATGTCATGGGCTTCGGCAGGAACAGAAGGCAGCAGCTGCGCGGAAAAACACATCCCGACACGCAGCACGCGGCAGCCGCACGAGGCGGCTTCCCCGGCAAACGAAGCAAGGAAGCTGTCGTAATAGCCCTTGCCGTGCCCCAGACGCGCACCGTCCGCAGCAAAAGCAAGCCCCGGCACCAGCACGCAGACCTGAGTCCCCGCGCAATCCGCGGCAGAAAACGGCGGGCACCACGCCTTGTCAGGCTCCAGTATGCCCCATGCGCCGGACACAAACTGCCGCCGCCAGTCCTCCCCGGAGCACGAGGCGTCCACCCGGAAAAAGCGGAGCTGTCTTGTATGCGGCACGCAGCGCGGCACGGCAAGGATTTTTCCGGCGGCGGCAGCGGCGCGCATGATTCCTTCCGGGCTGATTTCCTGCCCGGTCGCCATGTAGCACAGCAAGGCGGAAGATTGCGCGAAGAGCGGGGACTGCACAAAACTGCGGCAGGCAGCGGAGGCGGCAGCATCGCGGCTAGCGGCACCCAGCAGGGAAAGTTTTTCCGCCACAGCCCGGCGGAGCGTTTTTTTTGCATCGTCCATGCCTAGACTCTAGCACCGAACGCCCGCAGCAGCAAGCATCCCGCAGGAATTTCGCGCCATTTTTCCCCGAAGAACTTGTAAATTCCCGCAATAAAGCTTATTATTAAAGGAGCTGGTTACTTTCGCGACCGGCCAAGCAAAAGCGCGTCAAAGCTTCGCTGCAATACAGCGCAGTGCGCTTTCTGAAGTGATTTTTGAAGGAGCCTCAAAGCCCGTCCGGCTTCTGAAGCCTCCTCAAATGTACAGGGGGGTCTCGATGGCAGTTTTCAAACCTAAAATTCTTATCATATACGATGCCTCAGCCCCGAACGATTTTTCCACGGCGGAATATGAGAGCCGCTACACGGTGCTGGAGGCGCGGGGCTTTGCCGAGGCAAAGGAGCTGAACGAGCTCCACGGCAAGGAAATCGCAGCCATCATCATAAACGACAACTCCCCGACATTCGATATCTTTGCCCTGCTCTTTGAGTTCAGGAAGGCGGACATGTTCCGCCGCATACCGGTCATCCTGCTGACGAACAACCAGAACACCGACTTCCTCAACAGGGCGCTTGATTTTGAGATTTTTGACATTTTCCTCAAGCCGACCGATATGCAGCTCGCGCGCCGCAAGCTCGCAAAAATCATAGAGCTGTTCAGCAACCGCAACGAGCTGGAGAAGTTCTTCAACCAGCAGATGCTGACCATCAGCATCCAGGGCACCCAGCTGGAAGAAAACCAGTGGCGCATCATAGAGACGCTCGGCCAGGCGCTGGAGAGCCGCGATGTGGAGTCCGGCAACCACTGCGACCGCATGAAGGACGTCACCGAAACCTTCCTCAAGTACATCGCCGTCACCTTCCCCCGCTATATGCTCAACGACGTAAAAATCCGCGAGATTGCCAAGGTGACGCCGCTGCACGACATCGGCAAAATCGCCATCCCCGACCGCATCCTGCTCAAGCCGGAGAGCGCCGGGCGCCTTACGGAAGAGGAGTTCGAAATCATGAAGACGCACACCATAGCGGGCTGCAAAATCATCGACTCCATCCCGAACTTCAGGGGCACGGACTTGTACCGCTTCAGCTACAACATCTGCCGCCACCACCACGAGCGCTGGGACGGCCGCGGCTACCCCGACCACCTGAAGGGCATGGAGATTCCCATCGAGGCGCAGGTCGTCGCGCTCGCGGATGTCTTTGACGCGCTCATCAGCAAACGCGTCTACAAACCGGCCTTCACCATCGACAAGGTCAAGGAGATGATACTCGGCGGCGAATGCGGCGCCTTCAACCCGGACATCCTGCAGTGCTTCAGGCACTGTGTCGACGGCATATACGAGCGCATCTACGCGCAGAATTTCAAGCAATAGCGGCGGTCTCAGGGCCAGCCCGGCCTGCAGAGGCAGCCTCCGCAGGGGGAATTCATGAAAGATTCTTTCTCCTCCGTCCGCACGGACGAGCACAGCCCCATCTGGCAGCAGTGCATCAGCCGGGAGAATTCGCTGTACGGGAGGGGCAACGACATCCGCTCGGAATTCGAGCGCGATTACACGCGCCTGCTCCATTGCCTTGCCTACCGCAGGCTCAAGCACAAGACGCAGGTATTTTTTGCCCCGCACAACGACCACATCTGTACGCGCATGGAGCACGTGAACCACGTCGCGTCGGTCAGCACGACCATCGCGAAGCACCTCGGTCTGAACGCGGAGCTGACGGAGGCAATCGCCATCGGGCACGATATCGGGCACGCGCCGTTCGGGCATGCCGGCGAGGACATACTGAATTCGCTCATGCAGCAGAAGGATGGCCGGAACGCGCCAAAAAAGTTCTGGCATGAACGGAACAGCCTCTTTTTTGCGGATTTCATCGAGACGCTGCCCGACCCCGACGGCACGGAGAAGTGCCTTGACCTGACCTACGCCGTACGCGACGGGCTCATCTGCCACTGCGGCGAGATTGACCAGCAGGGGCTTGCGCCGCGCTCCCAGGTAATCAACCTGTACGACATAAAGCGCCCCGGCACAACAAATCCCTTCACGTGGGAAGGCTGCGTCGTCAAGCTGAGCGACAAAATCGCATTCCTCGGGCGGGACATAGAGGACGCCCGCAGCTATCACATACTCGACATGGCCAGCTACCGCCAGCTGCGGGAAATCGTGGACAGCACGCTCGGTTTCGCGGAGGACAAGGGCGGCTCCCCCGCGGCAAGCCGCGCCCACCGCTCAGGCCGGGCGGTGAACACGACGGTGCTCATCAACGATATGATTGTGGATCTCTGCGCCCAGAGCAGCCCCCAAAAAGGGCTGTGCTTCAGCGAGGCGTACTTCAGGTTCATCGTGGAGCTGAAGAAGTTCAGCTTTGCCAACATCTACAACAACTGGCGCCTCATTGAATTCCAGAACTACGCGCGGGAAGTGCTCGGCTGCATCTACCGCACGCTCATGCAGGGGCAGCTCTACGCGCAGAACGGCCGCATGGAGCACTATCTGCGCTACGCGCCCGGCCTTGCCCGGACATTCATCGACTGGCTTATCAAATACACGAACTACCATCCCCACGGAGACCCGAACCGGAAGCAGGTGCTCCGCTACGAGACAAAAGAGGTATTCGACATCAACAGCACTGAAAGCTACGAGAAATGCGTCATCGAATATATCTCCGGCATGACCGACCAGTATGCCATAAGCGTCTTTGAGGAAATCATATCGTTCTGAGCGATGCCATCCGCATAGGCGCCCGTCGGGGCAAGGCTCCTGCATAAAAAGCAAACAGACGCTCCCTGCGGAGAAGCGAGCAGCGGCGCCGGGGCAAAAAAATCCCCCGCGCCCACCGGTGCAGGGGTAGATGCGAAATGAAAGGCCGCACAGACGGCGCGGGCAGCACTGGAGCGTTCCTGCTGCCCGGCCGCCAATGCGCAGCTTTACTTGCCCAGCAGAGCAGCCAGACCTGCCGCGTTGAATCCGAGGTGGTCGGCAACCTTCTGCGCCGGGCCGGACTCGCCAAAGCGGTCGATGGAGAAGATGTCCTGCTTTTTGGCATAGCCTTCCCAGCCCATGCGGACTCCGGCCTCCGCCACGACGACGCGCTTTGCACCGCCGATAATCTGCGCGCGGAACGCCTCATCCTGCTGCTCAAAGAGCGTGCGGTCAAACACAGAGACGACGCGGACTTTCTTGGCGGGCACAAGCTTTGCGGCCTCCAGCGCCATGTTCACCTCAGAGCCGGTCGCAAGCACCGTGATATCGGGCGTATCCGCGCCCTTCTGCACCACATAGGCACCCTTCCGCGCGGTCTGCTTCCAGTCGGCGTCTTCCTTTGCGTACACAGCGAGCCCCTGACGGCTAAAGGCCATGCACACCGGGTGGTCGCTGCTCTCAAGCGCCATCTCCCATGCGAGCTGGGATTCCTCCGCGTCGCCCGGACGCAGCACCTGCACATTGGGGATGCAGCGCAGCGCGGCAAGCGTCTCTATCGGCTGATGGGTGGGGCCATCCTCGCCGACGTAGATTGAGTCATGCGTAAAGATATAGATGTTCGGGATTTTGCTCAAGGCCGCCACGCGGAGCGAACCGCGCAGGTAGTCGGAGAACACGAGGAATGTCGCGCCAAAGGCCCGCAAGCCGCCGTGCAGGTTGATGCCGCTCATCACCTGGCTCATCGCAAATTCGCGGATACCGTACTCGATGGTGCGCCCCTTGCGGTTAGCGGCATTGTATGTGCCGTCGTCATGGGCAAGCTTCGTCTTGTTCGGCCCCTGCAGGTCTGCGGAACCGCCGACAAGCCACTCAAAGCGGTCGGCCATGCAGTTCAGGCTCTTGCCGCTCGCATCGCGGGTGGCGAGCTTGTCGCCGACCTTATATGCAGGAGCCGGAGCATCTGCGGTCTGCTCGTGCTTCCAGTACGCGTCCCACTTCTTGCGGAGCTCAGGATTCTCCTTTGACCACTCGTCAAACGTATGCTGCCAGTCGCTCTCCGCCTTGGCGAAGTCCTTGCGGCGCTCCGCAAAGTAATCATAGGCCTCAGGAACCACGTAGAACTGCTTGTCCTCAGGCAGACCGAGATTCTGCTTCGCGAGCTTGCAGCCTTCCTCGCCGAGCGGGGCGCCGTGCACGTCCGCGGTGCCTTCCTTGGGAGCGCCCTTTCCGATGACAGACTTCAGGATGATAAGCGACGGGCGGTTCTTTTCGTTCTTTGCCATCTCCACGAGCGAGACGATTTCGCCGGGGTTGTACATGGAGCCGCGGAGCACCTGCCAGCCATAGGATTCGTAGCGCTTCTGGATGTCGTCGGTAAAGGTGATATCCGTGCTGCCGTCGATGGAAATCTTGTTCTCGTCATAGAAGACGATGAGCTTGCCCAGATGGAGGTTACCGGCAAGAGAAGAAGCCTCGGAAGAGACGCCTTCCTCAAGGCAGCCCTCGCCCACCAGAGAATATGTATAGTGATCGACGATAGTATGCTTGGGGGTATTGAAGCGGGCGGCGAGCATGGATTCCGCCACGGCCATACCGACGGAAACTGCGATGCCCTGGCCGAGCGGGCCGGACGTGCTCTCCACGCCGTCGGTGATACCGACTTCCGGGTGGCCGGGGCACTTTGAGCCGACCTGCCGGAATGTCTTTATATCATCAAGCGACACCTTATAACCGGCAAGGTGCAGGATGGAATACAGCAGCATGGAGCCGTGCCCGGCAGAGAGCACAAAACGGTCGCGGTCAACCCATTTTGAATCGGCGGGATTATGCTTCATAATCTCGCCATACAGCACGGCAGCTACCTCCGCTGCGCCCAGCGGAAGCCCCGGATGCCCTGAGTTCGCCTTCTGGATGGCATCCATCGAAAGGCTTCTGATAGAAAGTGCGACAGCCTCAATTCCTTTTGTGTTCATACAAAACGCTCCTCTTGTAGGTGCCCCCATCCGGCTGTGCCAAGATTCCCCGCCCACGCGACCCCGGAAAAGCCCCGCTGCCCCCGCAGGGACAAGAGCTTCCGGCGCCTTCCCGGACAGGGGCACCTCTAGTTTACGGCATCCCCGGAACCCCGGACGGAATTCCCGGCGATACCCAGTATTTCAGAAAGCGCCGGTGAACGCATACGGCTTCCATCAGCGCTTTCCTACTATTTTACGCCTAAGCCCCAAGTATTGCAAGGGGAGAAAGTATAGGAGAGCGGTTTGAAAAGTTCAGGGAGCCCCTAAAAACTCCGTCTTTCGGAGGCAAGCCTGAATTTGAACCCGGCCTGCAAGAAGCCAAGTCATTTTATTGAGCTTCCTGAGGCGAATCAGGCGTGCTCCATGGGGCTGTTATAGATTGCGTCGCAAAGCTGCCACTCATTCGGTGTATTTTTTAATAAAAGCTTAAATTTATCCTGCTGAATGAGCGTCGCAAGGCTTGAAAGCGTCTCAAAATGGAACGATGTCTTGGCAGTAAGCAGGAGGAACAGCGTCGATACCGGGCGGCCGTCGGGTGCGGACATATCCAGCGGCTTCTTGAGGTAAAAGACCCCGATGCGCTGCTCGGCGTCATCGGTGATAAGGGAGCGCCGCGGATGGGGGATGGCGATGCAGTTGCCCACAGCGGTACTCAGGATTTTCTCGCGCTCAAGCAGCTCGGCCTGCACGACCTCCGGGGAAAGATAGTCCGGCAGATGCATTTTCCGCAGCGCCGCCAGATAGACCTCGGCGACAGAATCCCCTTCTATGTCCGCACATACACCGCCACGGGAAATAAGCCCGCACAAAACCTGCTTTGAAAGCATAAAACCTCCTACATTTCACGGCATCGCCGGACAAGACACGGCATCCGCCTAGCTTTGCTTCATCACCTTAAAGGAATTGCGGTGCTGCTCGTCAAGCGCAGCGGCAAGAATTCCTTCTATATCCTCAAAATTCCACCTCATGCCCTCAAGGGAAAGCATGAGCGAGGCAAAATCTTCTTCTATATATTCATCGCGCGCGACGGACTGCAGGATGCGCAGTAGGTGGCTATAAAGCTGGGACAGGATGACCAGCTCCTGCTGCGGCAAATCCTTGACCGGCCCGCGGCAGCAGTCTATCCGGTACATGAGCGCGTTCACTTTTGTCATGAGGGCAACCGCATCCTCGCGCACCTTCCCGGTGGCCTGATCGGAAAACCAGTTGTATGATTTCCGGAGCAGCGCATCCCGCTGGCTCAGGGTCAGCATGACATACGCCCGTTCCCCCCGGTGGAAGCTATAGTCCTCCGGGTACATCTGGTCTATCAGCGCCTGCAAGTCGGAGCCATGATGATAGTACATGTCAAGGATATACTGGTCAAGCACCTCCGGCTGCACAACAAAATACGCCATGCCGCTGTCCAGCTGCTGCAATGTCTGCGCCCGCTGCTCCACCGCATCAAGAGAGGAGCTGTTCCACGGCCCCACGGCAGGCACATCCTCGCCCTTCCGCCACAGCCGCGTCTCCACCCCGAACTGCCCTATGCCGACCTTCTTTGCATAGCGGTTCAGGAATTCCTCCACGGAACCGCTGTCCGGCACGCAGAGCTGCTCGCGGTACTCAAAGAACACAAAGGACAGCTGCTCCTCTATCGTGGTGCACGGGCCGTCCTGCTGAAAGCTCTCAAGCAGGGCGTTCTCAAGCATCGTGTACCATTCCAGCCGCCGCTCACCGCGCTCTCCGCAGTCAAATGTATTGTTGCCGTCATGCATGACCATCACGTTCACCAGCCCGGCGTCCCAGTCCTCCACGTAGCAGAGCAGGCGGTCGCCCCGCTGCATTCCCTGCTTCTCGATGAGCGGCGTCAGGTCAAAGCCCGTCAGCTTTACCCGGTTGGGCATCTCAAAATCGGCACGCAGAAAGTCCTCCCGCGAATTGGCCGGGTCGGCGGCAATGTACTGGGGGGCATATTCCTCGCCAAAGAGGATGAACATATCGATGGCGGTATCCGCGTCGAATTCCCCCGTTTTGACCGGCAGCCGCCGCTCGTTTGTGCAGAAGGACAGCGAGGAGGACGCCATCTCGCTGTCCACGAACGGCAGGCAGCGGTCTCCCGGTATCAGGACGCGCTGCTCAAATTCCTGCACAGTCGGCTTTATGCTGAACAGCTCGCCGGTAAAGGCGCCCGCCCTAGTCAGGTAGCGTCCCCGCTCCAGCCGGAACACGAGGGGAGAGGTCTCAAGGTATTCAGCCACCTCTCGCGGAGGGACGTGCAGCCCCGCCCGCGCGAACTGCCGTTCCAGCTCCCTGGCGGTAAACACGTTGCAATACGTGCGGAGAAACTGCTCTGCAAAATTTTCAGCTTGGATACCCATACTCTATAAGATAACGTATTTTCATGAAATCTCCAAGAGCGGCGGAAGAATTTTCACTTTCCTTGCAAAGCTTGAAAACACTTGAAATTCTCCCCGCTCAGGGGGGAAGCAGCGCAGCCCTTCCGCGCCACAGCGGAGTGAGGCAGTATCAGACGGATTTGACCGGAATCAGATGCCATTCCCGCCG
>DGUD01000074.1:17860-28246 GCA_002393865.1 Treponema sp. UBA4319
ATGCCACTCCCGCCGGAATCAGATACCATTCCCGCCGGAACCCGCTGCCTCCTTTTGAATGTTTGAATTACCGTTTCATGTTGAAGCCCTGGCGGCACACGGCGCTCGCTTGACAGCGGGAACAGAAAGAGCTATCATTCCAGACTGTTAGCATTACACAACATTTTTAAATATACACTGACACCTGCGGGCAGCAAAAAAGTCCCGGACGCACAGATTTCATGCTTGGAGGAAAAGGAATGAAGACGGCAGCACAGATATTGGAAGAAAAACACGAATTCCGCGCGGCGATTGCCAGCCGCTATCCCGGTACAGCGGGAGAACGCATCTGGCAGGAGGCGGAACGGCGCCTTGAGGAAATGCTTGCCGACCACAGCGGGCTCCCCAAGGCAGTCAGGATGCACACCGACTCCTTCATCTTTCCGGCAGCGGCGCTCTATCTCTCGCTCAAAGAAGCGGACGGGCAGGCAGCCTTTGAAATCATGCGCACGGTGATGAAGGAAAAGGCAGAGTCAAAGGGCGCGGTCCTCGCAAAGAATGCACGGAATCCGCTCTTCGCACGATTCTTCCTTGCGATGTGGAGCCCCGTCAGCCACAAGATGTTCGGCGAGGCGGCCGGATTCCAGAACGTGTTCTACCCGAAAGAAAAGAACGAATTCAAGATGGACATCACGCGCTGCCCCTACTGCACCTACCTGACCGAGCTCGGCTGCCCGGAGCTTACCCAGCTCTTCTGCGACAACGACGTGTATACCTACGGCTCCCTGCCCAACCTCGAATTCGTGCGGACTCAGACCTTGGGAAGAGGCGGCCAGAAGTGCGACTTTACCATGCGCTTCAAAAAGGAAACGCGCTGATGCGCCTGTGACTGTGCAGCAGCGGGAGGAAGAAATGAAAAATTCGGTATGGGACATGTTTGCGCCCCTGTACGAGCGGGCAATGAAAAGCCAGCGGCATATCTACGATTTCCTCTACGAGACTATTTCCCGCGCCGTGGCAGGGAAGCGCGTGCTTGAGCTTGCGACCGGCCCCGGCATGATTGCCCGCCACATTGCCCAAAGCGCGCAGAGCGTCATCGCCACGGACTTTTCGGCAAAGATGATAGAGACGGCCCAGAAGCAGCCGGCGCCGGAAAACCTTTCCTTTGAGGTAGCGGACGCGACGGAGCTGCGCTTTGCGGACAAAGCATTCGATGTGGTCATCATCGCAAACGCGCTCCACATCATTCCTGAGCCCGAAAAGGCTCTGGCGGAAATCAGCCGCGTGCTTACGGACGACGGGCTCCTGATTGCCCCGAATTTCATAGAGCGGGAACGCAGGACAAAGAATATGTGGCAGCGCCTCCTGAGCATCCTTGGCGTACGCTTTGCCCACGAGTGGACTGCCGGCGAATACCTTTCGTTCCTCCGCGAAAACGGCTGGAGCATCGCCAGAAGCGAAAGCATTTCCGGCCGGATAGACCTGCTGTATGCGGAATGCACCCGGAAGCCCTAGCTGCTGCCGGGCACAGGGCTAGCGCGGGGAAGCCGGGCTCTGGCGGACCTCTTCCTTAAAAGCTTTGGCAAAATGCTTGGGGTCTTTGAAGCCGCATTTTCCGCCACTTCGTAGACGCGGTAGCGGCCGGTGGCGATGAGTTTCTCTGCGTCGCCCATGCGCAGGTCGCCGTGCTCCGCCCACGGGGATGCCCGGAACGCTTTGCCGAACAGCGGCGTCGTAATCCTGAAACTCTTTCTGGACGCAATGACTATCCCGTACATCGGCGCGTCGCCGGACACGAGCATCCAGATGATTCCTCACCGCGCCATAATCTGAAGATACTTCCCTTTCCGCAGCCGCCGAAAAAGCTGCCGCTTCAGGGCGCCAGCCGGAACGTTTGCCCTTGTCTTTCCCATACCGCCTCCTCCTGTGGTTGTAGTATACGGTAGCCCAGCCTCCGCAACAAGGATCCGGATTTTCAGAAAGCTGTCATTTTTTCGCTTTTGCCTTTTTTGAATTGACAGCGGAAAGCTCCTATTGTATCGTTGTAGTACAACAGGGCAGCACCGGAGACCTCAGTTTCCGGACGGGGCGAGAGCAGGACAAGGAGGCAGCTGTGGCAAAAGAAGTTTCTGGGACATTCGTCGAAATGGACGGCGAGAAGTTTTACCGGATAGAGAACTACGACCGCATGGAAGATTTTTTTATGACGATTACCAGTTCGTCCGATATATGGAATTTTCTCTGGTCAAAAGGCGGCATCACCTGCGGCAGATGCGACAGCGACCACGCAGTCTTTCCTTATTATACGGCGGACAAAGTCTCCGACATGAAGACCGTAAGCGGGCCGTACACGGTCATTGCCGTCCGGGACAAAGACGGATGCTCCCAGTTCTGGGAACCGTTTGCGGATTTGCAGCGCAACATCCCGTGGGCAGGGACGGGAATGGACGGCACCATCACCCGGAACATCTATAAGAGCACGAACGGAAGCAAGGTCTGGTTCGAGGAAGTGAACGCAGCGATCGGCCTTTCGTTCCGCTATGGCTGGACGTCTTCCGCCCGCTTCGGCATCGTGCGCATGGCCTGCCTCAGGAACGAGTCCGGCGCGGCAAAAACGCTCTCCGTGCTGGACGGCGCGCGGAACATCATGTGCGCGGCAACGACCGCCGCGTTCCAGAACAGCAACAGCGTCCTGCTCGACGCCTACAAGCAGGCGGACATCGACGCCGAAAGCGGCCTCGCGCTCTTTTCCGTCTCATCCATCGTGTCCGACAAAGCGGAGCCCAACGAAGGGCTGTACGCAAACAGCTGCTGGTTTTCTACCGGCGGCAGCCCCTTCCTTTTGCCCGGCACGCCGCAGGCATTTTTTGCCTGGGGCGGGGACATCGGCGCGCTGCCGCAGACGGACGTGCTCACGGGGCAGCGGCCTTCCTGCTACACGGCCTTTGCGCGGACGCTGGAAGCAGGCAGCGGCTTCCGCTGGTATCAGGTTTTTGACGTGGGGCTCACCGCAGCAAAAGCCGCCGCGCTGCAGGATGCCATCAGCAGACGCGGGCAGGCAGTGCAGGAGCTTGAGGCGGACATCGAAAGCGGAAGCCGCGCGCTGGACGCATACATAGAAAGTGCCGACGGCGTGCAGGACACGGCAGAAACGATGACCGCCGTGCACCACCGGGCAAACGTCCTGTTCAACATAATGCGCGGCGGCGTGTTTGCAGACGGAGGGAACATCCGCCCCGCAGATTTCGCCGCTTTTGTAAAGGCCCGCCTGCCAGACGCCGCGGAAAAAGCGGCACTGGCGCTCAAGGACATCCCGGCAGACGCAGCCGTCTCCCCGTCAAGACTGAAGGCAGCCGTCGCCACCACGGGGGACGCCCAGCTGTGCCGGCTCGCGCGGGAATACCTTCCCCTTACCTTCAGCCGCAGGCATGGGGATCCGAGCCGCCCGTGGAACAAGTTCAGCATAAAGCTCACGGATTCCTCCGGGAAGCCCATCCTGCGCTACGAGGGAAACTGGCGCGACATCTTCCAGAACTGGGAGGCGCTCTCCGTCTCGTACCCCGGCTCCGTGGAAGCATTCTGCGCGGTATTCCTGAGCGCGATGACCATAGAAGGGTTCAACCCGTACCGCATCTCCACCGAAGGCATTGACTGGGAAGTTCCCGACCCCGACAATCCTTGGGCGCAGTTCGGCTACTGGGGCGACCATCAGGTCATCTACCTGCTGAAGCTCCTTGAATTGTGGCAAAAGACAGACCCGGCCTCGCTTGCGGAGCAGCTGGACGAGCCGCGCTATACCACGGCGAACGTCCCCTACCGGCTCAAAGGATACGAGGCCATCCTTGCCGACCCGCACAATTCCATCGTCTTTGACAAAGCCCTGAGCGAGCGCCTTATCGCGGAGAGCGCTGCGGAAGGCAGCGACAAGAAGCTGGTGCAGGGAAGCGACGCCCGGCCCGCGCTCACGAGCATGGCGTCAAAGCTCCTGCAGATAGTCATCGCAAAGGCGGCAAACCTGGTGCCCGGCGGCGGCATCTGGATGAACACCCAGCGCCCCGAATGGAACGACGCGAACAACGCGCTTGCGGGCTGGGGGCTTTCCGTGGTCACCACCGCATACCTGTACCGCTTCCTCGGCTTCCTTATCGGACTCTTCAAAGACAGCCCCGTCCCCACGTTCAGCATCCCCCAGGCGCAGGCCGGATGCCTTGCCGCGCTGGCAGGACAGTATGCGTCCGCTGCGGCATCTGCGGCGGACAATGCGGAAAGCCGCGCGGCCTTTGTCCATGCAGCGGGAAAGATTTTTGAGGCGGAATACACGGATTTTTACCGGAACGGCTACGGGGACTGCCGCACGGCGGTGCCAAAAGAGCGCATCGTCGCCACGCTCACGGACATCCGGCGCGTCGTTGCGCAGACGCTCAGCAAGAACCGGCGTGACGACGGCCTGTACCACAGCTACAACACGCTTTCCGTCTGCGGCGGCGGCATGGAGGTGGAGCACCTTCAGGAAATGCTGGAAGGCCAGGTCGCAATCCTTTCCAGCGGGCTCCTCTCCGATGCGGAGGCGCTCTCCGTCATCACCGCGCTCAGGCAGAGCCGCATGTACGAGAGCCGGCAGCATTCCTACCTGCTTTACCCCAACAAAAAGCTGCCGTCCTTCCTTGGGAAAAACGCGCTGAGCGCGGCTGACACAGCTCCTGTCCGCTCCGTCATAGAAAAAACGGGCACGCGCATCCTTGAGCGGGACCGGAACGGCACCTACCACTTCAACGCCGGCTTTGTGAACGCCCGCGTGATGAAGGAAAAACTCCGCGGAATGCCGGATGCGCAGAAGCTGGACGACGCAGAACTGCGCGCGCTGGAGGAACTCTACGAAAAGACATTCCGCCACAAGCGCTTTACCGGCCGCTCAGGAACCTTCTACGCGTACGAAGGCCTGGGAAGCATCTACTGGCACATGGTCTCCAAGCTGCTGCTTGCCGTGCAGGAGAACGCCGCGCGCGCGTACAGGAACGGCTCGCCCCATTTTGCGGAGCTCTGCCGCGCATATTACGACATCCGCTCCGGCCTGAGCTTCAACAAAACGCCGGAGCTCTACGGAGCCTTCCCCTCGGATCCCTATTCCCACACGCCGTACCAGCAGGGCGCAAAGCAGCCGGGCATGACGGGACAGGTAAAAGAAGAGATACTCACGCGCTGGGGCGAGCTGGGGGTATGCATACAGGACGGCTCCGCCTGCTTTGAGCCGTACCTGCTCCGCGCCTCGGAATTCCACGCGGACGGCACGCTCAGCTTTTCGTGGTGCGGTACCCCGGTCACGTACCATAAGGCGGGAGGAACGGAGGAGGCGTGCATCACGCTGGGCTACGCGGACGGAAGAACGCAGCGCATCGCGGGCACACGGCTCCCAAGAGAAGAGTCGCGCATGCTGTTCGGGCGGACAGGAGCGATTTCGCGGATAGACATCGCGCTCCGCATCAAGGAGGAATAAGATGACGGTAGAAAAAATCATAGAGTCTGCAAAAGACACCCAAGAAAGGCTCTTTGCCCTTGAGCCGGGCGACCGGAGGACTCAAGGAGCGGCAGGAATTTCCTGCGCAGTCGCAATCCGCAGCCACGCGGAAAAGCAGATCTTCCGGGGCTTCGGAGGCGCGTTTACGGAATCCTCCGGCTATGTCCTTTCCTTCCTGCCGGAAGAAAAGCGGGAGGCTGTCCTGCATGCATATTTTTGCCCGGATACCGCGGAGGGGAACGGCGTGGGGAACCTCTGCGATGCGCCCGTGCTGGTCGATACAAAGAGCGGCGACGTGTACTTCCAGAGCTCCTTCTATGCGATAGGGCATTTCAGCCGCTACATAGAGCCGGGGGCAAAACGGCTTGCCCTCAGCTGTACGGGCTTCATGATGCCCGCCACTGTCGACGGCCGCATGGGGAACACGCTTGAGGCATGCGCGCTCAAAAATCCCGGCGGAAGCATTGTCCTTGTCATCAGCAACCGCACGGAAGCAGATGCCGTGTATCAGCTGTCGCTGGACGACGCCAGCCCAGAGAGCTTCCGGGCTCCAGCGCGAAGCATACAGACGCTGATTATCCGCTAAGGAGGGCAAGCCGCGCGGAGCGCACAGGCCTGCGTGCCCGGGAGCCGGCGGTGCACGGGCGGCACGAATCAAGGCCTGCTGCCCACACCCATGGCACCGGACGGGCAGGCGCATTCCCAAAGGAGGCTCTGCCCGGCAAGAGAATGCCCGTGCCAGACAATATAAAAATACACTTAAAATAAAAACGCATTCTGGGCCTCCGCCAGAGAAGATTCCCGCACGGAGGCTTTTTTTATTTCTATTTTCAGCCTGAATCAATATTACGCGTAATCCGAAAAATATTCTTCAAAAACAGCGCATATTCATTTGACATAATTCACACAATACTTTAGTATAAAAAAGAATAATTCTAAAACAATCAGGAGAAAAACGTATGGTACAGACAGTATTGTACATAGCTCTCCCCGTTGCAGGAATTGTTCTTGGATGGACTATTCGCTGGATTTATGCCAGATTTCAACTTTCCGCGTCGGAACAAAGAGCCGAACGTGTTAGACAAGATGCAATAAAAGAGGCGGAAGCTCAGAAAAAAGAGATTCTGCTTCAGGCAAAAGAACAACTCATTCAGGACCGAAACCAGCAGGAACGGGAGAACCGCGAACGCCGAACGGAATTACAGCGTTACGAGAACCGCGTCGCAAAGAAAGAGGAGCTCCTCGATCAGAGAAGCCAGGACTTTGACAAGAAGGAAAAGGAATTCGCGCTCCGCGTCAACGAGATGACAAAGCGCGAGGATGCCATGTCCGTCAAAGAAGAGAGCCTCCGCAAGGAGCTGGAGCATATCTCCGGGCTTACGGCGGAGGAGGCAAAGTCGCTCATCATCCAGAGCCTTGAGAACGATGCCCGCCACGACGCGCAGGCGCTGCTGAACAAGATTGATCAGGAAGCCCAGCTGAACGCCGAGAAGAGGGCGCAGGAAATCCTCGTCGCGACAATCCAGCGTCTCGCCACGGAGACTACCAGCGACATCACGGTCGCGACGGTCTCGCTTCCGAGCGACGAGATGAAGGGGCGCATTATCGGACGCGAAGGTCGCAATATCCGTGCGCTCGAAACGCTTACCGGCGTGGATATCATCATTGACGACACCCCGGAGGCAGTGGTTATCAGCTGTTTTGACCCGGTGCGCAAGGAAATCGCGCGGGAAGCGCTCGGCAGGCTCATCACCGACGGGCGCATCCACCCGGCACGCATCGAAGAGATTGTGCAGAAGGTAACGCGGGAAATCCAGCAGAAGATTTACGAGGAAGGAGAGAAAGTCCTCTTTGACCTCGGCATCCACAATATGAGCCAGGAAGGCGTACGCGCCATCGGTCGCCTGTACTACCGCACCAGCTACGGGCAGAGTGTGCTCGTGCATTCCCGCGAGGTCGCGGAGATTGCGAGCATGATTGCCGCGGAAATCGGCGCAAACAGGGAACTTGCCAAGCGGGCAGCCCTGCTCCACGACATCGGCAAAGGGGCGGAGACAGACACCGACCAGAACCACGCCGAGGTCGGGGCCGAGATGGCACGCAAGATGGGCGAGGATCCTCGCATCGTCAATGCCATCGCGGCGCATCACAACGACTGCGAGCCGCAGACGCTGGAAGCAGTCATCGTACAGATTGCCGACGCCATCAGCGCGGCACGTCCCGGCGCGCGCCGGGAGACGGTGGACAACTACATCAAGCGGCTAGAGAACCTTGAGGAGACGGCAAAGAAGTTCATCGGTGTGGAGCAGGCCTATGCCATCCAGGCTGGCCGTGAGCTGCGCATCCTCGTGAACAACGAGAAAATCCCCGACGAGCAGGTAAAAGACCTTGCGAAGCGGATTGCAAAGCAGATAGAGACGGATTTGCAATATCCGGGAAGGATAAAGATTACGATGATACGCGAGACGCGCATCATCGAATACGCTCGCTGATGGGCAACCGGACTGCACCTGCTACGGCGGGTGCATTTTTTTTGCCCCCTTAGCGCGGCTTTTTTATCCCGGCACGAAGCCTGAAAAAGCCGCAGGCATAAAAAATCCCCCGGAACAAAGCTGTTCCGGGGGAGAACTATCGCCGCGAGAGGGAAGCACAACTACCGCCCCCGCAGCGCATCACCTGACTACAGATTATCGAAGAAGCCTTTCGCCTTCAGCAGCTCGGCGTTCAGGATACCGCCCAGCGCTGCGCCGCGCTTGGTGTTATGGCTCAGCGCCACAAATTTCACATCGAAGACATTGCACGTGCGCAGGCGGCCGATAACACAGGCCATGCCCTTCTCCGTCTCGCGGTCACGGCGTGGCTGCGGGCGGTTCTCCTCGTGGCGCACCACAATCGGATGCTCAGGGGCGGACGGCAGCTGCAGCTTCTGCGGAACAGAGCGGAACGACGTCCACACCCGCTCGATTTCCTCCAGACTGGGTTTCTGCGAGTCAGGGAGGTCAAATTCAAGGTTTACGGAAGCCGTATGACCGTCAACCACCGCAACGCGCGTACAGGTTGAGCTGACGAGCGGCAGCGTGGCGTTCTCAATGCGGTCTCCTTTGACAGCACCAAGAATCTTCAGGCACTCGCGCTCGGTCTTCTCCTCCTCGCCGCCGATATAAGGCACGATGTTGTCAATCATATCAAAGCTGGGAACGCCGGGATAGCCCGCACCGCTCACCGCCTGCAGCGTCGTCACCACCATGCGGCGCACGGGGTAGCCTGCCTGGATGAGCGCATGGAGCGGCATCATGTAGGTCTGCAGCGAGCAGTTCGGCTTGACGGCGATAAAGCCCTTCTTCCAGCCGTGGTGCTCCTGCTGCTTCCTGATGATGTCGAGGTGCGCATAGTTGATTTCCGGCACGAGCATGGGGACATCCTCCGTCCAGCGGTTCGCGCTCGCATTGGAGACGACAGGGATTCCCTGCGCCGCGTAGCGTTCCTCAAGGGCCTTTATCTCGTCCTTCCCCATCTCCAGCGCACTGAAGACAAAGGAGCACTTTCCGAGAGCCAGCTTCTCGTCATTCGCATCCTGTACCGTAAGCCCTGCCACCGCAGCAGGGATATCGGCACCGATGAGCCATCTGTTCGCGACGGCATCCCGGTACAGCTTGCCTGCGCTGCGCGGGGAAGCCGCGACATAGGTCACCTCGAACCACGGGTGATTCTCCAGCAGCTTTATATAGCGCTGCCCTACCATTCCGGTGGCGCCAAGCACACCAACAGATATCTTGCTCATAAATCGCACTCCTTCAGAGCTGCCTGAATAATCTTCTGGGCCTCAGGGCGCGCCTCCACCAGCGGCAGACGGCACGTTCCGGCAGGAAGGCCTTTGACGTTCATCGCGTACTTGATGCTGCTGGGGTTCCCGTCGCAGAACGCAGCACGGAAGAACGGCATCAGGCGGTAGTGAATCTTGCGGGCGGCGGCAAAATCGCCATTCAGACAATCGTGCACCAGCTCCGTCATCAGCGCAGGAGCAAGGTTCGTCACGACAGAAATGACGCCGTCGCCGCCAGCAGCCATCAGCGGAAGCGTCAGACTGTCATCGCCGCTCATCACGGAAAAATCCGGATGCCTAGAGACGACAGTCTCTATCACCTCCATCATCTGGGAGATGTTGCCGCTGGCCTCCTTTACACCCGCGATGTTCGGGAGATCCGCGATGCGAGAGAGCAGCGGAACGGAAATATTCTTGCCGGTCCGCCCCTGTATATTGTAGACAATGACGGGGATGCCGACCTTGGACACCGCCTCAAAATGGCGGAAAATACCCTCGTCGCTCGGCTTGTTGTAATACGGAGTCACCACAAGCGCATAATCGGCTCCCGCTTTTAAGGCGCGCTCCGTGTATTTTACTGCGTCACGGGTATTGTTGCTGCCGGCACCAAGCATGACCTTTACCTGCTTGCCGTTCTTTTTGTTCCAGTCGCGGACAAGCCCGATGGAAATGTCGATGAGCTTAGCTTCCTCATCCTCATCGAGCGTCGGCGTCTCACCGCTGGTTCCGAGCGGCAAGATGCCGTCAATCCCCTGTTCCAGCTGAAACATGACATTCTTACTGAATCCGTCATAATCGACGGAGCCATCGCCTGACATCGGCGTAATCATGGCGGTAAAAGAACCTTGCATTTTAGACATAGCGCACAGCTCCTTATGGCAGGGGGCGCCGGCCCCCATGGGGCAGACAGGGCGCAACAGCACATGCTGCCGGAATCCTGCATGCTCCAGATAGAATCAAGACCTTCCAAACGTTCAGAGAACGAACGGAATGACCGTGAGCGTATTATCACACATTTATGCAAAATAATCAACGCACCCCGCAGCAAGCACAGGGATTCAGCATGAAA
>DGUD01000161.1 GCA_002393865.1 Treponema sp. UBA4319
TGTGCTCATGGTAGAGCTGGCTGAGGCAGGTGGCAATCTTGCCGCTGCCGGGGCCGGGGGCCGTCACCACCACCAGCGGGCGGCTCGTCTCCACGTAATCGTTCTTGCCGTAGCCCTCGTCGCTATCTATAAGCGCCACATTTGACGGGTAGCCGGGTATCGTATGGTGGTAATAGGATCGGATGCCCATCTTCTTGAGCTTTCCGCGGAATGCCTTCGCGGCTTCCTGCCCCGTGTAATGGGTGATGACCACGCTGCCCACCATGAGCCCCCGGCTCTGGAACTCGTCGCGCAGGCGCAGCACGTCCTTGTCGTAGGTGATGCCGAGGTCGCTGCGGACTTTGTTCTTCTCGATGTCCACCGCGCTGATGACGATGACAATCTCCGCCTCGTCCGCAAGCTGCATGAGCATCCGCAGCTTGCTGTCCGGCTGGAAACCGGGCAGCACCCGCGAGGCATGGTAGTCGTCAAAGAGCTTTCCGCCAAATTCAAGGTAGAGCTTGTCGCCGAACTTGGCGATCCGCTCCTTTATGTGCTCCGATTGGATTTTCAGGTATTTGTCGTTGTCGAATCCGCTTTTCATACGGGGCTACATTATAGCACAAGCGCGGGATTTCCTCAACAGGGGGCAGTCCGGCGTCATTCCGGGGAAAGGGCGGATTTATAAGCGCGCGCTATCTCAAGGAAGTGCTCCAGCTGCTTTTCCCCCAGACTCCCTGCGATAGTGGCAATCTCCTTTTTCTGCCAGTCAGACCTCGTGCCCCCGGCGGCAAAGCCCCTGCCCTCCGTCCCCAGCACCAGGTATTCCGTGCTCGTGTTCAGCACCTGAGCCATACGGACGGCGACATCCGCCGCGGGGATGGAGCCACGGTACAGGTACATGCCCAGCGTCCCGGAGCTTATGCCGACCCTCCGAGCAAAATCCTTGTTAGAGATTCCCTGATAGTTCAGCTCGTCGATGAGCCGTTCTCTGAAAGTCCTTTCGTCCGCCATCGCCAACAGTCTAGCCCAATTATGTTTTTTAAACTTGACAGATAATGTAATTAAATGTATCATGACACGTAATCGAAACATTAATAGCTTGTAATTACATTAAAGCTGTTCACCCTTCAAGAAGGAGGAAGGCTAATGCCCTGTAGGAACTGGCGTTCCCGCCTTCCCCGCAGAGCTGTGTCATCACCCTCCTTTTCACAGCTTTCGCGCCCCGCGCGAAAATTTGCCTAGTGTACACTAGGCAAAGGTCTTGCCAAAGACCTTTGCCCGGAGCCTTGCTTCGCTCGGCTCCGGGCAAAACAGTTTTTTTGGCAGAGGCATATTTCAAAGAAACGGGAGGCCATGGTGCACAAGGCGCTCATATCCGGCATGCGGGGGTATACTGCCCGCAGCGAAAAGCTCATCGCGGCCCCGCAGGCGGCGGGAAAGCAAAGAAGATGCAATCCGGAGGGGCTCCTGTGACCACCCGGAAATACCTGAGTCCTGATTCGGGGCAGTTCTTCGCCTTCAATGTGTGGGACATTGCCTCCGCCCAGGCCGTCATCGACGCCGCCAGCAACAAAGGCAGGGCTATTATCCTCCAGACATCCATGAAGGCATTCTCCAGGCTGCAAAAGAACGAATTCAGAACATTCATAACACAGTACGCGGCACGGACAGGCACACGCGTATACCTGCATCTTGACCACTGCCGGAAGCAGGAACTCTTTGAGGAGGCCATAGAGGCGGGCTGGGACTCCGTCATGATTGATGTCTCTGACCGGCCTCTGGAGGAAAATATCCGCAAGACGAATGAAATTTGCGAGCTTGCCCACGCAAGGAATGTCCTGGTCGAGTCGGAAATCGGCCATGTCGGCACAGCAGGGGACGACAAAGCTGCCCTGCAGGAGCTGCTTGCAAAACGGGAGGATATCGAATACTTCATAAAACACACGGATGCCGACAGCCTTGCGGTTGCCATAGGAACCGCGCACGGTCTCTATCACGGAGTCCCTCACCTTCACTATGAACTGCTGGAGGAGACCGGAGCCATCTCCGACATTCCGCTGGTAATCCATGGAGGAACCGGACTTTCAGACGATACGTTCAGGAAGCTGCTTGCCCACAGGAACGTCAAGAAGATAAATATATCGACCGCCGTAAAGCAGGCCTACCTTTCAGGAATCCTGAAAGCGCAGGAGGAAGGAAGATGCGCAGCAGCAGGCTTCGATCCGCTCGCCGTCACCGGGAGCATACATGAGTCCATACAGATGATGGTCACGCACTATCTGAGCCTGCAGGACATGGAGGATTCGCTATGAAAAAGACAGTGCTTGTCCTGAATATGGGGATGAAAAGCATACGCAGCATTATCTTTGACAGCGGAGGGAACAAGCTTGCAGGAGCCTCGCTGCCGATAGTCACGTCCCTTTCCGGGGACAGCGTGACACAGGAGCCTTCAGAATGGATTGAGAAGGCAGAGGCATGCATCGCAGAGGTGCTGCGCCAGACAGGAAACATACACATAGACTTCTTTACCGTGACGGCATCGGCTTCCTGCCTCGTGTGCATAGACGAGACGGGGACTGCGCTGATTCCCTGCATGATGGTGTCCGACAGGCGGGCAAAGGAAGAAAGCTCCGCTATCAGCCAGTCGGAAGCATTTGCACCTGTCCTCCACGCGACAAAACTCGCCATGGACGCCTCCCTGCTCCTGCCAAAGGCCTTATGGGTAAAGAACAAGCGGCCGGATGTCTGGGACAAGGTATACAAGCTGCTGGCGCCCAACGACTTTCTATCCGGCTATTTTACGGGCGGCATATATGCTACCGACTATATAAATGCCAAGAAATGGCATTATGACACAAAGGCTCAGGCATATCCCGACAAACTGCTGGCGACGCTGGGCATTCCCGGCAGACTTCTCCCCACGTGCATCGCTCCGGGGAGCGCCATCGGGAGCATCGACGGCGGCATCGCGGAGCGGCTCGGTCTGAACAAAGACATCCTTGTCGTCGCGAGCACTTATGACGCGATATGCTCTTTTGTGGGCAGCGGCGTGCACGACGAGGGGGAGTCTGCGGATGTCTCCGGAACAGTGACCGTATTCAGGACGGTGACACACAAGGATACGGGCAGCCTAGATTCCAAACTGCAGGGCATCGATTTCAACGAGCTGGGAATCCATATCGTAGGGGGCTCCAACAACCTCGGAGGCGGGCTGATTGAATGGGTCAAGCAGTGCTATTACCAGAACGAGCCGCTTCCCTACGAGCTGATGGAGAAGGAGGCCGGGGAAACATCCGTCGGTGCAGGCGGGGTAATATTCCTGCCCTATCTTCTCGGCGAACGATTTCCCATCTGGGATAGCAGCGCACGGGGGGTATTCTTCGGGCTGGAACGGGCTCACACCCGGAAAGAAATGACACGGGCTGTTTTTGAGAGCGCAGGCTTTATCGACGTCGATATGATTTCCGCGATAGAAAGCTGCGGGATTGCGGTAAAATCCATCAGATGCTCAGGCGGACTTGCCCGCATCCATCTGGTCTCCCAGATAAAAGCCGATACCACGGGCAAAGAAATCCACGTGCTGTCAGAATTTGAGACGACAGCGGCAGGAGCCGCAATGCTGTGCTTCATCGGGCAAAAGGTGTACGGCTCCTTACAGGAAGCCTCAGATGTGTTCGTCACTATCAGGATGATTATAAAACCAGACCGGAAGAATCATGAAAAATACAGGAAGGTCTATGCCTTGTTCAAGGACACCTACAAGACAGTGCGGCCGCTATTCCCGGAGCGGGCAAAACTGCTTGGCAGCCTCTATGGCGCCACCAACACCCGCATAGAGAACCTGTAGCAAGGAGCCTGCCATGCCGCTATACAAACTGAACATGCCCGCCAGAGTCTATTTTGGCAGAAACATACTGGAAGCATCACTCCGGGCGGAAGCCAGCCTGCTTTCCGGCACCGTGCTGGTCGTCACCACCGGCCGATCCCTTGTCAGACTGGGGCATCTTGAGAGACTGTGCGGGCTCCTCAAGTCAGCCTGCCATGCGGAGTCAGTCGCCGTATTCGATGCAATACACGCAAACCCGCTTGTCTCAGACGTTGAGGCCGCCATCGCATACGGCAGGCAGCACAAGCCGTCTGTCGTCATAGGCTTTGGGGGAGGCAGCGCCCTTGATGCCGCAAAGGCTGCCGCAGCCGGAATCGGAATGGGCTGCTCCTGCCGCATGCTCTTTGACGGCATGACATTCCCCTCCGCGGCAACGCTTCCAGTCGTTGCGATACCGACTACGGCCGGGACGGGGAGCGAGCTGAGCAAGGCTGCAATCCTGACGGACAAAGACAGGAACATCAAGACAGGCATCCGGGGAGAATATCTCTATCCGGCAGCCGCAATCGTCGATTCCTTTTTCACAGAGACCGTTCCCCTCAGGACAAGCATGGAGACAGGCTTTGATGTCCTTGCCCATGCAATGGAAAGCTACCTCTCGCGGCTCGCATCCCCGTACACAAGGATGCTCTCGGAAACAGCCGCATCGATAGCAGGCAGGAGCCTGCCCCTGCTTGCGGCGGACTTAGGGAACACGGACGCGAGGGCAGACATGAGCTACGCCAGCATGATTATGGGCATAAACCTGGGGAACGCAAGCACCTGCCTTCCGCACAGGATGCAGTACCCTATCGGAGCCCACTCGGATACAAGCCACGGCGCAGGTCTTGCCGCGCTGTATCCGGCATGGCTGCATTATGAGGCCGGCACTTCGTGGCAGGATTTGCAGCGTCTGCTGAAAATCATCGGCTGCCCGCAATGCAGCGGACAGGAAGAAGCTATCGCATGGTTCAGGAATTTCCTTGCGGGACTGGGACTGCCGGCAAACCTCAGGGAATTGGGCTTAGACGAAGGACTCGTCGCACAGCTTCCGTCCGAAGTCACCGGGAATCTACAGAACGACCCTGCCGCCGCGCAGGAAGATGTAGTCAGGAAAATCTACCAGAAAGCTTTATTCTGAGCATGAGGAGGATATATGCAGGCAATTATAATGGCAGCCGGAAAAGGGAGCCGTCTGGGGGAGCTGACAGAAGGCAGTCCAAAGTCTTTCCTAGAGATACGGGGAAAAAAGCTCATCGCATATAACCTTGAGCTATTGCAGAAACTTGGCGTAGACAAGACCATCATTGTCACCGGTTACAAAACGGAGTGCTTTGAGGAGCTGCTTGCGGGCAGGAAAGACATTCAGATTATATTCAACCCTTTCTACGAGCTGGCGAACGTAATCGCCTCCTTCTACTTCGGGATGGAATACCTTCATGACGATTTTATCTATCTCCATGCGGATACCCTGTGCGACCCGGCGGTATTCCGGCGGATGCTGTCATCCAGTGCCGATGTCGTGCTCCCGGTCGATTACAAACGCTGCGACGAGGAGGCTATGAAGGTAAGGAGCGGCGCGGACGGGAACATAGCGGCGATAAGCAAAGGCATCCCGCCCGATGCCGCAGAAGGGGAATTCATCGGCATCGCGCTCTTCAGGAAGCAGGTTATCCCGGCGCTCAAGAAGCAGGTCATCGCAGTACTCAAGGAAAAACGCTTTTCGGAGTATTTTGAGAGCGCCATACAGAAGCTGATTGACGGGAACGCATGCCGCATACAGGCGCTGCCCACAGAAGGTGCATTCTGGGCGGAGATAGATTTCAGGGAAGATTACGAAAAGGCCTGCGAGCGCATACCGGCATACATGGCGGACGGCACGTATGAAATCTGACAAAAAACAGCCCACGGCTTCAGCATGAAAAATCAGCCATACGCTCCCGGCGGAAGTGGTATCTGA
>DGUD01000156.1 GCA_002393865.1 Treponema sp. UBA4319
CCTGAGATTCTTCAACGACCCTCGCAGCGTCTTTGCCGTGAACCAGAAAGATGCGCTGGCCGCGCGGGAGCAGTATATCGACGCGCCCGCTGCTGCCGCACAGGAGCTGAGGGGCTTTATCTGCGCTCCGGTGGCGCGCGGCAAGCTGTCGGGGGCGGTAAAGGTCTCCGCGCTCCTTGAGCATGCGGATAAGTCCGATGTGTTTGAATTTGTGTTTACCGGAAGGCAGGGCAGCGTGACGCTTCCCGCCGTGCGGAAGAAGGGCGATGTCACCTGCACAGCCACCTTGCCCGCGTCCAAGGCGAAATCCTTGGGCAACGGCTGGGGAAGCATCGAGCTGCGTTCCGGGACAAAGACGCTGGCAAAAGTCTCCGTGCTGTTCAACAAGCAGTAGCCCGTGCCGCACGCTGCTTACCGCATGCGGGGAAGGGGCGGATGCAGGCTGCATCTGCCTGCGCTTCCCCGTTGTGCGGCGAGCCTGCTAAAAAATCCTCTGGAGGCCGGGAATCTGCAGCAGCCGGGGATTTTCGGCGATGATGTGCAGCTTTATCGTGTCGAACATGACAATCTTGCAGTGGAGCCCGATGTCGCTTTTGAGCAGGGCGACGTCTTCCGGCGAAAGCGACGAAAGGTAGTCGTAGCAGCCGAAGAAGGCCCCCGAAAAATCGGCGCGGTTCATCGGAATCCCTTTGTCCTTGTATTGTATGTAGAGGGATTCCAGCACCTTGTAGGAGCGCAGGAACTGCCTGTGCGAGGAAAAATAAGAAAAACCGTTGACATCCATGTTTTGTTTATCGGCAGCTGCCCCGCCGCCTTGAGCACGTGCGGCTTTGGTACTGCGGGCTTTTATGCGTGAGGCTATGGAGCCCCGTCAGTTGCCAGCTTGCTGGCAATGAGCGCGAGCGAAGGGCGGAACAGCCGACGGCAACTTGTTGCCGGCACGCCCGCCGTTGCAAATTCTTCTGGGCAGGCGCTCTGCTCAGGCGGGACAGCGCCGCTATTGTCTTTCCCCGCGCTATTGGCTATACTGAAGGCATGAAACGTGTTTTGCCCTTCTTTTTTGCCATCCTCTGCTTCGCAGGATTCCAGGTATCCTCATGCAGCCATCTCCGCGGGAAAGACCGTGCTGCCGGTCCTGAGGAGGACAGCGTGCTGAGGGACTACATCGGCGGCATGGTTCTGGTGGAAGGCGCGGGGGGCTCCGGCAGCTTCAGGATTGGCCGCTACGAGGTGACGCAGGAATTGTATGAGGCCGTGATGGGCGCGAACCCCAGCTACTACTCGAAGAATCCGCCTGAGGGCGAGACGCAGGGACGGAGGCCGGTGGAATTTGTCAGCTGGTACGACGCCGTCGCGTTCTGCAACAGGCTGACGGTGCTCACGATGGGCGAAAAAGAATGCTGCTATACGCTCAGCAACATCCAGTACGAGACCGATGATGACGAGGCTGCGAAAAAGAAGGCGTTCAAGGAGGATCCTACCTATGTGACCTTTATCCGGAGCGCGGATGTCACCATACGCCACGACAAAAAAGGTTTCCGGCTGCCGACGAGGGAAGAATGGCTCTTTGCGGCGAAGGGCGGGACAAAAAGCAGGAGCTACCGCTATGCCGGGAGCGACGATGCTGCGGAAGTCGCCTGGTATTATGACAATAGCGGAAGGGTGACCCATGAGGTAGGACGCCTGAAGCCCAATGAGCTCGGACTCTACGACATGAGCGGAAATGTGAAGGAGTTCTGCGAGGATCTGACATTCTACACGAACACAAAGAACGAGGTCTTTCCCCGCAGGATAAGCAGCGGCGGCAGTTTCTTCGCTCAGGATAAAGAAGCATACCTCTCGGAATATGATGAGGGGCTTGAGTCTCCGGGGAACGGCGGGCAGGGCTTCCGCATCGTCTGCGCCGCGGCACGGTAGGCTCCAGCAGGTTCGGGCTGCGGGGCTGCTCTTTCCGTGGGGCGCCGCTTGCTTCATGCATGCTCGGTTTCCCTGCGCACGGCGCGGAATGCGTTGACAAAGTCCGTGCCGTGCTATAAACTTAGATATGTTCGGATTGTCCGGGATTTTCTTTGCCGGACAGCCGTTTTGTTTCTGTTCCCGGGCTAGGGTGCCGGGGGACTTGCCCCCTTTGCTTTTTAGGAGCCGCGCTGCCGATGAGACTGTAAATCTGATTTCCGCTTTGTTCATGTTCTCGTTCATGGATTTCATTCAGGAAGTCAGTTGCAGTTTTATTCTTTTGTGCCGGTGCGGTTCTTCTGCTGCAAGTGGCTTCCATTTTTATGGAGGTCGTCATGTCCGTTCAAATCAACACACTGAGTTTTTCTTATCCTTCCGCGCACACTGCGCTTTTTGAGGATTTTTCCCTGCAGTTCCATGACGGCTGGACGTGCGTTGCCGGAAGCAACGGCTGCGGAAAAAGCACACTCCTGAAGCTTGTGGCCGGAATGCTGCTGCCGGATAGCGGCAGCGTCTCCTGCGACGGGGAGGCGGTCTACTGCGCGCAGGAGACTGAGGAGGTTCCGCCGGATCTCTATTGCGCCTTCTGGTCCGGAGACAACGAGGTGCGCCGCTTTTTTTCCCGCCTGCTTGTCGGCGAGGAGATGCTGGAGCGCTACGACACGCTGTCCGGCGGTGAGAAAAAGCGCATCCAGATTGCCTGCGCCCTTGCCGGCCGGCCGTCTGTCCTTCTGCTCGACGAGCCGACGAACCATCTTGACGCCCGGACGAGCGCCCTGATTTCCGGCGCGCTCGCATCCTTCCGGGGGACGGGAATCATGGTCAGCCACGACCGTTCCTTTGCGGATGCTCTCTGCGGCCGCACCGTGTATCTGTACAACGAATCGCGTGCCTTTGCGGGCGGGCGCGACTGCATTGCCGCGGACTCGTATCCCTGCGGCCTTTCCGGGGCGCTGGAGCTCAGGCAGGCGGGCATGGAGCAGACCCGCGGCGAATGGGAGCAGCTGGATGCGAAGGTTGCCTCGGAAAAGCAGCGCTGCGCCCGGCTGGAGGAGGAGAACCGGCGCGCAAAAAGCAGGCTCTCGAAGAAATCCTTTCAGCCGGGCGACCACGACGCGGCAAGAAAGATAGACGTCGCCCGGCTCAGCGGGAAGGATCGCCGCACGGGTGATGCGAAGTCCCGGCTGGAGACGCAGATGCGCCGGACGGAATCCGGTCGCGACGGCATAAAAAAGCCGGTCCGCCGCAAGGAGGGCTTTTCCGTTGCGGACGACGACAGCCCGAAGCCTGTGGTCATAGCGGAGACCCTGCTTGCGGCGGGCTCCTATTCGCTGCGCGTGCCCCACATAGAGATATGCCCGGGGGAAAAAATCGCAGTCACCGGGCAGAACGGAACGGGAAAGACGCTGTTTGTCCGCCACGTCATCTCCCGGCTGGAAGCGGCGGGGCGGGGCGACGGGGTGATGTACCTGCCGCAGGAGATAGCGCCGGAAGAGCGGCATGCCGTGCTGGCTGCCTTTTATGCCCTTGATGAAGCGGAAAAAGGCGGGGTGCTCTCTACGCTGTACCGGCTGGGAAGCGAGCCGGAGCGCATTGCCCCCTTGTCTGCGTCCGCCCTGCCGCAGGATGGTACGGAGCTGAGCCCCGGCGAGCTCCGCAAGCTGATGATTGCCCTTGCCGTGCGGAAACCGCTGTCCCTGCTGGTTCTGGACGAGCCGACGAACCACATGGACATAACGAGCGTGCTTGCGCTTGAGGCCGCTCTTGCGGACGTGGGCTGCGCGGTGCTTGTCGTGAGCCATGACCAGGCATTCCTGCAAAGAGTCACGGAACGGAGCCTGTGCGCCGTCCGCGAGGGCGACCGCGGGGAGCTGCGTGCCGTGTAGGGGGCAGCGTGCGCTCCCGGCAGGAACCTGGGCAGCGCCGCACCGGCTCCGCCGCCCGCACGCTTTGCTGCAGCTTCCTGCGGCGCCGGGGCGCGCGGCCATCCTGCTTTTGGCGTTTATGCGCCGAGCCTGCGGATAAGGTATGGCAGCGCCTGCTCGAATTTTACGCCATACCAGTGCTCCTTGTCCCCGGCGGTCAGCTTGATGGCCTCCACTACAACGTCCGCGCCAAGGCTTGCCGCCTCAAGCATCGTCCTGCCGCGGAGCAGTGCGCCGGCAACAACGGATGCGTACAGGTCTCCGGTCCCGTGGGAGCTGACGGGCTGCCGCTCGTTGAAGTAGTATGCGGTCTTTGAGCCGTCGTACACGGCGACACCGAGCTTGTCGGCCTCAAAACTGACGCCGGTGAGAATCACGTTCTTTGCGCCGAGCGCATGGAGGTTTTTGCACATGGTCTGGATGAACGCTTCGTCATAACCGTCCGCGACATAGGGCTGCCCAAGCAGGAATGCGGCTTCCGTCAGGTTCGGCATGATTACGTCGGCGCCGTCGCAGAGCTTTTTCATCTCCTGCGGAAAATCGTCGCCAAAGCCCGCGTACATCTTTCCGTTGTCAGCCATGACGGGGTCAACGATGCGGAGCGCGCCCGGCCGGGCTGTCTTCTGCATAATCTCAAGGATGTGCGGAATCTGCGCCTTTGAGACGTAGCCCGTGTAGAACGCGTCAAAGCTTATTTTTTCTGTGAGCCAGCGCGCAAGAATCTGGGGCATGTCGTCGGTCAGGTCATGGAACGTCCAGCCTGAATAGCCTGCCGTGTGGTTCGAGAGAACGGAGCTTGGGAGTATTGCCGTCTCAATCCCGCATGCAGAGATTACAGGGAGCGCTACCGTCAGGGAGCACTGCCCCACGCAGGAAATGTCCTGAATCGTAAGAAGTCTTTTGTCCATTTTTTCAGCCTCTCGTGTCAGGCAGGGAAAACGCTGCCTTTTTGTGTTCGTTCTGAGCCGCCCGGAAGTCCGCTCTTCTTTTGGGGGGCTCTTGTTTCTGTGCTGAACTATAGCGCTAATCTGGTATTGTGGATATATTCAAAAACTGCTAAGTTTTATATAATCAGATTGTCAGTCCGCGGCGCGCAGCTGCCGCCACAGACCGGGAGGAGCGTATGATTACCATCGATTTTGGGCAGCGCGGCACGCGCACGCTCACGGAATGCATCTATGGTTCGGTAAAGCAGCAGATTCTTGGAGGAAGCCTGCGCAGCAACGAGAAGCTGCCGTCAAAGCGTGCGCTTGCCCTGCATCTGGGCGTGAGCGTCCTGACCGTGCAGAATGCCTACCAGCAGCTCATCGACGAGGGGCTGCTCTATTCCATAGAGAAAAAAGGATTTTTTGTCTCCGATATTGTGCGGCATCTGAACTCTGGCACCCCATCCCCCGCGCAATTTTCCTCGCGGCCTGCCGCGGCGGACAGGGGCGGGAGCCCGCCTTTTTTTGCGGATTTTACGAGCAATGCAGTGAGCCCGGAGAAATTTCCGTTTTCGCTCTGGTCCCGTACGATGCGGCAGGTCCTGAATGCGAATGACGAGCGGCTCCTGCTGCGCACGGATATTCGGGGCTCCCGTGAGCTGCGCCGGGCGATATGCAGGCACCTGCGGGAATTCAGGAACATGGATGTCTCTGAGGAGCAGGTCATAGTCGGCGCCGGGACGGAGTCTTTGTATTCCATGCTCGTCCAGTTCCTTGGGAGGGACAAAGTCCTTGCCGTAGAGAATCCCGGCTACCATAAGGCGGGCGAGATTTTCCGCCTGAACGGGAGCACGTGCATTCCGGTGCGCATCGATTCCCGCGGGATTTCCGTGGAGGAGCTGGAGCAATCGGGCGCGAGCATCGTGCATGTCTCGCCTTCGCATCATTTTCCGACCGGAATAACGATGGATTTCAGACGACGCCTTGCGCTGCTGGAATGGGCGTCCGGTGCCCCCGGCCGCTATATCATAGAGGATGATTACGACAGCGAGTTCCGCTTTGCGGGGAAGCCGCTCCCCACGCTCCAGAGCATTGACCGCGAGGGGCACGTGATGTACATCAACACCTTCTCAAAGACGCTTTCGCCCTCGTTCAGGATCAGCTATATGGTGCTCCCCGCAGCCCTTGCCGGCGCGTTCTCCGGAAAGCTCGGCTTTTATTCCTGCCCGGTATCAAGCTTCGAGCAGTTCACGCTCGCCCGCTTTATCGACGACGGCAACTACGAGAGGCACATCAACAAGATGAAGAATTTTTACCGGAGCCTCCGCAACAATCTGATTACCGCATTCTGCAATTCCAGGCTCTCTGAGTGCGGGACTATCCACGAGGAGAATGCCGGGCTGCATTTTCTGCTGACGGTAAAAAAAGGCTATGATGCGCGGGAGCTGCGGCGCTTGTGGCGGGCGGCAGGGATTAATATACAGCTGCTCTCCGATTTCTATTACGGCGGCAGGGACGCGGAGGGGGAGGACAGCTTCGTCGTGAATTATTCGGGGATAAAGCGCGATGCGGTCGGCCAGATTGTCCGGCGCATGAGCTCCGTGCTCTGCCCGTGAGAAGGCGGATGGAGCGCCGTTGCCCAAGGCCTCCGTCTGGTGTGGCGGAGAGGCTCGTGCCGCACCAGACGGAAATCCGTTTTTTCGGGCAGTGAGGAGGCCTGAAGCCTTCCTCTCTGCCCTTGCATTTTTTTCAGGCTGGCTGATCCGGGGCTGGAGCTTCCGGACAGCTCTATTTTTTTGTCAGCTCGATGACAGAGACCGAAGTGGGCTTTGCGGTGAACGTAAAGTGTTCTGAGATACCGGAAAGCGTTTCTTCTGCCGGGAAAATACGTTTTGGCTCTTTGTAGGAATTCTCGTCGTCAGGATTGCCGCTGATGACGCTTACTTTCGCGGTGCCCGCGATTCCGCCTGCGTGCAGGAGATTCACGTCGATGCTCTGGCTTTGCTCGCTCACGTTTACGATTTTCACGAGTATTTTTCCGCTGTCGGTCTCGCCCACGTGGGCGTAGAGCGGATCGAAATTGAGTACGTCGGTGAATTCATGGATGCATTTTCCGTCAAGGTAGCATCGGTAGCTTTCCCCGTCCACCTCAATCCTGATGTCATACCATTTTCCGTTTGCAATCGTGATTGCTTCCGTGTTACCTATGACAGAGCGGGCTGCGGCAGTCCCTTTCTCCACGCAGCATTTTGTGTTGCCCCATCCGCCAAGGTTCCACCAGTAGAAGGAGCCGTCCTTGTGGCCGAACATAATCAGGAAGCCTTCGTTCCCGCCGGTTTTCTTTGCCTTCATGTCCAAGACGTAATGCCTGCTGCCGTCACCCTTCATCACAAGGCGGCAGTTCTCGGCGGAGGAGGATCCGACAATCGTGCCGTCCCTGAACGCCCATGAGCCGGAGAGCGAGTCGAATTCCGAGAGCCCGTCCGCTTCCTTTGAGCTGTATGTGACCTTTCCGCTGGTCATGTCCGTCACCGTGATGTCCTTGTACTCGGCGGTGGTTGACCATGTGCCGAGGCCGATGCTGCCTCCGATGAACGCCTTCTCGGCCGCTGTGTCTGGCTGGGTAAAACGGTACGGGACGGTGCGGTCGGACTTATTCCGCATGAAGAGCTGTTGTACGTAGTAATCGGGGGTGCCGTAGGATTCTGTGT
The DNA here is from genome assembly GCA_002393865.1 of Treponema sp. UBA4319. Lineage (GTDB taxonomy): Bacteria > Spirochaetota > Spirochaetia > Treponematales > Treponemataceae > Treponema_D. The sequence continues at coordinate 7,519 of DGUD01000156.1, forward strand.
TCGTGAACCAGATCATGTCGGGCGACCACTGGTAGTTGTTCTCCCGTGCGAAGAGCGGCGCGTACGAGGCGATTTCCACGATGTCCCCGTTTTTTTCAAGGCTTGTCATGTAGGCTGCCGCCGTCACTGCCGCGTACAGGGTGCTCGGTTTTTTTGTGCTCCCGTTCTTTGCTTCCACCTGGGATGCGAACTCTCCGACAAAGACCTTGGGCTGGCCTTCCCCGCGCGGGTAGAACGCCGATGCGTCGTAGCGGGAAGTGTTGCTCAGGAACCATGACGGCGGGCAGTAATAATGCTCGTCCACAAGATCCACGATGCCCGAGGATGCGGGATTCTGTTCCCACTCGCGTACCTGCTTCCACGTGTTGAAGAAGGTATCGTCGCTGGGGAATGCGCCGGAGGACATAATCAGCTTGATGTCGGGGTATTGCTGGCGTACTCTGTCGGCGATATACTTGTAGCGCTCGTAGTAATGCTCGCGTCCGTTCTCGTTTCCGATTCCGAGATAGTGCAGCTTGAACGGCTCCGGATGCCCCTGCTCGGCGCGCTTTTTCCCCCATGTGCTGGTGGCGGGGCCCGTCGCCCACTCGATAAGGTCCAGGGCATCCTGCGCAAAGGGCTCCATCTGTTCCATAGGAATGTCGTCCTCGTTGTTGTTCTCCCCGGCAAAAGAGATGCCGCAGTTTATGATAGGGATGGGCTCTGCACCGATGTCCTCGCAGAGCCTGAAATACTCGTAGAATCCGATGCCCATGGACTGCTGGTAGTTCCAGAAATTCAGCTCCTCCACGCGCTCCTCCACGGGGCCGATGGTGTTCTTCCACTGGTAGCGGTCAGCGAGACGCGAGCCTTCCACGAGGCATCCGCCGGGAAAGCGCACGAATGCCGGATGCAGGTCCTCAAGCATCTGCGCGAGATCGGCGCGGAGCCCGTTCTCCTCGTTCCTGTAGATATCGGCGCGGAACAGCGATACAAAGTCGATGTCGAGCGTTCCCTTCCTGCTCCCGGCGTAGATGCCGACAAAGGCGTTGTCCGTGCTCTCCTTCGGCGTTATGCTGAATGTGTATTTTTTCCATTCGCCGGTGATTTTTTTTGCCTTGAGCTTTACGACCTTTGCTTTTTTGTTCTTTGCGCCGACGACAATCCTGACGGTCTTTACCTTTTTGTCGGGGCTCCTGAGGTACAGCGAGAGCGGGTATGTTTTTCCGGCTTCCAGCGGAATCCCGTTGTATCCGGAATTCTCGATGCCGTCCCATTTCCGCTTTACCTCAATCTGCGCGTATGTAGGGTTGTTCTGGTTCAGGGGATTGTCTTTTTTTCCTTTGACCTTTGATTTCGCTTCTTTTTTTGCCTTGATGTTCGCGTTTTTCCAGCACTCGGTGGCACCCCGGTGCGATTTTTTGAATTCGAACGAGCGGTTCTGGATGAGTTCCCCGTAAAGGCCGCCGTCTGCCGCATAGTTGATGTCCTCATAGAAGATTCCGAACAGGTTCTTGCTGACTTCGGTTTTTGCTTCCGCGAAGTCTGCCGTCAGCTCCGCCTGTGCGGCGGCAAACGCGATGCTTCCCCCCAGCAATGCGCTTGCTGCAAGTGCCGCGATTTTTGTCCTGCGATTCATGTTTCCTCCTAAAGTATCTATTCTTATTGATATAGAGTGAAAATCATGTCTTGCATAGACAGCGTCGCGACGTGAAATCCACACTATTATATAAATTTTTAGCTTGTTAAAGTCATCTTACTGGGTAAAATCTGTAATTGTCAAGAAAAATATCAAAAAAAATTGTTAAGTATCGAAAAAAATTGTTGACAGCTCAGAAAAATCGTTTTATCATTCAAATTAATGGGACAGCTTCAAAAGGCGCTTGCTTTCGGGGCTGGCTTATTAAGAACCTCATCGCTGTGCGGTTTTTGGGGTGAATTTTGAGGGAGTTTCAAAATGTGTCTGTCTTTTGGACTTCCCTCTGAATGGAGGAATATATGAAGAAGTTGATGCTTGGTGCTGCTGTCATCACGGCGGCCGCCCTTCTTGCGGGATGTGCGAAAGGTAACGGAAAGTCAAAAACGGCTTCCGATCCGAGCGTTGTCGGATATTTTACATTTGAGGAAGCGATTGAGGATGACGAGATTGTGGACAGCTCGTCTGCAAAAAAGAACGCCAGCCTTGATGCGCTTGACGGTTTTAAGCTTGTGGACGGCGTGAGCGGTAAGGCGCTGCTGCTGGACGGGACGCAGTATATCACGCTCGAAGACCACGTGCTTGCGGGCGACGGGCTCACGATGGCCGCATGGGTCAAGGTTGACGCGTGGAAGACATGGCAGCGTATTTTTGATATCGGCGGTGGCGACGGAACAAAGGATATCTTCCTTGCCGTGGATGGTCGCATGGCAGGGACATTCTGCGCGTATGAGCAGACGACCGCGGTCAGCTGCAATGCGCCGCTTACCCCGATACGGAAGTGGACCCACCTTGCGATGACCGTCGGCAACGGCAAGCTGGCGCTGTATGTGAACGGAGCCCTCGCCGAGGAGAAGGCGATGGATGTGTCAATCGCAGACTTGAAGGCCAGCGCCTCCGGCATCTTTGTGGGACGCTCCAACTGGGTGTCAGACCCCCTGCTTGAGGGTGCCATCGATGAGATTGTGGTTGCGACACGGGTTTTCTCTGCGGATGAGATTGCTGCCGTATATGCCAAGAACGCGCAGGGCGGCGGCTCTGTGGTCGATGTGGCGGCCGCGCAGCCGTTCAAGGTTGGCGCCGACTCTGCTGTCCTTGCGTACTACAGCTTTGACGAGGAGAAGGGGGCTGTGGATGGCTCCGGAAAGGGGAACGATGCAGCATGCAATGCGACCGGATATACCGACGGGAAGAACGGCAAAGCCGTCGTCCTCAACGGGCAGGAGCAGTTCATCGACCTGAACCAGAACATCCTGAGCGCCAAGGGCTTCACCTTCGCTACATGGGTAAAGACCGAGGGGATGGCAGACTGGGCACGTATCTTTGACATGGGCGATGCCGGCGGAAACGACTGGTGGCTCGGCAAGGAGGGCGGTTCCGGGAAGCTCCGCCTCGACGTGAACAACGAGAAAGGCAGCGTGTCGGTGACCGGCCCTGTTATCCAGGACGGTGTCTGGACGCACATCGCCGTCACTGTCGGTGACGAGGTCGCCTCTCTCTACGTGAACGGCCAGCTGGTCATGAACAATGGCTCTAAAGCGGTGCCGTCTGACCTCCTCAACGGCTTCAAGGGTGCGTATATCGGGCGCTCAAACTGGCCTGATCCGTATATCAACGCGGCTTTTGACGACGTGTTCATTGCGGGGCGCGCATACTCCGAGGCAGAGGTTGCTTCCCTCTACAAGGGCATCACGTTCTAAGCGTGGCAAAAGAAAGCGCCGGCGGCTCTCATGAGCCGGGCGGCGCTCCCTGTCCCACTGCCTTCTGCCGTTGGCTCAGTTTCAGAAGCCGCTTGCTTTTGGAATTGCCCCGTTCCTTTTATGGGCAGAAGCCGGCGGCTGATACGGGCGGCGGGTGGCACACGCTTGTCTCGCTGCCTCCCTGCGATGCCGGATTTTCCATCTTTTTTTGACGCGGATTTTTTTTGCGATTTTGCGAGCACATGATATGAACATCACTGATATTACAGAAGAAGACGAAAGCAGACCCCTTGTCTCACAACGTGCGGACCCGTATATCTGCTTCCACAAAGACGGATACTATTACTTTACGGCTTCTGTCCCGGAGTATGACCGCATAGAGCTGCGGCGCGCATGGTCGGTCAAAAGTCTTGCGGATGCCCGCCCCGTCACAGTCTGGAAGAAACATGCGGACGGCCCTATGTCTTGGCATATCTGGGCGCCGGAACTGCATTATATACACGGAAAATGGTACATCTATTTTGCCGCCGGCCGGGCAGAGGATCCGTGGTGGATCCGGACTTATGTCCTGGAGAATCCTTCTGCCGATCCGTTCTGCGGGACGTGGGAGGAGAAAGGCCCGCTGCTTGCGCAGTGGGATTCCTTCATGCTCGATACCACGGTTTTTTCCTGCGGGGACACATGGTATGCCGTGTGGGCGCAGAAGCGGCAGGAGCGGGCTGAGAATTCCGCGCTCTACCTTGCCGAGATGGAGTCTCCGCTTGCGCTCAGGCTGCCGCAGACACTGCTCAGCGTCCCCGAATTTGACTGGGAGTGCAGGGGCTTCAAGGTGAACGAAGGCCCCGCCGTCCTGAAGCGCAACGGAAAGATATTCCTCACCTATTCGGCGAGCGCGACTGATGCGACATACTGTATGGGAATGCTGGTCGCGGATGAGGGCGCCGACCTTACGCGCCCCGAATCATGGAAAAAAATGAGCAGCCCGGTCTTTGAGACCGACGAGGCAAAAGGGATATTCGGGCCGGGGCACAACAGCTTCACGACGTCACGCGACGGTAAGGATGACTACCTGGTCTACCATGCGCGCCCCTATGCGGAGGTGGATCTTGCGTTCGCGCTCTACGACCCGAACCGGCATACGTGGGTAAAAAAAATCAGATACGATGAGAACGGCTATCCTGTGTTCCGGTAGCAGATTCGGGAGGAATATATGAGCAAGATGCATGGAGGAGGATTCCCTGCGGCTGCGGCGGGACTGTCCCTGCTCGCGCTCCTTGGGTCCTGTGGCGGGCAGAAGGCTGCCACGAACACGGAGCAGAAAGGCAGAAAAGACGTTGACGTCGCGGTGTACAAAAAATACTCGCGGCCGAACAATGGCTCGCAGTCCGAGTGGGAGACCCTGAACTGCCATGACCCCAAGCTGTTTCAGGATGACGACGGCACATACTACGTCTATTCGACTGATGCTGCGATGGGGAACGGCGGCGCAAAAGGGCTCCAGATAAGGAAATCAGAAGATTTGGTTCACTGGGAGAGCCTTCCGAAATCCATGATTCAGGACAACTGGGATGAGCAGTGGCTTGAGTGGTGCGGCTTTAACGATGTGACTGCCTCTTCTTGGGCGCCCACAGTCATCAAGCAGCATGGCCTCTATTATATGCTGCACGGAATCTGCGTGGGGGCTTCCGACGGAACCCACCACAATGCGGCGATTGCCTTTGCCATAGCCAGCTCTGCGGAAGGCCCGTTCTATCCCGCGCACAAAGCGGCTTCTGCGGATGAGAAAATCGGGCAGACGCTCGCTTCCCTCGGCGTGTCCTACACGCAGTCCGTGTTCGTGCGCTATGCCTTTGTTGACCGGAGCGACGATCCCTTTGAGAACGAGCTGGTGACAAAGTATCCGAGCCTGAATACCGGCTCCTACGATACGGTCAGCCGGGAGGATTGGGGCGACGGATCATGGAGCGGCGGCTTTGGCGCGATTGACCCTGAATTCGTCTTTGATGTCGCGACGGGCAAGCTGATGACGTACCAGATAGGGGGCAACGAGTGCTACGCGGTCACATACGGTTCCTGGAAGGGCGGGATTGCCGTGATGTACGTTGACAGTGTCTCCCTGAAGCCGGTCGATTCCCGCGGGACGGAGCTTGACGTCCCTGCCGACAGCGTGGACGGTTCCTTCGGCGTGATTGTCGCGGGCGGGAACGGAGCCGCGTATGAGGGCGCGCAGGTCATCTACAATTCGGACACGGGCTACTATTACGTCTTTGTCTCTATGGGCGACCTGCAGTGGGAATACCGCATCGGCGTGGGGCGCGCGGCGGAGCTTGAGGGGCCGTATTCCGACACGAGCGGGAACCCCCTGGTCCTGGACGTCGCCCGCGCGAACGACTACCATTCCTATGGCGGGAAAATCCTGCCCGCGGCGGAGCTTGCCGGTGAGTATCCCTTCCGCAGCCAGGGCGGGCAGAGCATATTGCGTACGGCCGACGGAAAAATCATGCTTGCCTGCCATTCGCGCACCAATTTCACCCCTGAATACTATTTCTTCCTGCAGCTGCACCAGATGTTCTTTACGCCGGACGGATGGCCGCTGCTGAACCAGAACGAGTATTACAATGATTATGATGGCGCGGACGAGCGGCTTGCCCCGCTTTCTGTGCAGGATGTGGCGGGCACATACGATGTCATCCTTACGGAACGCAGCAGCGAGACAAAGGCGGTGAAATTCTTTGGCGACAGCTCCGGCCGGATTGCGCATGTCGCGGACGCGCTCCCCGCGACCTCAAAGGAGCTTGTCCTCACAAAAGGAAAGAACGGCGGAAAGCTGAAGGGCGCATACAAAGGCTCGTGGACGCTTCTTGACGACGGTTGTTCGATACGGCTTTCCATAGACGGAACGGGTG
>DGUD01000030.1 GCA_002393865.1 Treponema sp. UBA4319
CGCCCTTCACGTTGAAGCTGAAGCGCCCGTTCTTGTAGCCGCGCGCCTTTGCTTCCGGCAGCGACGCGAACAGCTCCCTGATGCGGTCAAAGACACCTATATAGGTGACGGGGTTTGAGCGCGGCGTCCTTCCGATGGGACTCTGGTCGATGTTTATCACCTTGTCGATGTGCTCCAGCCCGGAGACAGCCTTACAGGCGCCCGCAGGGTAGTCGGTACCCATAATCGCGTTGCTCGCCATCGGATAGAAAACGTCGTTGAGCAGCGTGGACTTGCCGCTGCCGGAGACGCCGGTTATGCAGGTGAAGGTGCCGAGCGGAATCTCGACGGATATGTCCTGCAGGTTGTGCTCGGTGACGCCCTGTATCCGTATGGACTGCCCGGAGCCCTTGCGCCGCTCCGCCGGGATAGCCATGCGGATTTTGCCCGCCAGGTACTGCCCGGTGACGCTCTCTTCTGCCTCCATAACCTGCAGGGGCGTGCCCGCCGCCATGATGCGCCCGCCGTGCACGCCGGCCCCCGGCCCGATGTCTATGAGCCAGTCCGCGGTGCGCAGCGTCTGCTCGTCGTGCTCCACCACGATGACCGTGTTGCCGAGATCCCGCAGGTAGGTCAGGGAATCTATGAGCCGCTGGTTGTCCCGCTGGTGCAGCCCGATGGACGGCTCATCCAGCACGTACATGACGCCGGTGAGCGCGCTGCCTATCTGCGTGGAGAGCCGGATGCGCTGCGCCTCCCCGCCGGAAAGCGTCGCCGCCGAGCGCTCCAGCGTCAGGTACTCAAGCCCCACGTTTTTCAGGAACATGAGCCGGGAGCGTATCTCCTTGAGGATTTGCCCCGCGATTTTCTGCTCCGTGGCGGAAAGCCGCAGATTCTCAAAGAATTCTATCGTCTGGAGCACGGAAAGCTCCGTCAGATCCCAGATATTCTTGCCGCCGACCGTCACGCACAGCGCCTCCGGGCGCAGACGTTTGCCGCGGCAGGACGCGCACTCCTTGTGCGACATAAAACGCTCCAGCGCAAGACGGGCGTTGTCGCCCCACGCCTCAGCATGGCGGCGGCGCAAGTCGGCAAAAAGCCCCGGCCAGGGGCGGTTGTAGGTGCTGTGCCCCTCCCCGCTCTGCTTCTCGTAGACCCAGTGGATGCTCTTCTCTCCGCTACCGTTCCACAGGAAATCGGCCTGCCGCTTCGTCAGCTCCGACAGCGGGGTTGCAAGGGAAAAGCCTGCGGCATCCGCCACCGCGGCGAACATCGAATGGTTCCACGCGCTCTCCGGGTTGTACGGGGCAAGCCCCCCCTCATCGAAGGAAAGCGAGGCGTCCGGCATAATCAGGCGGCGGTCAAATTCCATCTTCTCGCCCAGACCCGTGCAGTCGGGGCACGCCCCATAGGGATTATTGAAGGAAAAAAGCCGTGGCTGGAGCTCCGGTATAGAGATGCCGCAGTCGGGGCAGGCGTTCTTCTGAGAGAAAAACACCTCTTCTTCTATATAGTCGGCGTCCCGGTCGTAGGGGCTGCCCTTCGCGTCCAGCGCGGCGGTAACCTCCTTGTAGGCATCGTCGCTCTTGTTCACGCGACGCAGCACGATAAGGATGCCGTTCGCGCTCTTGAGCACCGTCTCCACGGAATCCGCAAGGCGCTTGCGGATTCCCTCCTTGAGCACAATGCGGTCAACCACGATTTCTATCGTATGCTTTTTCTGCTTGTCAAGCTTGACGGAATCATCCAGCTCCACCATCAGACCGTCTATGCGCGCGCGCACAAAACCGGCCTTGCGGGCATCGTCCAGCACCTTCTGGTGCTCGCCTTTCTTGCCGCGGATGACGGGCGCGAGCAGCGTCAGCTTGGTGCCCCCGCTCCATGACAGCACCGTGTCGATAATCTGATCCACGGACTGCTCCTTTATCTCCCGCCCGCAGCAGGGGCAGTGCGCGGTGCCGATGCGCGCGTACAGCAGGCGGTAGTAGTCGTAAATCTCCGTCACCGTGCCGACCGTGGAGCGCGGGTTCTTGTGCGTCGTCTTCTGCTCGATGGATATGGCGGGAGAAAGCCCCGTAATCAGGTCCACATCCGGCTTGTCCATGCGGCCAAGGAACTGGCGCGCGTAGGATGACAGGCTCTCCATGTAGCGCCGCTGCCCCTCGGCAAAGAGCGTGTCAAAGGCGAGCGACGATTTGCCGCTGCCGGACAGCCCGCTGATAACGACAAGCTTGTTGCGGGGAAGCTCCACAGAGATATTCTTAAGATTGTGCTCACGGGCACCCTGAATGACGATTTTATCGCCGCTGACATGATGAATCGCGTTGCTCACAGCGGCAAGTATAGCCGAAAAGAGGAATTTTCACAAGAGAGGGGGGGCATCAGGCGGGCTGCTGACGGCGCTCCGGGGGAGGATCCTCATCAGGTTTCGCCTCCTCCAGCAGCCGCTGGATAGTGTTGATAAGCTCAACGATGTTGTTCATGTAGCCTACCCCCAAATCGATGCGGTAGAAAATCTGGGTGCCAACCTTCTCAGGCTCTATGAGCCCGCTGTCCTTGAGCACCTTCAGATGATGGGAGATTGCCGGGCGGGAAAGCCTCGACTTGGCGCTCAGGTTCTTTACATTGATGCCCTCAGAGCCGGCATCCAGAATGTCAAGCAGAAGCTTCTGGCGGACTTTATCTCCGAGCGCAATAAAGAGAGGACTACAGGAATTGAACATACCGTGGAGCCTGCGAAGCTCTTTCTTCTCTATCATACCATCACTTCCTTACATAAAGCAGGCCGGTCTCAAAGGTAAGCACATTTTGAGGCTGGCACAAGATAATACCAAGCTAACATTTTTAGCATAACACCGCTTTCCTGTTTTGTCAACAATTTCAACGTCAATAAGTTTAATCATTTAATCTTTTGAACCCTCATTCTTAAAACTACATATAATGGTAATACAAACACTTATAACAAGTATTAAAAATTACCGTGAAAATTCATTGACATTCAAATAAAATGATATTATATTACAGTCCATAAGTTTAACTGTTTGAACGTTTAAACTCTTTTTCAGTATAGGGGCAGCTCCGGATTCCTCCCGCCTTTGAGGCTGCCTCTATAAAAAAAGCGTTCAGGCACTAAGCGAAACAACTACATAGTGAGGTCACAGAAGAAGATGAAATTCCTGAAATCTTTTTTCAAGCATCCGTGGATTATCATTGCCCTTACCCTGATAGTCACCGGTATCCTTGGTTTCTTCCTTAAGGATTTGCAGATGGACAACTCCATCCGCCAGTATTTCCCGCATAAGACGGACTCCTACCAGCGGCTCCTCGAAACCGAGAACGAATTCGGAAGCATGGTCGTCATCGGCGCCAGCCTCGAGGCCGGCCGGGGTGAATTCATCACGGAGGAGAACATCCAGGTCGTCAGGAACATCTGCGACCGCGTGGCGGAGCTCCCTGAAGTAGAGGACTACGACGCGCTGACCCATATAGACTACGTGTGCGAGTCGGACGGGGCGATCTCCGCATCGCAGCTCATCCCGGACGAATGCTGGGAGCAGGATCCCGAGCAGAGCGGCCGCTACAAGTATGTCGGCGGCAACGAAGGCATCATGCAGCTCAAGGAGCGCCTGACCGCATGGGAAGACATGTACAGCCGCGTCCTCATCAACGACAACGGCACCGCCACGCAGATGCAGTTCATCCTCTACAACCGCAGCGAGGAGGAGAAGGCCGCCGAACTGGAAGAGGCACGCGCCAATCACACAAAGGTCGTCGATCACCAGCAGCAGGCGCTCTACCAGATAGAAGACATCATCAAAGAGGAGACCGCCGGGCACAACCTCAAGTACAGGATTTACGGCGAGACCGTCGTCACGGAGAATTCGCGCAAATTTATGATTGCCGACCTGAAGGGGCTTATCCCGCTCGTCGTCGTCGTCGTGCTCATCACGCTCTGGCTCAGCTTCAAGACGCTTGACGGCACGCTGCTGCCGCTCATCACCGTCCTTATCGCGACGGTCTGGACATGCGGCCTCATGGCGATATTCCACGAGACGTTCACCATCGTATCCAGCGTCATACCGGTCTCGCTCATAGCGACAGGCTCGGCATACGGCATCCATGTGCTCACGCACTACTACATCGCGGTGCAGGCCGTGGAAGGCGAGCTGACAAAGGAGAAATACCGCGAGGCCGTGTTCGCAGGGCTTGCCGACGTGCTCAAGGCAGTGGTGCTCGCAGGCATCACCACGGTGGTCGGCTTCATCTCGCTCATCTCAAGCCCCATCAAGCCGCTGCACGGCTTTGCAATCTACACGGCCATCGGCGTCGGGGTCTCCCTGATGCTGGCTATCACCTTCCTTCCGGCGCTGCTGCTCGTCAAACCGCTCAGCCGCGTCCGCGTAAAGAAAGCGGAACCGGGACGCCTTGCCCGCAAAATCCAGGCCCGCCTTGCCGCGCTCAACGGGGGCAAATCCTCAGAGGAGGCTTCCGGCAACACCATGTACGGCATCTACCGCTTCTTCTGCGGCTCACGCGCCCGTCTTGCGCTGTTCAGCCTCTGCATCATCGCATTCTCCGTCATCGGCCTGCTCAGGCTCAAGATTGACACCGCCATGGTCAACTACTTCCCGGAGACAAGCGAGATGCGGCAGGACATCAACTATGTAGACAAGCAGTTCGCGGGAACGAACAGCGTGTACTTTACCGTAAGGGGACCGAACAAGGGCGACATCACAAACCCTGAGCTGCTCAAGGCGATGGACGACCTGAACGACTACCTGATGACCGAGTACAGCGACAAGGTCGGCAAGGTCGTGTCGCTGCCGGTCTTTATCAAGCGCATAAACCAGGTATGGTTCGCGCCGGGCGCCACATCTCAGGAGGCCGCAGCGGACGACTATTCCGGCAGCGGAGACGATGACGACTTCAGCAGCTTCAGCAGCTTTGACGACGAGGACAGCTTCAGCAGCTTCGGTGACGACGAGGATTTCAGCAGCTTCGGCGACGACGAGGACGGCTTCAGCAGCTTTGGGGATGACGACTTCGCAGATGCGGACGACAGCGCCGCGGACGATATGATGAACCCCGACTATGTTGACCCCAACATCATCTACAGCCAGCGGCTCTCATCATCGATGACCAGCGAGCAGATGCTTGACTGGCTGAACCAGGCCTACGTGGCGGCAGGCGGAAAGTCTGCCACCCCGGAGAACATCGTAAAGTACCTCCAGCGCGAGATGAACTACAACGGCAGCGCCTACTACGAGGTGCCCTACGACTGGCACAAGTACCCCACAAAAGACCTGCAGGGCGTCGTGAACGGCTACCTGCAGCTGCTGAGCGGCTCGCTCGACCGCTTTATCGGCAAGAACGATCCGCTCAGCCCGATAGAGACACGCATCCAGTGCCAGCTGCGCACCCACACCACGGAATCCGTCGGCGAGATTATCGCGGCGACCAAGCGCTTTGCCGCCGAGCACTTCCCTGAAGGCTACACGGTGGAGGCGACGGGCACCGGCGAGATGGAGTACACCATGACGGACATGGTCGTCTCCAGCCAGATTTCATCGCTGCTGATTTCGCTGCTGTCAGTGTTCATCATCATCGCGGTGTCATTCCGCTCACCGTGGGCAGGGCTCATCGGGGCAATCCCGCTCGCGTTCGCAATCCTGCTGAACTACATGGTCATGGGCTTCGCGCACATAAACCTTGACCTTATCACCAGCATCATCGCGTCTGTGGCGGTCGGTGTCGGCATAGACTACACCATCCACTTCCTTACCACGTACAAGGAAGAGCGCGCCAAGTCAAAGGATCTGGTGGAGGTGACGAAGATGACGTTCCGCAAGAGCGGCCATGGTATCGTGACCAATGCGGCCGCCGTCGGACTCGGATTCCTCGTGCTCTGCTTCTCCAACTTCAGCGTACTGCGCTACATCGGCGTGCTGGTGGCGGTGGTCATGTTCACCTCCGCAGGGCTCGCGCTGAACGTCATACCGGGAGTGCTCAACATCTACGCGCCCAAGTTCACCCGTCCCGCCGGAGAGGAGGACGAGACAAAGTAAGCGCACGCTACGAGCAAGAACGTAATACATAAGCATAGCAAAGCTGTCCGGAAATTTCAGGTTCCGGGCAGAGCGCTAAAAGAAGCGCGGTCGCATGGCTCGCACATGCACCGCGCTTTTTTATTCCGTCCTGAATTCCGTCCTGAAAAAAAAATACAATTTTTTTTGCTTTTTCTATAGACTTTTTTCTGAAAAACCTGTAACTTAATAAATGTAAAAAGGTTTAATTGTTTGAACGGTTAAACAAAAGAACGCAGTTCAAGAACAAAGCCGGTCATAAAAGTCCGTGGGACTCGCTCCGGCAACGCAGAGAACGTACAGTGTATAAGGAGACAATGCTATGAAAAAGATTTCCAAGGTTCTGTCAGTCGCAGCAATGGTTTTGGCGGCATCTGGCGCATTCGCAGACGAGAAGGGCACCGAGATTATGCAGAAGGCTCTCGACGTGGAGAAGCCCAAATTCACCGAATCCATGGTAGAGATGACGCTCACCGACAAGAAGGGAAGCCAGGAAGTCCGCCAGGTACACGAGTTCGGCCGCAACCATGACGACGGCAAAGGCAACAAGGTCACTGACGTCGTGATGCTCTTCCTTGCGCCGGCAAACGTAAAGAATACGCGCTTCCTCCAGAAGGAGAACCACGACAAGGACGACGACAAGTGGATTTACCTGCCGGCGCTCAAGCAGACCCGCCGCGTGAACTCAAGCGAAGGCTCCAAGTCATTCATGGGCACCGACGCCACCTACGACGATCTGTCAACCCGCGGAATCAACGAGGACGACCACCAGTATCTGGGCGAGGAGTCAAAGGTTGCGGGCGGTACCACCTACCCCAACTGCGCAAAAATCAAGGAAGTGCCCTTTGACAAGAAGAGCAGCCAGTACAGCTACCGCATCACGTGGGTTGACCTGAACACCTATGTGCCGGTCTACACCGAGATGTACGACAAGAACGACAAGCTGGTCAAGGTGCTCACCGTGCCGACCATCACGAACGACAAGGGCTATACCATCACCCGCGAGACCAAGCTGGAGAATGTCCAGACCGGTCATTCGACCACGCTCAAAATCGTAAAGCTGGCGCTCGACAAGCCGATTCCGGATCGCGTGTTCACGCAGGACTTCCTGAACACCGGCAAATAAGCGCGCGTTTCCAGAGCGGCCTCTGAAAAGCAACGTTTCCAGGGGCTTCCCAGAGAGAAAACGGCCGGAAGCAGACGCTTCCGGCCGGAACAAAGAGAGCCGGGAGCTGCTGCTGCCGGCACATACAGAACAGAGTTAAAAAAAGAAAAAGGGCGCAGCCAGTTTCAAAAGCCCGGTCAAGTTCCAGAAGTCTTACTTTTGAGACCGCCTTGCCTGTTAGTTCCGAAACTGGCTTTTAAAAAGCCATGAGAGCTGTCCGGAAGCCTTGCCGGACCGGCCGATTGCATTGCGATTTTTAAGCCCAGTAAGGTTGAGGTTCCAAAACTCGTCTGACTTTTGGAACTTCCCCGAAAGTTCAGAGGTTTTCTATGAAATTGACGAAATATATTGCGGCAGGAACAATTCTTCTGACGATGCTGTGTGCAGCAGGCGCGCAGGAAGACGATTTCGGTTCCTTTGACGACGACTTCAGCAGCGACTTCTCCGATTCCGGCGATGATTTCGGCTCCTTCGGCGACGAGGACGATTTCGGTTCCTTCGGAGATTTTGGCGATGACAGCTCATCCGGCCTGCCGATTACATTCAGCGGCGACCTCTCGCTCGACGGGCGCTGCTATTTTGCAAAGGACGATTCAGCGCGCTTCATAAAGGGCGGCACGGATGTGACCGCCGTCAAGCGCGGCGACATGGACGCCAATCACGAGGAAGTCCGCGTGCCGGACTTTACGCTCGCCGCAGTTCCCCGCGCAAAGATCGGGCTGGACTACAGCGCTTCCGCCGCGGACGCCAGCCTGCGCCTGAACATCTGCGAGGACACCATCAAGAACCATCCCGTCGACGTCATCGACGAGCTTATCCTCCGCGGCTATTTCTTTGACAATCACCTGACGCTTGAAGGCGGCAAGATGAAGGTCGTCTGGGGCAAGGGCGACAAACTGCACGTAATTGACAACTTCAACTCGGACAACTACACGGATTTTATCATTCCTGACTACATAGACCGCCGCGTGAGCACCCCGATGTTCCGCGCAGTGTATTCCTTTGAGCAGCCGAGCGTGCGCATAGAGGGAATTTTCACGCCGTTCCTGCCGACAGACCAGTCCGCAAAGGACGGCGTGTGGACACCGCACATCTACGCCAAGCTGATGCAGACCGTCACGCAGGTGGCCACCATCAAGGCGCAGGGGCTCCAGAGCGCGATGGTCGCAAGCCCGTCCACGTTCGACACCGTGGGCATTCTTAGCGACGAGGCGCAGAAAATCGCCGACGACCTGATGCCAAACACCAATTCCATAGACTACGCGCAGCTGGGCATGCACATCACCGGCACCACGGGCATGGTGGACTGGGGCTTCAGCTACTATGCGGGCCGCTACAAGCAGCCGTCCGCCAACGCGCAGAAGCTGCTGGACATGCAGGACTCCACCTCGGAGCTCTACCAGTCGCTGTACAGCAAGTACGCGGGCGAGGCGGCCGCCATGGTGAGCTCGAAGGCAGAGGCGGATTTCAAGGCAGATTTGGCAAAGTGGCTAAGCGACAAGGCAACATATAGCGCAAAACTGATGCAGGTTGTGCCATTGCTGAACAATCAAGCTCAGCTCAAAGCTTACGTCGAGAAGAACTACGCGCCCAAATACATGGAGGAGGCGACAAACTACGTCAAGACAAAGATGTACGGCGAGCTGGACTACCCCACGCTGGATTACGACCGCAAGCGCACGTTCGGTGTGGAGGCTGCCACCGTGGTGGGGCACTTCAACGTGCGCGGAGAGTTCGCCTACAACCTCACGGACGATATCGCGGGCAACGACCCCTGGGTGCACAACAACTCAATCGCGTGGCTCGCGGGCTTTGACATCGACCTGCCCATCAACAACATCAATCTGAACGTGCAGGAGACCGGCACCTACATCCTCAACCACGACCAGATTGAGAAGGGCAAGTACCACGAATACGACGTGGACTACGTGCCGGAGGACAGATACCTGAACGACAAGGTGGTCATCAACATCTCCGACTCATGGTTCAACGACAAGCTCAAGCCGGAGGTGACGTTCCTCTGGGGCATCGAGCGCGGCGACTGGGTGCTGCAGCCAAAGGTGACCTACAGCCCCACCCCGGAGCTCTCGCTCTCACTCAGCGGCATGTACATCACCTGCCGCGACGAGTCCAGCGAATTCTACGAGTGGAAGAACAACAAGTTCATCAACATCGGCATCCGCTACCAGTTCTAAATTAAGGAAGAATTCCGTAGCACCGCGCCTGCGCAAGGCATTAAGCCGCGCAGGCGCATTTTTTATGCCGCAGGAGAAACAGGCAGAAGGCGCGCGGAGGGAAAAAGGCGCCCGGTGCCGCCTTTGTAACGCATAGCGCTACAACCAGCGGTGCCGGGCGCCTTTTTTCCGGGAGCGCGCCTTCTGCCCGGATGTTCTGCACAGCTTGCACATTCCCCAGCATAATGCTATACTTTTCCGCACAAGGAGGAAGCCCCATGCATGATTTTAAGGAAACAGACTTGCAGCAGGCCTACAAGATGATAAAGCCTGCCGCCGTGGTCGCCACAAAAGGCGAGCATTCCTACGACCTGACCCCCTACGGCTGGATTATGCCGCTCGACTACGAGCCGGTGACAAAGGTCATATTCAGCTCGGATCCATCGCATCAGGCGGTGGCGAACATAAAGCGCACCAAGGAATTCGCGGTCTGCATCCCGCTGCGGCAGGACGACCCGTTCATAGAGCAGACAGGCTCCGTCTCGGACGCAAAGGCGGACAAATTCAAGCAATTCGGTATTGCGGGCGAGAAGGCGGAAAAAGTGGACGTACTGCTGCCCAAAGACAAGATTTCCGGCTGGATTGAATTCAGATTCGTGCGCTCCATCACGGAAGGCTCTGTGGAGCTGATTATCGGCGAGGCGGTCGCCGCCTATACGCGCTAAAGCGGCATACGGCATTCCGCCCGACAAAACGGGGCTGCCCTTTCCGGCAGCCCCATGCGCCAGCTTCAAAAGCCGTCTGCTTTTGAAAGCGGTCCCCTTCTTTTCTGCTTCAGAACACGAGCTCCATAACCTCGTCGGCGCTCGTAACCGGGATGAACCTGATGCCGGTCTTGACATGCTCCGGAATCTCGTCCAGGTCACGCACATTCGCCTTGGGGATGATGATGGTCTTTATCTTGTTGCGGCGCGCGGCGACGGTCTTTTCCCTGAGCCCGCCGATGGGCAGCACCTGCCCCGTCAGGCTCAGCTCGCCCGTCATCGCGAGGTTCGGCTTGATTTTTTTGCCGCGCAGCAGCGAGACAAACGTAGTCGCCATCGTGATGCCCGCGGAAGGCCCGTCTTTCGGCGTGGCTCCCTCAGGAATATGCAGGTGGATGGTGTTCTTCTCGAACCACTCGGAATCCTTCATGCCGTGGGCGATGGCGTACTGCTTTGCCCAGTTCATCGCAATCTGCGCGCTCTCCTTCATCACGTCGCCCATCTGCCCGGTCAGCTGCAGCCCGCCCTTGCTGGAGGCAAAGGCGATGCTCTCGATGAGCAGGGTGTCGCCGCCCATGCTCGTCCAGGCGAGCCCTATCGCCGTACCCGGCACGGAGGCGGCCTTTATCTGGCTCTCGTCAAAGACGGCCTTGCCAAGGTAGCTCCTGACCTGCGGGATATCCACGGTAAAGCTCTTCTCACCCAGCGCAGACTTTATCTTTGCGGCCTCCTCCAAGGCAAGCTCCTCGCGGCGGGCGATGAACTCCTCCTCCTTGCCGCGCAGGGCATCCTCCTCAGCCTTCGCCTGCTCCTGCCGCTCCTTCTCGCTGAGCTTGGCGGAGCTGCGGCGCGTGGAGCTGATGCGCTTCTTCTCTTCGGCGAGCATCTCCTCTACGGACGGCAGCGCCACGGGCGGGTTCTTCTCCTCGTAGGCGGCCACCTGCTCGCGCACAATCTTGCGCGTTATTTTGTCGATGCACTTCTCGTAGTTGCGTACGCCCGCCTCGCGCGCGTACTCGGTGGCGATAAGGCTGAGCGCCGCCTTGGTGAACTTGACCTGCCCCTTGCGCAGGCCGTTCTTCGCGAGGTTCTTGGGAATCAGGTACTTGCGGGCTATCTCGATTTTCTCCTGGTCGATGTAGCCGGAGAGCTCTATAATCTCCGCGCGGTCAAGCAGGGGGCGAGGGATGGTGTCCAGCGTGTTCGCCGTCAGGATAAAGAAGACATTGCTCAGGTCGAACGGCAGATCAAGATAGGTGTCGCGGAAATTCACGTTCTGCTCAGGGTCAAGCACCTCCAGCAGCGCGGCAGACGGATCGCCCTGCGCGCTCGCGTTCATCTTGTCCACCTCGTCTATCATGAAGACCGGGGACTTGGACTTGGTTATCCGCAAGCCCGCGATAATCTGGCCGGGCATGGCGCCGATATACGTGCGCCTGAAGCCCTTTATCTTGCTCTCGTCGTGCTCGCCACCCACGCTGAAGCGGAAGAATTCCTTGTGCATGGCGCGCGCGATGGAGCGCCCCACGCTTGTCTTGCCCACGCCCGGCGGCCCCACAAGAATGAGCACGGAGCCTTTGCCGTCATGCGTCAGCTTGCGCACCGAAAGATGCTCCAGAATTCGCTTCTTTACGTCGTCAAGCCCGTAATGGTCGCTGTCAAGGATTTCCTTGGCGCCGCTCAGGCTATAGCTCTCCACCGGGCGCTCGTTCCACGGCAGACTGCATATCAGGTCAAGGTAGCTCCAGCTGGCGTTGTACTCCGGGTCGTGCGGGTCGGTCAGCTGGAATTTCTCCAGCTCGTTCTGCACGGCCTCCTTGATTTCGCCCGTAAAATGGAAGGAATCGATTTTTGCCTTGAACTTCTGGAAATCGCTGGTCTTGGTATCCCCGGCAATCCCCAGTTCCTCCTGTATGCTCTTGAGCTCCTCGCGGAGAAAATAGTCCCGCTGGTTCTTCTCTACCTTGTCGTTTATCTCGTTCTGGATTTTTTTCTGCACACGGAGGATTTCCTCCTCCTTCTTTATGTAGACGAGCACCTGGTTCATGCGCTCGCGCACGTTGAGCGTCTCAAGCACCTGCTGCTGCTCGTCCTTGTCGATGTTCAGGATGGAGGCCACGAAGTCGGCGATTTTGCCCGGATGGTCTATGTTCACCATGTTCAGGCGCATCTCCTCGGTGAACATGGGGTTGTTCTCGCTGATTTCCTTCATCTCGCTCACGATGGCGCGCGTCAGCGCCTTTATCTCGAAGGAATTGTCCTCCACGTCCTCCAGATATTCCACGGCGGCGACCATGGGCGCGGAGGCATTGAGCGCCTTGCGTATCTTGAAGCGGTGTATCGTGGAGACAAAGGCGTTTACGCCGCCGTCCGGCAGGTTTATCTTCTTGATGATGCGCGCGACGGTGCCCACGTCGTGGACGTCGGCAAGAGAAGGCTTCTCCGCGTCGTCCTTGAGCATGACGATGCCGATGTAGCCGTCGTTCTTGTAGGCCTCCTCGATGACCTTGGTGTCGTCGCTGTTGTTTATCATGAGCGGCGTGAATATGCCGGGGAATATGGGGCGCCCCCCGATGGGGATGATGTACAGTTTATTCGGAAGTTCTTCCTTTGCAGGAAGCATAGAGTTTTCGTTTGCCATAATATATCAAATATACATAAAATTCCGCCTGCCGTCAAAAAAAACAGGCAGGACACAACGGAAACCAGCGCACCCCAGGCGGCAAAGCGTCCGGCGCCGTCTTTGCGAGGCAACGGCACAAAGAGGGTACAAACAGATTAAGTTTGTTTTAAAAGATACTTAGTGCCGGGGCAGCGGCGCGTGCGGACAGGACTGCGGCACAGCCCGCGCCGCAGCGCCCCTGCCCGGCTCAGCTTCTGGCGGCAGGCGCAGGCCGGTGCCTCGGCTCCGCGGGCGTAATCTGCATCATGTGCAGGTCGCCGCTTGCCTCCACGGTCTCGCCCGGAGCCACCGCAAAGATATCCTCTGCCTTGGCGGGGCTGCCGTTGAAGCTCCCGCTGCCGTCCAGCACGAAAAAGAGTACGGTGTCGCCGGGGATGGCGGCTCCCGCAGCCTTGCCTATCTGCGTGCTGTAGCTCTGCTCCACGTAAATCTCCTCCAGCGTAAAGTAGGGGCAGGAGAACACGCCGGGGAAGCGCCGCACATCGCGCACGCCCTCATTCTTGATGCAGGCAATCCCCTTCTCTACGTGGCACTCGCGGCCGCGCCCCCAGTCGTACAGGCGGTAAGTGATGTCGCTTGACTGCTGAACCTCCAGCAGGCGGAGCCCGCCGCCGATAGCGTGGACGGTTCCCGCCGGGATGTAGATGAAGTCCCCCGGCTGCACCGACACGTAGCGCAGGCAGTCCTCAAGGGAATTCGCCTGTATGGCCTTGCGCAGCTCGCTCGCGGTGTACACGCCGTTCATGCCGTAGACCAGCTGGGCGCCCTCATCCGCGGAGAGCACATACCAGCACTCGGTTTTGCCGCGGCAGCCCTCGTACAGCTGCGCCTTCTCGTCATCGGGATGCACCTGCACGCTCAGCCGCTCGTTCGCCTGGATAACCTTGACGAGCAGCGGGTAGTCGCCGCCCACAAAGGAGGAAAAATCCTGCTGGCAGCCGTTGGGATGCGTAGAGGCCACCCAGAGCTCGTAGCCCCAGATTTTATCGGACTTGATAGCATTCAATTTAAGCATATTCTATTTCTCCCACAGGTGCTCCGGGTAGTAGCCGGACTGAATTTTCTTTGCGACCTCCGCCTTGACGATTTCCCTGTCCTGCGGATAGGTCATGCCGAACCACTGCTCTGAGGACGTAAAGAATTTTATGCTGCCTTTCCCCCTGCGCACGATGTCGCTCGCGGCAACGGGCAGCAGCGCCTCGGTCTTGGGCTGGTCAAGGGAAGTCTTCTTGAAGTCGTCCCAGTAGCGGTGGAATTCACCAAAAGCATTGAGGCTGAAGGCAAAGAGGTTCATACTCACCCATTCCTTGCCGCTCATCGGGATTTCCTTGCCGTCAAGCTCGCTCACGATACCGTCGCCCTTATAGCTGATTTTGGTGTTCTCCACGATGGAATCGAGGTAGCCGTCCTTTACGGTGCAGACACCCCGGCTCACGGAGCCGCTGCGGCTCATGGTGTTGCCCAGCACGTAGCCGACCATCGCGTGCTCCGTTGCCTGCGGGTCAAGCGCGCCCAGATAGCCGCCGAGCGTACGGAACGCGTCCCGCCCGTAGTAGTCGTCGCTGTTGATGACGGCAAAGGGGGAGCGCACCTTCTCCTCCGCGCAGAGCACCGCGTGGATGGTTCCCCATGGCTTTGTGCGGGCGGCGGCACGCGCCTGCTCCTCCGCGCTCAGCAGCGCGTCAGGGCTCTGGAACACATATTCCGCGTCAAAATTCCGTGCGACGCGGTCAAAGAGCCGCTCCCTGAAATCCGCCTCTATATCTTTCCGTATCACATATACGACTTTTCCGAAACCGCACTCCCTCGCGTCGAAGGTAGCATAGTCGAGCAGGCATTCGCCGTGCATCCCCACCGCATCAATCTGCTTGACGCCGCCATAGCGGCTTCCCATACCAGCAGCAAGAACCAACAATGTAGGCTTCATCAAAACCCCCGTTTTTGTATACAAATTGGGAATCCCGCAAAACTCCCCTCCGGTAAGTTTTTCCGGGATTCCTGCGAGCGGTGGGCCGCTCCCAGAGCGCCGCTTACCGCATAGCTGGCCCCGGCGCGCAGGGCACCGGGAACAGGCTCAGTATAGCATAGAAAAGAATCAGCTGCTACAAGATTCAGCTTTTTAGTGCATTTTACTGTAATTTTTGCAGCTGGCACGCGCCATCAGCACGTGTCAAAAGCGTGGCGGGCAGGCCGCTCAGCGCGTCACCGCATCCAGCGCAATCTTCATCATCGTGGTGAATGTCGTCTGGCGCTC
>DGUD01000048.1 GCA_002393865.1 Treponema sp. UBA4319
TCTTAAAAGGTATTGCAGTCAGGGGCGCATCCCCTTATCTCTCCCGATGGGCGGGGAATGCACCCCTTCCGCGCGGATCAAAACGCGTTTTTTTGCTGTAATCGCAGGCTTTTTTTTTGCTCCCCGCAGGCTGGGGGAGCTTGCCTTTTTTGCCGATACATAGTAAGGTTTTTTTATCTTGAAGCTTACGTATATGGGGGGGCTTATGAGTCGCAAACGGCACATGTCGCTGATGGCTGAGGTTTTGACGGGTTCTATCGGGACGATGCTGATTATCACGCTGTTCCTGTTCATTTCGATGGTAGTCCTGACGTTCTCCATTATCAAGCATTCGACGGTCACCGCCGTCGATACCGCTATGGAGACTTTGAACGAGGAGGTCGTCGGTATTCTGGGGGAATACAACGACCTGGTCAAGGATCTTGCGAACGTGATACCCGTCTTGGAGAACCGGGAGCAGATGAAGGCCGTCGTGCAGAGCATGGGCCAGAATATGATGGACGATACGCTGCTCTACTATGCCACGGCGGAACAGATTTGGGATGGCGGCACGCTTATCTCCCACACGGGCTGGGAGGCATCGCCCGATTTTGATATGCAGAGCCGCCTGTGGCACAAGAACGCGCGCAACGACAGGACGAAGGTCTGCTATACAGAGCCGTTTACCGACGTCAACACCGGCAAAATCATCGTTACCCTGAGTTACCGGGTGCTTGATGGCAACGGGAATTTCATCGGCGTTTCTGCGGCTGACATCGTGCTTGACGCGCTGACCGCGGCTGTAAAGGACATCAACCTGTCTCCGCACAGCGAGGTTCACATCATCACGAAGGACGGCCTGTTCATCACCAGCGACAATTTTTCCGCCATCATGAAGGACAATTACTTCGACGGCGCGAACTTCAGCACCTACACGAAGTCAAGCTACCTGAACGGCGAGGCGAAGTCGTTCATCGAGAAGGGCCGCTATTACGGCGTACATCCGATTCGCAACACCGACTGGTTCATCGTCGCCGAAGGTCCCGCCTCCGATTTTACGTCCGCATATACGATGATTCTGCGCAACATGTTCTTTGTCCTGCTCGTGCTCATCGTCGCGTTCATCATAATCGATGTTGCTATGTCGAAGCGCGTGGCGAGCCACTTTACCGAGCTGGTCGCGGGCTGTGAGTACATCGCGAAGGGCGACTTTACGCGCAAGTATCCCGACTACCTGACGACGGAGGCTTCCCAGCTTTCCAAGGGTTTCAACAGCTTCTCCGAGAGCATAGGTTCCCTCGTGAGCATCATCAGGGATTCTGCGTCGAACATTCAGGATGTGTCCAAGCGGCTGGCAGCCAATTCCTCGGAGATTCATGATTCCGTCTCTACCACGGAGGTTGCCATAAACGAGGTGAACGGCAGCATCGACAACCAGAGCCGGGCCATCGGGGCGGTCAACGAGGCCGTCTCCCAGGTTTCCCAGAAGACGAAGGGGCTTGACGGCGAGATTGCGACCCAGAACAAGCTCATCATCGCTTCTTCCGCGAACATAGAGGACATGATGAACCGCTTCTTTGACATCACTAAGACTGCGGAATCCATGTCGTCCAAGGTCGCCTCCATCGTGGATTCTTCCTCGGCGAATACCGACGCGCTCAAGAAGTCGGTCAGCCAGATTCAGGAGGTACAGGCCGAATCGGGAGCCCTGCTTGAGATGAACACGGTCATTTCCTCCGTCGCGAGCCAGACGAACCTGCTGGCCATGAACGCGGCTATCGAGGCCGCCCATGCCGGAGAGAGCGGCAAGGGATTTGCCGTCGTTGCCGATGAAATCCGCAAGCTTGCCGAAACGACGAGCAAGCAGGCAAAGGATTCGAGCGTCTCGCTCAAGTCCATCCAGAGCAAAATCAACGAGATTTCGTCTTCCTCTCTGGATGTGGAGAAGTCCTTTGAGGGGACGATTGGCGAGATTAAGAACTTTGAGCAGACGATGTCTTCGCTGTCACATACGGTGACCGAGCAGGGGGCAAAGGCAAAGGAGATTCTTTCTTCCCTTGAGGACATCAAGTCGAGCTGCGCGAACGTCAAGGAAAGTGCGAAGGTCATCAGCTCTGCGACCGCCGCCGTCGCGGAAAACTGTGCGTCGCTCTCGGAGATTCAGGCGGAAGTCGATTCTGGAATCCGCTCCTGCGAGGAAGCGTCAAAGTCGCTCAGCTCAACATCTCAGGCCATTGCCAGCATATCCGACACTGCCCAGCGCTCCGTCGGCTCCTTGTCTGAGGCGGTGAGCCGCTTTACGGTCTGAGCCTGCGTATGGTGATGTGCGCCTGCTGCTTGCGGCGGGCTGCGTTGTTCCCGCGCAGATAAAAGCGAAAGCCCCGGTATGCTGCCGGGGCTTTTTTGTGCGGCGCTGCTCCGCCGGGGGCTAGGGGTGCCGCGCTGGCAGGGGGCGTTCCGCAGCCAGGCGGAGCCTGCCTTATTTGTCCAGCTGGGTGACGTTCTGCTTGACCACCGTAAGCAGGGCGCCGCGCCCGGTTTCCTCCGGGAAATTCCGCCAGATTATGTATGCCGCGTCCGGGGCGACTTCCGCGAGCGGCTGTCCGACGGGGTTATGCACGTTGTCTATGATGAACGCGTAGCCGCCTGCCTGCGCGTCGGCAATCTGTGCTGACGTGACTGGGCCGGGGCCGAATGTCGCTGCGACGTCGAGTCCAAGGTCTTTCGCAAGGTAAATCTGGTTCTTGTTGCAGAGAACCCGTGCGCCTTTCAGCCCCTTCTTTTCTATATCGGCCGCTGCTGCCGCAATGTAATCCGTGTATTCGGCGAGCCGCTCCTTCATCTTTGCCTGCGTGCCGGTGACGGCGGCGATTTTTTCCGCGCTGGCGGTAACGGTTGCCACTGAGTTGTCGCAGCTAATCTGCACCATCTGCACCGAGGAAGTTCCCCCGTTGCTGCCGAGCGTCTGCATCATGCGCTCAAAGCCCGCGTAGATGAACACTTTGCTCTTGTTCACCGTCAGGATGTCGTCCACAGTGATTTCGTATTCCGGGGGATGGCGCATGCTTGCGGGCGCAATCGTGTTTACGGAATCTACGCCCGCTATGTCCGCGAAGGCCGCTGTCCATGAGGTCGAGGCGGTCACGCTGCTCTTCTTCTTCTTTTTTTTCCATCCGGCTGCGGATGCCATGCTTGCGGCGAGCGCAATCAGCAACAGGCTTATCGCCAGCTTCTTCTTTCCGTTCATCCCTGTGTCCTCCTGTCCTGCCGTCTGGTCTTTTTGTGCAGGATTGCGATGTATGCAGTATAGATGATTCCCGCAAGGAGCGCAATACTTGCCCCCGGCGGCAAATCGGCTGCGACGGCGATGCAGTAGCCTGCGCAGGAAAAAAGAAGGCCGAACGCGCTGCCTGCGGCAAAGAGCCTGCGGACGCTTGTTCCCCGCCGCGAAAGGCGCAGGTGGGCGCTGGCGCATTGCACCGGCAGGATGAGCAGCGCGTCTATCAGGAAGGCGCCGAGCAGTTTCATCGCGAGCGCCACGGTGAGCGCCACGATTGCCACCATGAGCGTGTAATGGAACGTGACTTTGATGCCCATCGCGGCGGCGGTCTCACGGTTGAAAAACAGTGCAAGGATGTTCTGGAAGTTGAGGCCGATGTACAGGATGAGCATTGCGGCGAGCGCAATCAGTATGGCGATGTCCTGCACGGAAAGCGTGAACGGGCTGCCCCACAGGAGGCTGAGCGTGTCCTTTGCGGGCACGTCGCACACATGGGTGATGACGGATGCCAGCGCCATGCTGAGCACCATGGTGGCCGCGCTTGCGCCGCCAAAGCCCTGCATGCTTCCTTCCGAAAAAACGAGCATGATGCCTACCATCAGCGCGTTTACCGCGACGACAGCCGGAACCAGCGGCAGCCCGGCCGCAAGCGCAATGGCGCCGCCGAGGATGACGCCGTGCATCATCATGTAGCGGAGCGGAATAAGGTCGAGCCGCACGACCATGACCCCGCAGAGCGGAAATCCTGCGCCCGCAATCATCATTGCCACAAGCCCCCGTGCTACGGGTGCGAGCGTGAACAGCTGGAAGAGCTCTGCCATCAGTCCTGCTCCCCAAGCTGCATGACTTCCCAGCCGCGCAGCGCGGCCAGCTCCCTGTCATGCGTCACCGTGATGATGGTCGGAATCTCTGTTACCGTGAGCGAGCGCAGTATGTCCGTCACCATGCGCCGGTTCTCCTCGTCGAGCGCGGAGGTCGGCTCGTCAAGCAGCAGCAGCCTCGCGTGCTGGGCAAGGCAGCGCGAGATGGAGACTTTCTGCTTTTCGCCGCCGCTCAGGCTCGCGAAGCTCCTGTCCAGCAGGTGCAGGCTGGATGTGCGCTCCAGCGCGCTTTTTACGAGCTCCTTGCGCTCGGAGGCAGGGGTGCCCGGAGGAATGCCGAGCCCCGCCACTTCTTCCGTGGAAAGACTTACGCCCACGGTGTCCGTCTGCTGGGGAATGTAGCCGATGGTGTATTGGGGAAGTTCCCGGATTTGTTTTCCGCCTATCGTTATGCTGCCGGATCGCGGCTCCGTTATGCCCGCGAGCATCCTGAGCAGCGTCGTTTTTCCCGCTCCGTTCTCTCCCAGCACCATAAGATGGGCGCCCGGCTTAAGGCTGAACGAGAGATTGTGTATCTTGCCGAATGGCGCGCTCAGGTTCTGCACGCAGACGTCTGTCCCGCAGACCAGCTGGGCGCGCTGCCGCAGCAAAAAGTACATTGTGTCGCTGTCGCTCAGGGGGGCAAGCTGCGCTTCCGTCGCGCACAGGAGCCTGTCCACAAGGTGCGTGTAGGAGAATTCTGCCTGTCCGCCGGGAGGAAGCAGTTTGTTTGTGTCCTGAATATAGGAGACGGCAAGGCTGCTCGCGAGGTCTGTGTGAATCCGGCGTATGCCCATGCGCAGGATGAGCACTGCCGCAGCCTTGCCGATTGCCGAGTCATGCAGGGAAAGCTCCGCTGCTGGCGGGAGCGTTCCTTTGCGCATCTCCTGCTCAAGCTCAAAGAGCGGATGCAGCCATTTGCCGCTGCTCGTAAAGACAGAAGTTCTGCCTTTGTAAACGGCCAGCGTCGTGGCGGGTGGCAGCGGCATGCGGTAGGCGTCCTGGCTGCTTGTCTGTTCTGTCACTGTAAGCTCCTTTGGGCGGCTCCCGGATTGTGGCGTAAGGAAGCGGCCTTGCTTGCAGCATAGCGTATTCGGGATAAAAAATCGAGTGCATCGGAGGAACCGGGCACGGGAATCTGTTTTGCGCGGGGAGGGATGGAACAGGCGGCTGAAGCCCGCATAGCTTGAGACTGTCTTGCGGCTACGGCGCGGTACGGGCACACTGTGCTGCTGGCTTTGTCTGCTGTGCGCCTCTGCCGCCATCGGCATCAGCAGGCAAAGCGGCGCACCCCGCCGCAGACCGCCTGGAGCCTGCTGCACGGGGTGCATGTTTTCCGCGCGAATCAGATTTTTTCGAATACCGGCATCGCGTCAAGGGGCGCGTTTGTGCGGATGGTGCAGCCGCCCTTGTATTCCTTGCCGTCGCGGGTATCGCGCCAGCTGCCTTGCGGCAGGTAGACGTCGCGCTCGAACTGGTTCAGGGCAAAAATCGGCGCCACAAGGTACTTGCTGCCGAACATGTACTGATCCTGCAGCTCCCAGCACTTGCTGTCCTCCGGGAATTCGTAGAACATCGTGCGGATAAGCGGCGAGCCGTTTGCGGATGCTTCCTCGTACAATTCCTTGATGTAACTGCGGAGCGACACGCGGATGTCGTAATATTTCTTCATGATGCGGTAGTTGTCCTCTCCGTAGCTCCACAGCTCGTTCGGCTGCCCTGTGTGCAGGTAGCCGCCGCCCCAGTCGCGGTCGTCCAGCGCGGGAATATTGTACGGGCCGCGGTCGCCGTGCATGCGGAGCACCGGCGAATACACGGAGAATTCGTACCAGCGGATAAGCAGCTGGCGGAAGTCGGGGTCGTTCACGTCGTCGGTCATGAATCCGCCGGTGTCGGTCGTCCACCAGGGAATGCCCGCGAGCCCCATGTTCAGCCCTGCCTGCAGCTGGTCGTAGAATGCCTCAAAGGTGCTGGGCACATCGCCCGACCAGACCACGTTGCCGTACTTCTGGCTGCCAGCCCACGCGCAGCGCAGCAGGTTCACCACCGTGCCGTCGCCCTGCTTCTTCATCTCGTCAAAGAAGATGCGGCTGTAGAGCTGCGGGTAGATGTTGCTGCATGTCAGCGCCGGGCCTTCCATGTAGCGGTACTGCTCAAAGTCGTAGACGCCGTAGTCCGGCTCGGAGTTGTCCAGCCAGAACGCGTCTATGCCAAAGTCATAGTAGTTTTTCTTGCAGACTTCCCAGACATATTTGCGTGTCTCCGGGTTGAAGGGGTCGATTTCCACGCAGTCGCCCTGATAGTCGTAGGTCTGCGCCGCGCCGCGCTCCGTGCGAATCAGCAGCCCGCGCTCCATCATCGGGTAGAAGTTCTCGCTCTTGCGGTCAACAGACGGCCACACCGACACGATAACCTTGATTCCCATGGAATGCAGCTCTTCCACCATTGCCTTGGGGTCAGGCCAGTATTTCTTGTCGAATTTCCAGTCTCCCTGCACCGTCC
>DGUD01000049.1 GCA_002393865.1 Treponema sp. UBA4319
ATACATCTCATGCTGAAGCCCTGAGCTCAGTCCGCGGCGGCTCGTTTTTCATGCCGTTTCCTCTGCTGGAGGCAACGCGGAACACAAAACTGATTTCCGTGAGCCCGGCCGCAGCGGGCTTCGGCATGAAAACAAAAAATGCGCTCCCGGCATCTCCTTACGCGGTCTTTGCAAGCCCGGAAGCCTAGCGGAGAGCCGTGGCGGCTTTTTTTGCCGCATTGCGTATCCCCGGTGGCAGCTCTTTCATTCCTTTTGTGCCTGCGAGGCGTAGCTTCGCACGGAGCTTGAATCCTGAGTACGAGAGAATCTCTGTGAGCGCGCGCTCGGCCTTTGTCGTCTGCCCGGCAAGGATATTGAACGGGAACGGCGTCGTACAGCTCGTGACGATTGCGGCCTTTTTGCCTTTGTGGAGCGGGATGGGCATCCCGTGCGCGGACTCCCCCATCATCACGCCTACCATCCGGTCGAACAGGCATTTGAGCTGGCCGTTTATGTTGCCCCAGTAGACGGGGCTTCCCACGATAATACCGTCACATTCCTGTATCTTCCGGGCGATTGTATGCGCGTCATCCTGCGGGAGCACGCAGCTTTTCTTTGAGCGGCACGCCATGCAGCCCGTGCAGGCCTTGAATGTGAGGGACGCGACATCGAAGAATTCGGCGCTATTGCCGTCAGCAACAAGCGCTTCTTCAATCAGATGGAGCATGCGCGAGACCTTGCCGTTTTTCCGCGGGCTTCCGTTCAGAATCAGAAATTTCATATACCTGTCCTACGAAGGAACGTTCTGAACCCGGACGGGTTCTGAATGTCCTTCGGAATGTACCTCAAAAATCGTAGTGCGATGTGGTTCTTGAAACTGGCTCTCTGGCACGCGGCCGGCTTCCCGGAGCTAGGGGAAAGCAGGACCGCCACTGCCGCGCTGGGCAGCAGGAGGCCGGCCACAGCGGCCGGGACTAAAACACATCGTCGTTTCATCAAAACAAATGCTACAGGATTTGCGGCGGATGTGCAAGCAGGAAAACCGTGCGGCAGGAATAGCAGGAAGCGCGGCGCCCCCACGGACTTCTGGCGAACAGGATGAGGCTCTGGACGAAGGCTGCAAAAGCTGTTAGCCTGTCTTCGTATGATTGCAAGGAACGATTTTCCCATTCTGGAATTTGACACGGAAGCGGTCGCGAAGCTGAACCCGGCGGCACTTGCCGGAGAGCCGTTCGACGCGCATCGGATGATAATCACCTTCTTTCCCGACGTCATGAAAAAACTCATGGCTGAAGGGGATATAGAGCCCTACCACGACATTGGCGGCGAGAATCCGTTTACAATCTACCGTTTTGTAAAGGAGCCGGACGTGCTGATTGTGCTGGGGCAGGTGGGCGGCCCCGCCTGCGGGGGAAACCTTGACCTGTTCAACGCGTTCGGAGTAACAAAGGTGATGTTCTGCGGTGGCGGCGGCGTGCTTGACCGGAATATCAAGGTGGGCCAGCTCCTCCTCGTTGACGGTGCGATCCGCGACGAAGGCTTCTCCTACCACTACATTGCGCCTTCCCGCGTCATTTATACCGACCCCGTGGTGACCGACAAGATTGCCGCCTATCTTGCAGGGCACGGCATCCCCTTCCTCCGCGGGCTCACCTGGACGACCGACGCCCTCTTCCGCGAGACTGCGGAGAAAGTGGAGCTCCGCAAAAGCGAGGGCGCCAAAATCGTGGAGATGGAGCAGGCCGGCTGCATCGCCGTCGCCCAGTTCCGAGGCTTTGACTACGGCGCGCTCATCTACGGCGGCGACGACGTTGCCTCGGAGGAATGGAACCACCGGGGCTGGAACACCCGAGGGGGAATCCGCTTCAACCTCGTGATGCTCTGCCGGGAACTGGTAAAAGCACTCTAGGGAGACGCGGCGCCGCGGGAAAGCGCGGTGCGTGCATGCAGGCAGCACGCAGAGGCTGCCCGCGCACCGTACCGGCGCCACAGAAAGAGCGGCCCCGGGCTCAGGCCTGCTTCTTGCGCACGGGAATCCAGACCGCGCTGTGGTAATCAGGGGCGCTCGTGTCGCCGGGGCCATCATACCATTCCACGCTCGCATAGGCGGCAACCTCGTAGTCGGGATTGCCGGGAATCCATTCCTTGAAAATCCTCGTGTTCACGCTCTGGAGCGCGCCGGGGAGCGGCCCCCTGCAGTCGAATACCGCCCAGTCATTCCGGGGGAACTCGTGGACGGTCATGCCCTCAGGCACATCGCCGCCCTTGTACTTCCCCGCGATAAGGTAACGGAACTTGCCGCCGCCGGCATCATCGATGCTGATGCCGTACTCGCCGATGCAGTTGTCCATGACGGCCTGCTCGGCAGGATTCGCGGGGGACTTTCCTTCCCACAGCGCCTTCATGTACTTTCCTGAAACCTCGTTCCAGAACTTCGGAATTTCCTGGTACGCGGTCTCGGTGTCAAAGAGCCTCTGGAAGCCGATGACCTTGAATGCCGGCATGGGCGTGATTTTGTAATCCATACGATTACCTCCCTGAATGGAAATAGTGATTGTCAGGGGCAGGAAGCTTTTTCCGGCGGCTCCGTCACGGACCTGCGACGGGCTTGCGCCGTGGAAGCGGGAAAAGGCCTTGCTGAAGCTCTCCGGCGTCTCATAGCAGTAGCGAAGGGCAATGTCGATTACCTTATCATCAGTCTCCCGCAGGTCAATCGCCGCCTGATGCAGCCTGCGGCTCCGGATGTATTCCCCGATTCCGTAGCCCGTCAGCAGCGAGAAGGCCTTCTGAAAGAAGAAAGGTGACATGAACACCTGGTCGGCGACATCCTGCGCAGTGATGTCCTCCTCCAGGTGCGTTTCCATGTAATCAATCGCCTTGCGGATGCTCGTAAGCCATTCCATCTGTTCCAGCTCCCTGTCCTTGCTGCCGCCAGTATACTCCATGCAGGACGGGCACTCCTGTCATTTCCTGCTCAGTTTTGTCCTTCCGCGCCCGTCAGCAGCCCCGCAAGCTCTTCCAGGCGCGGCGGGTTCCCTTTGTTACCTTTGCTTTTCCTCCACATACGCGACGGACTGCTCCAGCGCGGCAACCGTCTTGGTCTCAAGCACGCAGCGCGCATTCCGTTCTTCCGCCAGCTTGAGCCGGGCCGCAAGGTCTATCCCGCCGTCACCGAGGGCGAGGTGGTTCCGGGGCGGCTTTTCCGTCCCGTCGTGGATGTGGAAGTGGCAGAGCTTTTCCCGGTTCGCCATGATGAAGGGGACGTCCGTTTCCTCGGCCGCCTTGGAATGCCCGATGTCCCAGGTCAGGCCGAAGCAGGGGCTTGCAAGCAGGTATGCTATCGCTTCTTTCTCGTAATCCTTGAAGCCGTCCGTGTTCTCAATGACAATCCGCAGGTCCGCATCCCCTATCCATTCCTCGCATCTGTCGCGGAATGTCCGGTATGACGTCATGTAGCTGGAAAAGTCGCGCTCGTACATCCGCACTTTCCGGTCGGGAAGCGTGATGTAGATGCCGTGGTTCATGTGCATGTTCAGCGTGAGCGGCTGGCTTTTGTCCCCGTACTTGTCCCGCAGGCAGACGAGCTTTTTTGCCACGGCGATTGTCCGCCTGACCGTCTCACGGTACGCGATCGAAACGAGCATGTTGAAGTCGGCGATGTTGAGGTTCTCGTCAAGGTGTATCGTGTAGTAGATTCCCTTGCGTTCAGCCGCCCGAATGAGGCAGTCCGTCTGCTCAAGGGCCTCCAGCTGGTATTCCGGGAAGTTCATGTTCAGCTCGATGAAGCGCAGGCCCAGCCGCGCGCACAGCTCAATGTTCTCCTCCAGCGTCCTGTTTTCGATAAGCGTCGGCATGCCGAACTGCATCCTGCCCGTCATGGCTTACTCCTCCGCACTTTTTCCGTCAGGCAGGACAGCCCCGTGTGCCACCGGGTCTTTCCGTGCGGCAGCAAGCCAAGCCTCCTTCGTCAGGCAGCTCACGTGCCCCGTCCGCTTTTCGTGCATGAGCGGCACGTCTACGTCCCGAATCGTCCACTGGTACACGAAGCCGCATTTTTCCTGCACACGCCGGGATTTATCGTTGCCGTCGTAGTAGCCGCACCAGACCTTCGCCATGCCGCAGTCCTCAAAGGCGTGGCGGAGCAGTTCCCGCGCCGCCTCCGGCATGAGCCCCTGTCCCCAGAATGGCTGCCCCAGCCAGTAGCCCAGCTCGCACTCGTCGTCGCGTTCGGCCAGGTCGCTGTGCCCGTTCAGCTTGAGCTCAATCGCGCCGATTGCCCTGCCGTCGGCTTTCAGGCATAGTGCATAGGCTTCGGGGCCGTTCAGCACGTTTCTGATGATATCCCGGCTTTCCTCCACGCTCTTGTGTGGCGGCCAGCCCGCAACCGGGCCGACGGCAGGGTTGCTTGCATATTCGTACAGGCTTTCTGCGTCGCTTTCTTCCCACGGCCGCAAAATCAGGCGTCGGGTCTCAATGTGTTTTTTTCTTACCATGGAATCCCCCTTGTGCATCGGGCATAAAAAAAGCTTAGCGTGGAACTGGATTGCGCTTCCATGCTAAGCTTTTCTTGCGAAACATCAGATTTTGTTTTGTTAGCTGGGGTAGGACTCGAACCTACGGCCTCCGGGTTATG
>DGUD01000035.1 GCA_002393865.1 Treponema sp. UBA4319
GTCCGGGTTGTTCATGAAGTTGACGAAGCGCTTGAGAATCTGCGGGTCGAACTTAATCGTGTTCTTGACCGTGTCGCGGTACTTCTGGTTCTCCTCCTTCTTGAGCATGTTCATGAAGGCTGAGTTGTAGACGCGGTGCATGCCGAGCGTGCGGGTAAAGTAGCCCTCCATCATCCAGAATGCCTCTGCCAGCAGCAGGGTGTCCGGCATGTCCTGCGCGCAGCGGTCTACTACTTCGCGCCAGAATTCGTTGGGAATGCGCTTCTCGAATTCGTCGGAGGAAAGCGCGGAGCGGCTTCGGCTCGCGATGTCGCCGCCATGCCCCGGCTCCGGGTACCAGAGTCGGCGGATGTGCTTCTTTGCGAGCACCATTGCCGCGTCAAAGCGTATGATGGGGAAGTTTGCGGCCACCTTCATAATCTGCTGCATGACGGCTTCGCGCGCCGTGGGGTTCAGGAAGTCTATCTGCGCGGTGTCGTTCCACGGCATGCCCGTGCCGTCGTTGCCGTGGTAGATGTACGTGACGTCTCCCGTCTGGTTGTCCACGCGCTTGAAGCAGACGGCGCAGTCGCTCTTGGAATAGTAGTGATCCTCCAGGAAGATAGAGACGCGCCCGTCCTGGCTCAGGTTCTCGCCGCTGAATGAGTATCCGGGGAAGGGGCAGTCCCTTGAGCTGATGAAGTAGTCGGGGTGCTCGATGACCCAGCGGCCGTCCATGCCGGTGTGGTTCGGAACCATGTCGCTCGCAAGGCGGATGCCGCGCTGCCAGCAGCGCTTTCGCAGGTTGATGAGCGCGTCCCAGCCGCCGAGGTTGTCGGCAATCTCGTAGTCAAAGAGGCTGTATGCGGACGCGGCTGCTTCCGGGTTGCCGTTTATCTGCTTGATGCGGCGGCTCGCATAGCTGCGCTGCCATAGCCCGATGAGCCAGAGACCGGTAAAGCCCTCGTTCCGCAGTATGTCCAGCTCCTCGTCCGGAATCTGGTCAAGCCGGGTGATGTCGCGCCCGTACTTTTTGGAAAGCTGGTAGAGCCAGACGAGCACCGTCTTTGCCATGAGCACGACTTTCGGCATCCAGTCGCGGTCAGGGCTGAAGCGCTCGTATTCCCGCATCAGGTTGTCGTAGGAATAGGCGTCCATGCTGACCTCACCGCCGTTGGTGGGGTGCCACGCTGCCTTCTCCTCCTCGCTGATGGTGTCTATGCCCTCAAGCAGCCTCCGCAGCCAGTCGCCAAGCAGCTCGCTCCAGTACTGGCGGATGTAGTCCAGCTGCCCTTTGAGCGATGTCGGCGACGCGATGACCGGCTCCTTGAGCATGTTGATGAGGTGGTTGTTCTTGGGACCGAACACCGGCTGCGTCATGAAGTATGCCTTTATCTGGTTCCACGTCTTTATGTAGTCGGGATTGAGCGACAGCTTCGCGTCGTCAAAAAGCAGCTGGAAGGGATGGAACGCGGGATTCTCGTTGGCAAGGTGCAGCAGGATGAGCTCCTCCAGCACCTGCTCCCGGTTGCTGCGCTGCTGCCTGGTGCCGGTGTCAAAGCATGTCTGTGCGAGGTATTCGTCCGCGCTCTGCTTGCCCTGATAGACGGCGACCGGCGGGAATTCCGCCATGAACTGCCGCAGCAGGGTGTCTATCTTCTCCTTGCCAAAGTAGGTGTCCAGATCGTTCAGCAGGTTCGTGAACGCGGCGGGAGCCTTGTCTCGGCGGAACAGCATGCAGACATAGTGGAAAATCTCGTCGATAAGCCCCATCGCGTTCAGGTTGCCTGCGGAGACCCGGCGCTCCGGCTGCCCCCGCTCGTCAAAGAGCGCGTTCAGTTTTGTCTGGAATTCCTGCACCGCCTTGAAATTCGCAAAGACGACATTGCCGCTGGACGCGTACAGCCCCTTGCTGAATGCGCACAAATCCCTGATGGAGCGGCTGATGTGGAATTCATTGTATGAAACGGTCATGCGTTGCCTCCTTTGCTGCCGCCGTGGATGGCTACGACAGCCTTGATTTTTCCAATGAGGATTTCGTCCTTCAGGAGCTCCTCCACAGCCACGGGGATGCGGTATGTCCAGTTGAACGAGCTGACGCTCCCCGGAATATTTATGCGCTCGTCGTCCGCGCTGGCAAGGAAATACTTCTGCTCAAGGAAGAGATAGTCCTGCAGGGGATTGACGAACCACGCGCTGTTCGTGCGCGCGGACTGCTCCAGGCAGAACTGCGCGGTTTTTGCGATGAAAGGCTCCGCTGCCTGCGGCATGGAGTCCTTTGCTCCTTCGTCCTGATCCGCGGAGACTGCGCGGAGAAAGGCCTCTGCGCTCTGCTTCTCGTTGTCCCACCATTGGCGCAGCGTCGGGCTGTCGTGCACGGACGTGGTGCAGACGCTCTGCGCGGGGTATTCCTCGAAGGGAATGTACGGCTGCCCGTCCTTGCCCCATTCCCGTGTCCAGCGCACGACCTTGAGCGAAAGGATTGAGAGCTCCTTGAGGACGTCGGGCATGCAGGCAAGGCTTACGCCGAGGTCTTCCGCGCACGCCGTCATTTTGCTTGCCGCGCAGATGGGCGTGAGCACGGAGAGCGCCTGCTGCTTCCACAGCGCGTCCTCCTTTGCCGCAATCTCATCGTGGAGGCGTCCGAGCTTTTCCTGCTCCTCGCCGCTGAGCGTACCCCATGCAGATGCCGCCTTGTAGGAATAGACGAATACGAAGCTGTCTTCCTGGAGCTCTATCAGCATACGGTCGCGCCACTTTTCCGCGAGAGCGTCTTTGACGCGTCCGTCCTTTGCCGCGTCGTCGCAGAAGGTCTGCGCGTAGATGTCCGAGTCACACTGTATGCTTTTCTTGAAATTCCACAGTTCCTCGCTGCCGAGCCTGTCGCAGACGAGCGAGAGGTCGGCGACGGCCTCGTCGTGGTTCCATGTGATGTCCTCGATGAGCTTTGTGGGGATGTGCGGCTCCGCTATCCAGTGGATTCTGCCGTCGTCAAAGCCTATCCCGTGGAGCTGCGCGCGCGTGAATGTCGCGCAGGGCGCGGTGTGGCCGAGGAACGCGGTGCGCTCTCTGGCGGGAACGGCCCAGATTCTGAAGAAGCCGAGGATGTGGTCT
This sequence comes from Treponema sp. UBA4319, assembly GCA_002393865.1. Lineage (GTDB taxonomy): Bacteria > Spirochaetota > Spirochaetia > Treponematales > Treponemataceae > Treponema_D. The sequence goes on from DGUD01000035.1 coordinate 3,094, forward strand.
ATGCGGAATGCGTCGTAGTATTGTGCTGCCGCCTGCACGCGGTGCTTCCACCATGTGTAGCCGTCCGCGGCGATGGATTCCCAGTTGTACGTGGGGAAGCCCCAGTTCTGCCCCAGCGGGTTTTCTCCGTCCGGCGGCGCGCCTGCCCGCAGGTTCTGGTTGAAGAATTCCGGCCACCCCCAGCAGTCGGCGCTGTCCTCGTTCATGAGGATGGGGATGTCGCCCTTGAGCGTTATGCCTTTTGCCCGGACGTAATCCGCCGCCTCCTTGAACTGCTGCGCGGCGCGCATCTGGCACCAGACAAAGAAATTGTGGCTGGATTTGAGCGCGCGGTTGTTCCAGCGCGTCTGAATCTGCTTGCGGCTGAAGCTGCGGAAGGATTCGTCCCATTCCTTCCATGAGGCCTGCATGGCGGCGTCTTTAAGGTTCTTGTAGACCGCGTATATGGTGACCCAGCTGTTGTCCCGCACAAATTCCGCCAGCTCCTGCTGGAACTGGTCGGCAAAGTTCCCGCTGCCTGCCGCGCTGACGACCTTTACGTTCTGGGCAGCCTTTTTTGCCCCGGCGGAAAGCTTCTTTTCGATGGCGGCGTAGAGCAGGTGCAGCAGGCGGAGCTTCTCTCCGAGCACCGCGTCGTAATCAAAGCGGCGCTTGTACTTGAATTCCTTTACGAAGCTGCGGTAGGCACCCGCAAACTGGCGGTCGGCCTTGAAGGCCTCGGCAAATTCCGGCAGGGCATCGATACGGATGTACAGCGGGTGCAGCGCGAAGGCCGACAGACCGCTGTAGGGAGAGGACTGGGTTCCGGTGTCGTTCACCGGCAGCAATTGGATTACACTGAAGCCGCACTTCTCCGCAAAGTCCGCAAAGTCTTTCAGTGCCAGAAAATCGCCGACCGCCGCACAGTCTTTTGTGTACAGGGCGGAAAGCGGGACCACAACACCTGTTTTTTCTTCCATATTAAACCTAATTTAATTCTATTATACCATAGATTAGGAATAAGAAAAGTCTTTTTTCATAAAAAAGCGAAAAAAATAATATTTAAGATTAAATATATAATAGTGCGGCTGCAGAAGCTGCATTGTGGCTTGAGCCGCCGTTCAGCCGAGGAAGCCTGTGCTCCAATGCCAGACCGGGCGTGCGAGCGCGTTGTTGAAGGGCTGCGTCCGCCTGAAGTCCGGCAGCCAGCTGGTATCGTCGCTCAAATCCTGGTAGAAAAGGTAGTCGAATTCGTAGCTGTCGATGAGGTGCCGGAGCTCCATGTCCTCGCAGCTGTCCACAAGGCGGTTCTGGAACGCGGTGAGCGCTTGTGCGCGTGCGGCGCATTCTTCCTTGCTCCCCGTAAAGGGAACCGGCGTGTACTGCGACATGAGCGAGATGCATGCCTTGCCGTCAGCGTGCTGTTTGAGCCAGTCGAGCGTCAGGACGGTGTCGCCCATGCGCCCCGGCAGGAAGAGGTGGCGGATGATGACGCCTGACAGCATTTTTTCGCGCGCCTGCCCGTCCTTGCGCACTTCTTCAGTCCTGAGGGACGAGGCCTCCAGCATCCAGCGCAGCGCCCGCTTTGCGACGCCCGGATAGTCCTGCGCCCCGAAGAGCCTGCCGCTCATCATCGGGTTGAGCGTCTTCAGGTCGGGAAGCCAGATGTCCACAAGGCCGCGCAGGAGCTCCAGCATCTCCGTGGACTCGTAGGCGCTGGAATTCCACGCAAAGGGGATGCGCACGCCGCCAGCCTTTGCCTCGCGGATGCAGGCGGCAATCAGAGGAATGTGGTGGCTTCCGGTGACAAGGTTGATGTTCTCTGCGCCTGCTTCTTGCAATTTAAGGCAAATTGAAGTGAATGTGTCCTGCGAGAGTACCGCACCCATGCCCTGCTGGGAAATCTGGTAATTCTGGCAGAAGGCGCAGCGCAGCGTGCATCCGGTAAAGAAAATCGTGCCGCTGCCGCCGTACACGGTAAGCGGCGGCTCTTCCCCGAAATGCAGGCATGCCGCCGCCGCCCGCAGCTCCCCGGCTTCCCCGCAGGCGCCGGGCACAGCTTTGTTCCGGGCTGCCCCGCAGGAACGCGGGCACTGTGAGCACGATTCGTAGAAGTGCCGGCACATCTTAGAGCGACTGCTTGTCCACGAAGATGGCCATCATGTTGTTCAGTGCGTCGAGCGGCAGCTCGGCCGCATCCTCGTTCACCAGCTCGCACAGCTCGTGCCAGTCGGAATCGGTCAGACAGTCCGTGCCCTCTGTCTCCCCTTCCAGCAGGGACTGCATCGCTGCCAGCCGGTCAAGGTTCTCGGCGGTCGGCTCGTTCTTGATGTCGGGGCTCGTCGCGATATACGTGTTGAACCAGTAATCGGTAAAGAGCGCCGCAATGTCGCCGAGAAAGCGGTTGTTGTTCGCAAAGAGGTTGTTTATCTTCTTGCAGACAGCCTCGCCGTCGTAGGCATTGTTGTGCTCCGCGCGGTACTGCTTTTTCAGCCTGTCGATGTCGGAAAGTAATTTCTGTGTATTGTCCATATCTGAAAAATATTATATAGAAGAAAATAAGAAAAAACAATAGAGCAGTTTGGAAATCCTCTTCCTCAGGCTTTCCGCATCCGCGCTTTTCTTGCCGGAACCGTGTTTTCTGTGCGTCAGGCCGGGCTGTAAATTTGCCGAAAACGGTCTTTTTTCCTTGACAAACTTTGAAACTAAACATAATATTAGAACTATGGACTTAAGAACTGTATTAACACCCGACACTGTAGAGCTTCATCTGAAGGGGACTACAAAAGAAGAAATTATTGACGAGTTGCTCGACGTTCTCGTAAAGGCTGGTAAGGTCACTGATAAAACCTCTGCAAAGGAGTGCGTGCTTGACCGCGAGCGCAAGATGTCTACCGGCATGAAGCATGGCATCGCAATTCCTCACGGCAAGACAGACACGGTGTCTGACCTTGTCGCCTGTATCGGTATTTCCGACAATCCTGTCGATTTTGACAGCCTCGATCAGGAGCCGTGCCGTATCTTTATCATGACGCTGTCTCCGGTAAGCAAGACCGGCCCGCACCTTCAGTTTTTGGCGGAAGTGAGCTTGCTGTTCAAGTCTGCGGACAAGCGCGCCCAGATTCTTGACACGCAGGACGAGTCTGAGGTCATCAAGATTCTGACGGAATAGTATCGCGCTGTTCTGCTCCTGGATCCCCCCTGTGATAGGCACAGGGGGATTTTTTTATTCGCGCCGGGCAGGGAAGCCCCGCTAGTCTTTTGTCTGCGGGAGCAGGTCGATTTCCTCGCCGGGCTGCATGATGAGGGCGCTTGTCGTGTCAAAGAGCGCCGCCACTTTTGGCGAGAAAAGCACGCCGGGCTTTGTGTGGATGGGGATGGAGCAGCATGCGCCGATGATGTCCGCGCAGTGCGCGGCTTCCGCCGCATCCATGTTGTATACGCCGTCGCAGGGGAGCAGCGCATAGTCAATGTGCTGCTTTGAGAGCGTTTCTTCCATATAATCTGTGCGGGACGTATCCCCGGCGCAGTAAATCGTGATATTGTTCTCCAGCGTTATGAGGTAGCCGACGCATTCGCTTGCCTTGTGGTTTTTGTTGTACGCGGGAACCGCCTGTATGCGTATGCCGTCGAGCGTGACTTCCCCGTACTTTCCCCCGGAAAGGAAATGCTTTGCCCTGAATATGCGGCAGCCGGCTTCCTTTGCCACGATGCCGACCTTGTTGTGGTCGTAATGCTCGTGCGTCACGAGGATAAAATCGGCGGGTACATCGTAGCCTGTGCCCGCATAGGGGTCAACGTAGATGACCAGTCCCTTTGCCGATACGATGCGGATGCTTCCGTGCCCTTGGTACAGCAGCTTTGCCATGGTCTTTCCCGCTGGTGCCGGCTGGGCGCTGGCCGTGGCGGCGGAAAGCAGCACTGCCACCAGCGGCAGGTAGAAATTTCTCATGTCGTTCCTCCCGGACTTCTTCTCAAACTGAGGAGCCGCTTTCAAAACTGACGGACGTTTGAATCTGGCTCTGCGTGCGCAAAAGATTCCTCCGGCTGTCTCAAGACTTGTCTGTGTTTCGGGCAGCTGCTCCCCTGTATCATAACAAAGAAAAGCGCAAAAGTATACGGAACTTGCCGCGGATGCAGGGCTTCAGCATGAAAACAAAAATGCGCTCCCAGCGGAAAAACACCCGGACTGCCTGTTGCACGCTTCGCTTTGCAAATGGCAGCCCGGGTGTTTTTCCGCTTCCGCGCATTTTTTATGTTGGATCCTTGGCTTTTGTAGCATAAAAAAGAAAATCATCTTAAAACAGTTTACATGATTTTCCACTACCGCGTCCGTCTTCAGATAAAATACATCTCATGCTGAAGCCCTGGCAGCGCATCCGGGTCCCATTGACTTTTTGTGCGCCGCATGTTAACCTT
>DGUD01000202.1 GCA_002393865.1 Treponema sp. UBA4319
CGGCGGGAATGGTATCTGATTCCGGGAGCGCGTTTTGTTTTCCATGCTGAATTCCGTGGGCGATCAGAGCATAAAGACGGCGATTCCTGCCAGAATGAGGGACAGCGCGATGACTTTCCGCGCCGGAAAGGATTCCCCGAAAAAGAGCTTGCCAGACAGGAGCGCAAAGAGGTAGCCTGAGGCCTCCGCGACGGGCACGAAGGAAAGGGGAACGTGCCTGAGCGCCAGCAAATCGAGCAGTACCGCAACGCTAAAAATCGCGTAGGCACAAAGCACCAGCGGATTCAGGTATTCCCCGGCAATGGATTTGTGCCCCCTGAGGCTGGATTTCTTGAGCAGCACTTGGGAAAGCGACGAGATGAATGCCGAGAGGAACAGCAGGGCGACAGAGCGTGTCATTGCTCGCCGTCCCTGTTCAGCACAAAAATTCCTATGACGATGAGGGCGGTTCCCGCCAGCATTTTTGGAGAAATCTCCTCCCCGAAGCACAAACGCCCGAACACCATCTCCCAGACAATCGTGATGCTTTTGCTCGCGATGGCCGTCGCAAGCGGCACATGCTTCAGAACCTGCTGCCAGAGCACGGCGTAGATGCAGAGCAGTGCGCCGGCCGCGCTGGCCAGCAGCATAAACGGCAAGGAAAGAAATCTGTTGCGCGCCGCATATTTCCCGATGAGGGGATAAAGGCTGTAGACGAGGAATGCGGCATGCATGGACAGGACAGGGACTATGTTCTTTGTTCCCTTCATTGCTTTTCCTCCCCGCCGATGCCGTATGATGCTTTTACGGAGAATTGGGGAGTCCCGTTCTGGTCAAGATAATTCTTGCCGACATATTCGCCTATGAGCCCTAGGAAAAATGTCTGCATGCCGCCGAAAAACAGGATGAGCACTGCCAGCGATGTCCAGCCGCTCTCGACGTCAGGGTGCAGGATTTTGTCGACGGAGAAATAAATCATGCAGGCAAGCGATGCCAGCATGATAAAAAAGCCAGTTCCCGCTATGAATCTCATGGGCTTTATGGAGAAATTGACGAACATGCTCAGCCAGAGGTGCAGCAGGCGTGCGAGCGTATAGTTCGACCGGCCTTCCCTGCGCGGGCAGTGCTCCACGAATACCGAGCTGTAGCTGGCGGTGCTGCGGAGAATCAGGCCGTCTATATACGGGAACGGCCCTTTGTACCTGATGATTTCATCTATCGCTGCCCGGCTGATAATCTTGAACGAGCTCAGGTATAAATCTTTCGGCTTCCCGATGAGCCATGTCGCGAAGATATCGTTGAACTTGCTCCCGATGTTCCTGAAGAGCGGATCTTGTTTCTTGTGGTATTTCGCGTAGACGACATCGTAGCCTTTGGCTGCCTCTTCCAGCAGTTTCAGGATTTCGCCGGGCGGGTTCTGAAGGTCATCGTCAATGATTGCGGCATAGTCGCCCGTACAGTAGTTGAGCGCGCACATGACCGCGTTGTGCTCGCCGAAATTCCGGCGCAAGTCCAGAAAACGGATGTTTGCGTACTGCTCCGCGAGTCCTCTGCAGATTTCGGCGCTGTTGTCGCGGCTGCCGTCGTTCACCATGACAATCTCAAGCTCAAGATGGCAGAGTGCTTTCTGCACTTCCCGGACAAGCTCGCCGACGGAAGCCCCGCCATTATATACGGGAATACAGACCGACAGCTTCATAGCGTGTCCTTGCGGCCGGGCAGCTGTTCCGCCTGCCTGCCCGCGCCCCGCCGCTCTTTTGCCAGCTCCCGTATCCGCACAGCAATCCCATAGATACCTATCGCCAGGAATATGAATTTATGGAGGGTGAGGTTCTGCCCCGGCCGGAGAAATTCAAGCGGGCTGAAGGCGATGAGCATGAGGCCTGCCAGCATGGCATTCTCCCTGGCGGGGCGCTCTTTCTGGCTTGCAAAGAATACTATCACCAGCGGGAAGAGGTAGAGGCCGACATAGCTCCTGTTTGTGCCCGGCAGATACAGGAATGCAAAAAGCAGGAGCTCCAGTTCCTGCCAGCGCGTGAGGGAGCCGTGCTTGAAAAAGAGGAACGGAAGGAATGAGAGGAGGAGCCCTGCCGCCACGGTCACGCAGAATTCTTTTGTCATCTTTCTGGGGATATAGAGCGCGATGAACAGCACCGGAAAAATCTTTACTGTTGCGGAGACGGCGAGGGCGACGCTTGCGAAAATCCGCAGCTTTTTGTCCGCTGCGTCGTAGAAGGCAAGGAAATAATTCAGCGCCGCTGCGGAAAGAAAGACGATGTTTGCCCGCTCCACGGAGAACAGCATGATATTGGAGCAGAACAGGGCGAATATGACGTTCCCGTTGACCGCATAGCGTTTGCAGAGCGCCTGCAGGGAATGGAAGAGAAGGAACACGTTGATAAGCAGGTAGAGGTTGCAGGAAATCAGCGACAGGTTCGAGTGCCAGCAGTCCTGCAATGTCATCGTCCCGTACTCTTCAAGCCGTGAGAACGGGTAGAAGAGCATATAGACAAGCGGCAGGTATTCTTTTTCCCCCAGCCCGTTGGTCTCGTTGAAATAGACGTCCCTGCCGCTCACATAGCGCAGAGGGTTGAAGAAATCCGCCCAGAGGTCGCTGAGCTGATTATAGAAAAGCAGGGACATCGTCGAGTTGCGGCCGCAGAGAAAGAGCATGAGCCACAGCGCAGCCATCCCCAGCAGCGTCGCGGAAAAGATGCTTTCGAGCCTGCGCTCCTGTAAAGTTTTGTCCATCGGAGGCCTCGTGTTAGTAAAATCTTCCTAAGTGTAGCCGATTTAGCAATAAATTTCTAGTCCTCTGAAAAAGCGAGGAATATTTTCTTACACTGTGAAATCATGAGCTTCAGTGAGAATCTCCGCGAGGCAATTTCGATAAAGAACCTGACGACAAAGGAGCTTTCGGCGAGGACGGGCATAAACGAAGGGACGATAAGCAGCTACCTCAAGACAAAAGGATCTATGCCGCCTGCGGACAAGGCGCTCAAGCTGTCAAAAGCGCTCGATGTGAGCGTCGAATTCCTTGTTACGGGCTTTGAGCAGGGCCGCTACGAGCCTGCCGCCACAAGCTGCACAAAGCTCCGCAGGTACGCGCGGCTCATTGCCGACCTTGATGCCATGACGGAGAAGGAGCGCGAGCTTGCGGAGCGGATTGTCCGCGCCATCAGGAATCCTTCGGCCTGAAGCCGTGTCGCCGGCTCACGGAGTCTTCGGTAAAAATGTATTTTATCTGAAAAATATGAGGGGCAGAGCCTCCTTATATCATAGAAGTTTTTTTCTATAACTGAAGGAAAACGGGATTCAGCATGAAAAATGCGCGGAAGCGGGGTTCCAATCCCCGCCGCCATTTGCAAAGCGAATCGTGCGACAGGCGGCAGGAATTGGGAGCGCATTTTTATTTTCATGCTGAAGCCGTGGCTCCGTCCGGCGGGGGCTTTCCTAAAGGCCTGTATATCATTATAATGGTACGCACTATGGGGAATCCGCAGGCATCGCTTTGCGGGATTCCCTCTGTACGGGAGCCTCTGGGAGCAGAAGTTTTTGGGGGTGGCCTTGATTTTAGTTTGAGGTGACATATATGTCTGATGAAGTAAGGGTCCGCTATGCACCGTCTCCCACCGGTATGCAGCATATCGGCGGCGTGCGCACTGCGCTTTTCAATTATCTGTTTGCCCGCTCCAAGGGCGGAAAATTTATCCTCCGCCTAGAGGACACTGACCGCACCCGCTATGACGAGAAATATGTGCGGAACCTGTACGACACGATGGCGTGGCTTGGTATCGCATGGGATGAGGGCGGCGACAAAGGCGGCGACTATGGCCCGTATGTGCAGAGCGAGCGCTTTGCCTTATACAAGAAATATGCGCAGGAGCTTGTGGAGAAGGGCGAGGCCTATTACTGTTTCTGCGACAGCGAGCGCCTTGAGCGCATCCGCAAGATTCAGACCGAAAACAAGCTGCCGCCGGGATACGACCGCAACTGCCGCCACCTGACCCCGGAAGAGGTGCAGGCGAATCTTGACGCGGGCAAGCCCTATGTTATCCGCCTGAAGGTGCCGCTTGAGGGCGAGACGAAATTCCACGATCACCTGCTGGGCGATATCGTCTGGAAGAACGAGGATATTTCCCCTGACCCCATCCTGCTCAAGTCTGACGGTTTCCCGACCTATCATCTTGCGAACATCGTGGATGACCATCTGATGCATATCTCGCACGTCATGCGCGCGCAGGAATGGATTCCTTCCACCCCGCTGCACGTGCAGATGTACCGCTCATTCGGCTGGCAGCACCCTGAATTCTGCCACCTGCCCATGGTCAACGGATCTGACGGCAAAAAGCTCTCAAAGCGACACGGCTCCACAAGCCTGAACGAATTCCGCGCGCGCGGCTACCTGCCGGGTGCCATCGTCAATTACGTGGCGCTGCTCGGCTGCTCCTACGAGGACGGCAAGGATATCTATTCGCTTGAGGAGCTTGCCCAGGGATTCAGACTGGAGCACCTGAACAAGGCTCCCGCCGTCTTTGATTATAAGAAGCTTGAATGGTACAACGGGCAGTATATACGTGCCCTCAGCGACGAGGAGCTGTACCGCTGGACGCTGCCGTTCATCACGGGGACCGGCGATGCGCTGCTGGAAATCAACCCCGACAACCCGCAGCCCAAGCCCAAGGTCGGGCCTGAGTATTCCGGCATTACGCTCGGTGCGGACGGGGAGCCCGTCTGCGTGGATGCGGGCATGCAGATGTCCTCTGCCGACGTAAAGGCCGCGCTCATGCAGCTGATGCCGCTCATCAAGGAGCGCCTGCATTTCCTGACGGATGCGGCGGAGATGGTGCGCTTCCTCTTTACGGAGCCTGCGGTGCCGCCGAAAACGGAGCTGGTGCCCAAGCGCCTTGACGAGGCAAAGACGCGCGAGGTTCTTGAGGAGGCAAAGGAATTTATCCGGCAGCTGCCTTCCCTTGACCACGATGCCGCCGAGGAGCGCGCAAAGCAGTGCGCGGAGAAGCTCGGCGTAAAGCTCGGCGACTTTATGATGCCAATCCGCCTTGCGGTGACGGGCAGCCGTGTCTCGCCGCCGCTTATCGGCTCCATTCTGATTCTGGGCGTGGAGAAATCCGTTGCCCGCGTGGAGCGCGCCTTGGCTTCGTTCTGAGCCTCCGGCTGCCGTATGCCTGCCGCGCCGCAGGCCTGGTGGCAGGCGTCCTGCGATGATTCCGCTCAGAAGAGCAGGGGCTGCATCGCGGTGGCGGCAGCCTGAGCCTGCTGGAAATCCTTCTGCACGGGCAGGGTGTCCTGCAGGATTCTCTTGAACAACTCCATGCAGACGCGGGCGTCATCATCGGCGCGGTGCGCCGCATGGACTTCAAGGCTGAACCGTTTTGCCAGGGACTGCAGCTTGTACTGTCCTTTTTCTTTTTCCTGTGAGAGCATCGGATACGCCCAGCGTGCGAGCGGGAGCGTGTCCACCGTCAGGTTTGTGAGCGGTGGGAACGTCATCCGCTGCAGCTCGGTGTTCACGAAGCCCAAATCGAATGGCGCGTTGTGCGCTACGAGCACCGGGCTGTCGTCCTGCAAGTAGCGCAGGAACTGCGGGAGCACTTCGGCCGCGGCAGGTTTGTCCGCGACCATGTGGTTGTCTATGTGCGTGAGAGCGCAGAGAAAATCGGAGATGGGGACAGGCGGCTTGATGAGCGCGTCGAACGGCTCTCCGACAATGCCGTTGCAGTCAAACCTGACCGCGCCGATTTCTATGAGATAGTCTGTCTCCGCATGGAGCCCCGTCGTCTCGGTGTCAAATGCGACGAATGTCCTGCCGCTGTAAAAAAGCCGCGCAAGGTGCTTGAAATCCGTAAAGAAGTGGCGTGGGGGTGTATGGTGTGCCGCGTACAAGAAAGTTCCTCAGGCAAGAAGAGCCGCAGCGTTCCGGAGGGAACTGCTGCGGCTTTCCGTATAGCAGAAAAGGGCTTCTGAAAGCCGGACGGATTCCGGAAGCCCTTCAGAATGCACCGAAAAAAACGCAATGGCTCGCTTGGAGCTTCAGCGCGTTTTTTGTATGCCCGTTTCAAAAGCAGCGGGCTTCTGAAACGGACCCGGTTCCTTATTTTGCCGCGTCAAGCACAGCCTGTATTTCGGCAGAAATCTTGTTGCACAGCGCGTCCGCGTCTTTCTTTGCCGCATCGAGCGCCGCATCGCTTGCCGCCGCTACGGGAACCGTGCTGTTGATGTAGAACTTGATTTTCGGCTCTGTCCCGGAGGGGCGGGCGCTTACGATAGTTCCGCCCTCAAGGAAGAACTGGAGCACGTTGCTCTTGGGCCACGGCAGCGCGGTCTTTGCTGCGGGGGATGCCGGGTCAAATTCAACGCTCTGCTGCACGTCGCGGATTTTCACGACTTTTTTGCCGCCGAGCGTCCTGAGCCCTTCCTCGCGGAGTTTCGTCATAATGCCCTTCATGATTCCGGGGCCGCTGACGCCGGGGAAGTACTTGCTGATGGCGCGATCCTCAAAGTAGCCGTACTGCTTGTACATATCGTTCAGGCGGTCAAGCAGGCTCTTGCCCTTGCTTGCCCAGTAGAGCGTCATCTCCGCGCACATTGCCGCCGCAGACACGCCGTCCTTGTCGCGGACTTCGGTCTCCACGAGGTAGCCGTAGCTTTCCTCGAGCCCGAACGCATAGTGCTCCTTTCCTTCCTTCTCCATCTGGGCCTCGTCATAGGCAATCCACTTGAAGCCCGTCAGGCATTCCTTTACCTTGACGCCGTAGTTTTTTGCGACCTGATCCACGAAGGGGCTCGTGACGATTGAGCGGATGAGCACCGGGTTTGCGGGCATCTTGTTGAATTCCTTCTTTGAGAGGAGCACGTAATCTGCGAGCAGCGCGCCCATCTGGTTGCCGCTTACGAGCACGAATTTCCCGTCCTTGTCGGGGAATGCGGTGCCGAAGCGGTCCGCGTCGGGGTCGGTCGCCATCACGACATCCGCCTTCATCTTTGTGGCAAGATCCACGGACATCTTGAGCGCCGGGGCTTCCTCAGGGTTCGGCTTCTCGACGGTGGGGAAGTTCCCGTCCGGCTCTGCCTGCTCCGGCACGACCGTCACGTTGAGCCCCAGATCGCCCAGCACTTTCTTGACGTGCATGCCGCCCGTGCCATGGAGCGGCGTATAGACGACCTTGACGCTCCCGGCCTTCTCCTTGATGAGCTCCGGGCGGAAGAGCTGCTTCTTTATCATCTCCTGGAATTTCTCGTCGATTTCCTTGTCGATGAGGACAATTTTGCCTTCCTTGATTGCCTGCTCGCGGTCGATGAGCTTCGCTTCCCTGACGGCGTTCACCTCTTCGATGATACCCTTGTCATGCGGCTCCACGACCTGCGAGCCGTCCTCCCAGTAGGCCTTGTAGCCGTTGTACTGCGGCGGGTTGTGGCTTGCGGTGACGACGACGCCGGTCTTGCAGCCGAGCGTGCGGATGGCGAAGCTCAGCTCCGGGGTGGGGCGGAGAGACGTGAACAGGTATGCCTTTATGCCGTTTGCCGCGAACACGCGGGCGGTGATGTCGCTGAATTTGTCGTGGTTGTGGCGGCTGTCGTATGCGATACAGGCGCTCAGCGTCCCGGCCTTTGCCTCGGCGGGGAAGGCTTTTATGATATAGTTGGCAAGCCCCTGCGTCGCCTTGGAGATGTTCAGCGTGTTCATTCTGTTTGTTCCGCCGCCCATCACGCCGCGGAGGCCGCCGGTGCCGAATTCAAGGCTCTGGTAGAAGCGATCCTCAAGCTCCTTTATGTCCTTTGCCGCCACAAGGTCTTCCACTTCCTTGCGGAACGCGTCGTCTTTCTCTTCTGCGATGTACTGCTTTGCACGTGCAAGAATTTCGTTTTCTTCCATAAAATAGTTCCCCCTATATGCGCTGCGCCCTGCCGGAAATGCGGTTAGTTAAAGACAACCATCACGGCGATTCCCCTGCACGGAACCCGCAGGCTCCAGCATTATAGCATAAAGGGCGGATAATTGCTAGAGCCGGTACAGCAAGGAAGCCGACTGCTTTTGGAGGCGCCGCCGGGGCAGCTGCCCTCCGTTTGCCCCTTGTCCGCGGAAGGTTTCGGAATTTTTCCAGAAAGGAACTTGCAGTTGCGGGGGGTGGGGTGATATACTATTATTATATAGGCAGGCAGACGGATGCCTTGCCGCAGGGAAGAAGTGACGGGCTCTATCCAGCCCGTCACGGATATGCCGCTTTTGTAAAGTGGCAGTTCTGGAAGCCAGTGCTTTTTTGACTGACTGGATAGTATGCGAGGTTCACATGCAGAATTTAAGCGCTAGCGGCACAGCAAATCATCGAAAGCTGTTTTTGGGGACGTTCCTTCCCCTGCTTACTGTTACGGTTGTCGCATGTACGGTTTTTGCAAAGGTTTCGCTCAAGATTACGAACATCTATGTCTCGGCCGAGACGTCCCGCATTGCGGCGAAGCTTGCTTCCGATATAGCGGAGCGCCTTGTCCCGGCGACCGTCAATGTGGAGAATTTTGCCGTTACGGCCGCAAACACGGACGACGGCGATACGCTGGATATGGTAATCCACATGATGGGATCGAGCATCCCCTATGGCAGAGGTATATATTATGGTACGGGAGCTTCCCGGCGGAACGGAGGGGTACTGTACGACAGCGAGGGCTGGGTGCCTGACGAGGACTGGAACCCGGCGACGCGTGGCTGGTACAAGGATGCCGTGGCGGCCAATGGAAACATCGCCTTTTCCACCCCGTATATTGATGCGGATACAGGTCTTCTGTGCGTGACTATCTCGCGCGAGGTACGGGGATCTTCTGGTGCCATCAGCGGGGTTGTCGGCGTGGATATCCTGCTGGACAAGCTGACCGCGATGGTAGAGGAGACTACTCCGCCTTCTAAGGGCGGCAGCATCGTCATCATTTCTGCCGACGGAAGCTATCTGACCAATCCGGACGGATCCAAGATTATGAGCGCCAACTATTTTGAGGAATCCTCTATCCCCGTCCAGATCTCGGACTTCCTGACGGAGAAAGGCTCTGCGTTTCAAAGCAAGAAAAGCTACTATGCCTCCTGCAGGATAGGGGCAGCTCCGTGGTTCGTCGTGGTGGAAGGGCCGCTTGCGGACTTTACCAGCGCAATCAAGCTCACCGTGCTTGTCTTTGAGCTGGCGCTCATCGTTTTCTGTGTGTTCTGCTCGCTCCTGAACCTGAGGAATTTCAACAAGATGCGCTCCGAAGAGCGCTCGGTGGGGGCGCACATTTTGAGCGAGGTCCAGAACCTTGTGGTCGCAGCCAAG
>DGUD01000100.1:0-12284 GCA_002393865.1 Treponema sp. UBA4319
CCGTCTTCAGATAAAATACATCTCTGCTGAAGCCCTGAGCGGAATCCTAGGCTTCAGTATGAGGGAAATATGCGCTTCCAGCGGCAGCGGAATACGGCAGGGGAGTGCGCGGAGCCGGACGCTTTCCCGCCGGGAGCGCATTCCTCTGTCCGTGACTGCACGGCGGGGCGGGTATCTGATTCCGGCGGGGCGGGTATCGGATGCCGGCGGGGCGGGTATCTGATTCCGGCGGGGTGTGCTTTCCGCGGGGGCTGGTTCAGTGGCCGGAAAAATGCATGAGATTGTTCCAGCCGCCGCGATAAAAGCGGAAGAGCTGCGCAAGTCCGCGCTCGGCTTCTTCTCTGGGGATGTCCTTTAAGATAAGCGTAAAGAATGCGGTAAAGGAGCCGCTGATGACGAGCTGCTCCACCATGGGATCGACGCGCTCCACCGGCGTTCCTCTGGATTCGAGGATGCGGTAGAAGCGCTCGGTGGAGTCGATGTCCTTCTGGACGATGTCCTGCAGGAAATGCTCGTATGCGGTGCCGCTTCCGGATTGCGCGATGAGCCGGAACGAGCGCTTGTGCTCCCACGCGTAGTCGAACATCCGCTGCAGTCCCATCGCCGAATACTTGTCCAGCGACTGCTCCTGCTGATCGGGGGGAATCTGCGCAAAGTCCGCGAGAATCTCGTCGTAGATTCCTTTGATAAAGTCCGCGTCTTTTTTGACGAGCGCGTCGAACAGCGCTTCCTTGCTCTTGAAATATCCGTAGAAGGCGCCCGTCGTGACGCCTGCCTTCTTTACGATTTTTCTGAGGGCGGCGCCACGGAATCCGTTCTCCAGGAATTCCTTCTCCGCGACCTGCAATATCCTGCCGAGCGTACCCGCTTCTTTTGCTTCCATGCCGTTCATTATATGGTTTGTGCTTTTTTTTGCAAGCCTGCCCCAAGGTGCGCCTGCTCACAGCGGCACGGTCACGGTAATCACGGCGCCGCCGCCTTCGGCATTGGCTGCCTGGATGCTGCCGCCGAGCGCCTGCGCAAGCGCCTGCGCGATGGACAAGCCCAGCCCCGCGCCGCCGTCATCCCTGCGGTGGGCGGCATCCCCTTTGTAGAAGCGCTCGAATACGTGGGGAAGCACCTGCGGCGCAAAGCCCGCGCCGTTGTCCGCGGCGGAAAGCCTTAGCCTGCTGCCGGCGCGCTGGCAGGACAGCGTTATGCAGCAGTCTTCCCCGGCAAATTTGACGCTGTTCGCCATGATGACCGTAAAAATCTGGTGCAGCTTCTGCATGTCGCTTTCCAGTTCTATGAAATCCGGATCCGAGACCGTGATGCGCAGCGCAGGATGGAGCGCGAGGAATTCCTCTCGGAGCGCGGAAAAGAGGTTTGTGACGAAGAAGCGCTCCTTCTGCACGCGTATCTGCCCCCGCTCAAGGCGGCTCATGTCCAGCAGCGTGCTGACGATGGCTCCCATGTTCTCCGTCTCGTGGAGAATGGCGTCTATCGACTGCTCAAGCTGCGCGGGGTCATCCTTGCCCCAGCGCTTGAGCAGGTTGGCGTGCCCGTCGATGATGGAGATGGGCGTCTTTAGCTCGTGGCTGACGTTGCTTGAGAAAGCCTTTTCGCGGTCGTAGTCGGCCTGCAGCTTCTTGAAGGCGCTGATGGTGCGGCGGGAGATAAGGAAGGACAGCGTGAAGGAAATCAGCAGCACGGGGATGAGCGAGAGCAGGGCGAGCAGCGGCACGGCGGAAAGCATTGCTGCCGCGGAGTCGTTCGCGATATCGAGCGCGCATTCTGCGGTGACGGGCACAGACCCCGCTGCGGATGCTGCGTTTGCGCTGCGGCTGAGGTAGCGGATGTTCAGGTCGCCGTCGGCAAAGTAGCCTTTCTGGAAATAGCTGCGGCACGTTCCTCCGGAGTCCAGCAGCGGCAGCAGGGAATCGTTTGTGGCGAGCACCGTGCCGTCACCGTCGTAGACGACATAGGTGATGTAGTAGGCGAGCTCTACGAATGCAAGCTCCTCCGCGCCGCTGCGCTCCAGCGTCTCCGTGATGCGCCCGATGCTCTGCCGCAGCTCGGCATCCTGCCGCTTTGTGACGGAGAGGCGCAGGGCCAGCACGAAGAGCACTGAGAGCGAGAGCATGGCGGCTCCGATGAGCAGCATGAAACGGAGCGCGAGCGGCAGCTCTATAGGGACGGATGCGGGCTTTGCGGACATAGGCTAGGGCTGCTCCTGCTGCATGATGTAGCCCATGCCGCGCACGGTTTTTATGCTGTCTGCGCCGAATTTGCTGCGCAGGTGGCGGACGTACACATCCACGCTGTTTTCTTCGATATAGTAGTCCTCGCCCCAGACAGATCTGATGATACCGTCCCTGCCGAGGACTTTTCCTGCGTTCTCCAGAAAATGTTTGAGCAGCAGGAATTCGTTCTTTGAGAGCTCCACCGGCTGGCCGCCCGCAGTGACCTTCATCTCCTCCGCGACCATCTCTATGCCGCCGTTTTTGAGCACGGCGGGTCTTGTGCCCTGCGCCTCCCGGCCGCTGCGGCGGAGCACGGCGTTCATGCGGGCGAGCAGCACTTCGATTTTGAATGGCTTGGTGATGTAGTCGTCGGCACCGCTGTTTAGTCCGTCAACCGTATCGATGCTCTTGCCCCTTGCAGTCACCAGAATGACGGGCAGCGCCGGATGCAGCCCGCCCCTTATTTTGCGCAGCACCTCAAGACCGCTCATCCGGGGCAGCATGACATCGAGCAGCAGCAAATCCGGGTGCTCGCTATCGGTCTTGTCGAGCGCTTCCCTTCCGTCAAAAGCGGTCGCAACCGAGAAGCCCTCATGCTGCAGCTCCAGCTGCATGACGTGGGAAAGCTCCTTGTCGTCTTCTACAATGAGGATTTTCGCCATGCCTGCTCCTTTGCGGAGTATATGAAGAATGACCCTGAGCGCAGCTCGCGCAGCTCCGCTTCTTTTGCAGCCCTGCCGTCATAGGCGAGGATGCATGAGAAGCGGAGCGAGAACATATCGCCTTGCCCGTTTTCCGGCCGTGGCTGGCGGACGCGGAAGCGCACCATGTTCCGTTTCTTGCTGAAGAGGAATTCCGTCTCCGGCGGAAGGGCATGCCCGTTGAGCAGGATGTGCTCCCGTGTGACTGAGTGCGAGTCCACTACGTCATTGAAAAAAACGGAGATGGTGAGCTGGCCGTCGCCTTCTTCCTCTATCTTTACGCCGGTCGCGGCGAAGGCGCTGCTCCGCCGCGGGACTTTGCGCCCCCCGTAATTGACGGCGGCGCTGCGGGGGCGGGGCGGCCTGCTGTCAGGAGCGGGCTGCGCTGCGGCAGTCCCCAGCGCCATACAGAGGAGGAAAGTGGCAGCTATCCTTAAAAAACGTCTGTACTGCTTCATGGCAATAAGTATAGCATGGCACAAGGCCTTTGCGGAGCTTTTTTTTCTGAAAGTTCTTTCATCTTTCGTTCATCTGCCGTTCATGCAGCAAAGCGGGCACTGCGCTATAGTGGGTACTGTCAGCCGGAGCGCTGGCAGATTTTTCCGGCAGAGCCGGTAGCAAAGGAGCATGTATATGAATAAGACAATCTTCAGGACTTGTGCGGCAGGTGTAATCGTTATGGGGCTGGCAGTGCTGCCGCTTTCCGCAAAAGAGGCGGTGCGTCCGGCTGAGCGCAAGGAGAGCCCCCGCACGGAGCGCGAGGTGCGTGCGCTGCCGGGTGGCGGCATGTTCATGCGTGGCGGAATGATGGGCGCGCAGGGCGCCGATCTGATGGGAACCGTCAGCGCCGTGAGCGCGGACAAGCAGACATTCACGCTGAAGGACGCCGACGGCAAGGAGACCGTGGTGCACGTGAACCCGCTGACGAGCATCCGCTCGTTCCCCAAAGACAGGGCTGCGGCCGCTGATGATAAGGATGAGAAGAAAAAGAACGCCGTCCGGAAAGCCCCGGACAACAGCCTTGCGCTTGAGGA
Organism: Treponema sp. UBA4319; assembly: GCA_002393865.1. Lineage (GTDB taxonomy): Bacteria > Spirochaetota > Spirochaetia > Treponematales > Treponemataceae > Treponema_D. Next base: position 3,958 of record DGUD01000100.1, read on the forward strand.
TGTGAAGCCCGGCGACTGGCTTGCTGTCAAGAAATTCGGCACGGATACCAAGGTCGCCGAGGCCTCGCATGTCATCGTCGCAAAATAAGCGTGCCGGTTTCAGAGAGTCCGCGGCAACATCTTGCCCAAGGCTTCTGAGGCTGGCTCAAGAGCCGGCTGCCGCTTTTCCGGCTGCACGGAGAGGACTGCCGCCGGAAAAGCTTTCTGATGGTCGCTGCTGCCTGGCAGGGCTTCTGCATTTCTTTTAAAAGCAGACGCACGGGAGGCAGATATGAAAAATGCCTTAAAATGATTTTTTGTACCGCAGGAAACAGGGCTTCCCCATGAAAAATGCGCGGAAGCCCTGAGTCTGCCTAGAGACTGCTGCAGCGGCTTACGCCGTCGCCGCTCTGGCACGCAAAGAAGCCTGCCTTGTAGCCGATGGTCGCGCTGTAGACCTCCTGCACCGCGGCGGCAAAGGCCTCCACCTTGTCCTTGTGCACCAGTGCGATGGCGCAGCCGCCGAATCCGGCGCCGGTCATCCGTGCTCCCAGGCAGCCATCCTGCCGCTGGGCAGTCTGCACGAGGGTGTCAAGCTCTATGCCGGTCACCTCGTAATCGTCCCTGAGCGAGGCGTGCGACTGGTTGAGCAGCTGTCCGAGCTGCACGAGGTCTCCTGCTTTGAGCGCGCTCAGCGCGTCAAGGACACGCTGGTTCTCGTAGACGCAGTGCCGGGCACGTTTTTGCAGCACGGAATCGCTGACAAAGGCCTTCGCGTCCTCCCATGCGGCCGGGCTGAGCGCGCAGAGCGCGTCCGCCTGTATCCCTGCCTGCTGCAGCTGCCTGAGCGCTTCCTCACACTGGCTGCGGCGCTCGTTGTATTTGCTGTCGGCAAGGCGGCGCTGCTTGTTCGTGTTCATGACGACAAAGCTGTAGTCCCCCAGCTCCAGCGGCGCATAGTCGTAGGCGAGCGTGGCGCAGTCCAGCATGATGGCGGAATTCTTCTTGCCCATCGCGATGATGAACTGATCCATGATACCGCAGTTTACGCCCATAAAATTGTGCTCGCTCATCTGCCCCAGCTTTGCGATGGTGATTCTGTCCAGCCCGAAGCCGAAGCATTCGCTTACCGCGTAGGCAAAGCCGCATTCCAGCGCGGAGGAAGACGAGATGCCGCCCCCCGCGGGGATATTGCTCGCCAGAAGCAGCTCGAAGCCGCACGGAAAGACGCAGCCCTGCGCCTTCATCTGGGAAAGGATGCCGTTCAGGTAGTTTGCGTAGTCATGCGCCCTGTCAAAGCTGAACGTATCGTTGATGTCGAATTCGTAGGTGCCGGGGAAGCGCACGTCGTTGTAGATGATTTTTGTGTCGCTCCGCTTCCTGATGGCGACGTAGAGATAGCGGTTGATTGCCGCCGGGAACACTTTGCCGCCGTTGTAGTCTATGTGCTCGCCGATGATGTTTATGCGTGCTGGCGCGGAGAAAAGCTGTACGCTGTCCTGGGAGCCGCCGTATTTCCCGACGAATGCCTCTGCAAGGGCGCCGGGCTTGTAGCTTTCTGAAGTCAATGAATCCATAAGAGCCTCTGGGTTGTGAAGTCATCGCGTGAATCAACACGTGTCTACAATCATTGTACCGCACTTTTGCGATAAATGCAAATGGAATCCCCAAAAAACTGCGCCCCCTGGGGAGCATAGGACTGTTCCCTCGGGGGCGCATCTTGCAGGCGGGGGGGGCCTAGACCCTGAACTGGTCTATCTGGCTGCCGATTTTGTCGATGGATTCCTTGACTTGCTTTGAGATTGTCTCAAGCACAGCCCCGGTCTTGTCGATTTTTTCTGCGCCCACGGTCATCTCGTCTATGCCGGACTGCATCGCCGTGGTGAATGTCTGCAGACGGCCGACTTCCTGCAGTATCGCCTTGTTGCCGTCGGTCATCTCCGCAGCGGCATTGCGGACTTCTATGGTGCTGTCGTTCATGTTGTGCAGCGCTGCCGTAATCTGCAGGGAGCCCGATTTCTGTTCCTCCATGGCGGCCTTTATCTGGCTGACCAGCTGGTCGGTCTCCGTAATCTGCTTTGACACGGAGGAGAAGGCGAGGCTTGAGTCCGCGGAGGCGCTGACGACGGTTGCGATGGAGCTCTGGATGTTCTTCAGCTGGTCGCCGATGGTCTTTGACTGCTGGCTGGATGTCTCCGAAAGCTTGCGGATTTCGTCCGCGACGACGGCAAAGCCCTTTCCCGATTCCCCCGCGTGGGCAGCCTCTATGGCGGCGTTCATGGCCAGCAGGTTCGTCTGCTCCGCGATATTCGAGATGGCGGCGTTTGCTTCCTGCAGCATGGTTGACTGCTGCTCAATCTGGCGTATCTGCATGTCCACCGCCTGCTGCTTGTCTATGCCGCCCTGCGCGTCGGACTCCAGCTTGCCGAAGGAGTTTGCCATCTTGTCGACGGAGTGGTTGACGGACTCTATGTTGCCAATCATCTGCTCCACTGCGGCCGAAGCCTGTGACACGCCGTCCGACTGGGATTCTATCATGCGTTTCAGGGATTCTATGTTGGAGGCAATCTCGTTGACGGAGCTTGCGGTCTGGTTCACGCTGGAGACCTGCTTGTCTATCTGGCCGGAGATGGTCTTGATATTCGCCAGAATCTGCGTGATGGAGACGGCGGTGTCCTGCGCCGTGCTGCTCATCTCGTTGCCGGCGTTGTGCAGCTCCGTCCGGGAATTCTTTATGTCGCCGATGATGGTCTGGAGCTTTGCGGTGAACTGGTTGAAGCCTGTCACGACATCGCCGATCTCATCGTTCGAAGTGTCATTGATGCGCTGCGTGAGGTCTGCGTTCCCGCTGGCAATCGTCATGATTGATTTTTTTACTTCCTTGAGCGGGCGGAAAATCGCGCGTATCAGCCCCACGATGACCAGAGCGGAGACCGCGATGATGAGAATCGTGAGGACGGCGACCGATGTCTTTACGGCGCCCAGCGTGGAGAAATAAAAGTCGTAGGGAGCGACCGCAAAGACCGTCCATGAGGTCTGCGGGATGCGCTTGTAGGAGGCGATGAGGTGCACGTGGATGTTGGGATCCACGAAATCTTCGATGCCCTCCCTGCCCTCAAAGATGTGGTTCAGCACGAGGCCGAGCCCCTGGGTGTCGTCAAGCGTCGCGCCTCCGTCAGAAGACTCCGTGCCCTCGTTCACATTTGCGACGGTCGTGCGGGTTTTGCTGTTTATCACGGAAGGATGCATGCCGCCTCCCAAATCTATGGAGGCGATGGTATCTTGCACGGTGTTTCCGCTTATGACCGCGACCACCGCGCCGACTATACGGCCACCGTTGTATACGGGGACGCTGTAATGCTGGAGCACGCTGTTGGTAATCGTGCTGAACGTGGGGTCAGAGACAAAGTCCTTGCCCGCGAAGGCTTCCGAAAAATAGGGGCGGCTCGCAAAATTCATGAGGCGGCCGTCGGCAGTGAGCGCATTCCCATCTTTGTCATAGAAAGCGATGTTCTCGCAGTTGCCGCCGATTGCCGCTGCGACGCCGGAAAGCTGCCGCGCCTTCTCTGCGAGCGGGACGGACTCGTCCTTGATGAATTCCATGGCCGCGACACTGTGGAGCACCTGAAACTGCCGATCGTTTATGGCGGCAATCTGGTTGGCAAGATCGGTGGAGACTGCCGTCAGATGGTTGTTGACGCTCGTCGTCATTCCCTTTGCGGAAATCCTGTAGGCGATGACGCCAATCAGGATGTTTGACACAAGGATGACGGGCAGGAACATGACGAGCAGTTTGGCGATGAGCGGAACTCTTGCGGATGAGGTGTTACTCATGGTGACTCCTTTTGTTGTGCTTGCTGCAGACCGCTTTCGGCGAAATGCTATATATAAGTATATACAATCTTTAAGGTAGATGCAAGATTGAATGCCTTATAGTTTAAAAGGCGGTTAATCTATAGTTTTTACCGGGGGAAAGTATTGTTCTTGCTGCCATGAGCCAAAAAATACGGTCGTTTTGTGTAAATTCCGGCAGAAATTCCTTTTTTGTTGGGCAGAGCGCGCAGAAAAAAATGCGCGGGGCGTATGTTTTCTTCGCATGCCGAAGCCTGCGCTGGCGGTGGGCAAGCCGCCCGGAATGTGCTATACTGGAGGGCATGACGAACAAGGTTTACATCATCGGGCACCGGAACCCGGACACTGATTCTGTGGCGGCGGCGACCGCTTACGCGGAGCTCAAGCACCTGCTGGGCAAAAAGGAATATATCGCCGCGCGGGCGGGCAAGCTGGCGCCGCAGACCGAATATATTTTCAGGCGCCTCAAGCTGGAGCCGCCGGTCTACCTGCCGGATCTGATTCCCAAGACGGAATACTATATGAATGACAAGTATTATGCCGTCGATCAGGATGTGTCGCTGTGGAAGGCGGTGGACAAAATGGTCAGCACGAATGCGGCCGTCATTCCCATCGTGAACGTGGACGGCACCTATCAGGGGCTGCTGAACTACAATGCCTTCGCGCTCAATTCCTACAAACTGCTGAATCCCAAGCGCGGCGACATCTTCCTTGCGAGCCTGCACCTGATAGAAAAGACGCTGAACGCGACGCCCATCGTGGAATTCGATCCGGACGACTACTTCAACTGCACCATCATGATTGGCGACGACGACCTTGCCACCTTCCGCAAGCTGCTGGAGGAGCGCAAGAGCGAGAACGTGGTGGTGATTGTCGGCGACCGCGAGGATATCCAGCGCGCCTGCATCGAGGCCGACGTGCGCGCCATCATCGTCACCAAGGACTATGTGGTGAAGAAGGAGCTGCACGAGCTTGCGCGCCAGCACCGCGTCTCAATCCTGTCAGGGCATGACTCCACCGCCGCCACCGCTATGCTCATCGAGTATTCGTCGCCGGTCAGTGCGATGGCGGACAAAAAAATCCGCCCGGTACGGGCAACCGATACGGTGCAGTCCATCCGGCCGCAGCTGGCGCAGAGCCCTTCCCGCTGCCTTCCGGTGGTGGACGACGACTACCGCGTCATCGGCACCATCAGCGAGAGCGACCTGCTGCACGAGGCGAACGTGCAGGTCATCCTCGTTGACCACAACGAGCCGCAGCAGGCTGTGGAGGGCGTGGAGCACTACGTGATTCAGGAAATCATCGACCACCACCGCATCTCCACGTTCAGCACGCGCTACCCCATCACGCTCATCAACAAGCCCGTCGGCTCCACCTGCACCATCATCGCGAACATGTACCGCGAGAACCGCGTGCCCATCCCCAAGAACATCGCGGCGCTGCTCCTGTGCGGCATCCTGAGCGACACGCTCATCCTGCAGTCGGCGACGACCACCGACTACGACGTGTACACCGCCGAATACCTGAGCAACATAACGGAGCTGGACATCAAGACGCTCGGCAACGACATCATCCGGAGCGGAAGCCACATCGGCGGCAGGACTGCGGAAGAGGTCGTCCATCAGGACATGAAGGCCTACACCGAAGGCAAAATCAAATACACGGTGAGCCAGATTGAGGTTGACAGCACCGAGGAGATTCTTTCCCGCAGCAAGGAATTCCTTGATGCCCTGGAGCGGGGAAGGAGCGGGGCCGGCGACCTCTTTGACGTGCTGCTGGTGACGGACATCACGACGCTCAGCTCTATCATGCTGCTTGCCGGGGATCCGAAATTCGAGCAGCTGGTGAATTTCCCGAAGCGCGGCGAGCATATCTATTACCTGAAGGACGTCGTCTCCCGTAAAAAGCAGCTTATCCCGCTGCTGAGCGAGCTGGTGTCCAAGGTAGGGCAGTAGCGCATGGCGGGCGGAAGCGGATTTGTCCTGAAGGGGGACGCCGTATACTGCGCGGAGGACGCTTCCCTGGTCTGCGCCGCGGACTCCTTTGCCGTCTGCGTGGACGGGCGCTGCGAGGGCGTCTTTTCCCGGCTGCCGCCGCAGTACGCCTCGCTTCCGCTGGAGGACTACAGCGGCTGCCTCATCATTCCCGGCATGTGCGACCTGCACGTGCACGCGTCGCAGTATGCCTTCCGCGGCACCGGCATGGATCTTGAGCTGCTGGACTGGCTGAACGAGCGGACGTTCCCGGAGGAGGCGCGCTTTGCCGGGCTGCCCTACGCGCGCGAAAGCTACCGGCACTTTGTCGCGGATCTTGCGGCAGGCTTTACGACCCGTGCCTGCATTTTTGCCACGATGCATCCGGCGGCCACGCTGGAGCTGATGGAGCAGCTGGAGCGGACGGGGCTGCGGACATTCGTGGGGCTGGTGTGCATGGACAGGAATGCTCCCGCCACGCTGCGGCAGCCGGACGCGGAGAGCGCCGCCCGCGATGTGCGCGCATGGCTGGAATCGTGCCGCGGGCGCTTCCGGCGGACATTGCCTGTCATCACCCCGCGCTTTGTTCCGTCCTGTTCCGACGCGCTCATGGAGCGCCTGTCCGGGCTGCGGCGGGAATACGGGCTGCCCGTGCAGTCCCACCTCTCGGAGAATCCCGGTGAAGTATCCCTTGTGAAGGAGCTGAATCCCCACGCCTCCTGCTACGGCGGGGCTTACGACATGTTCGGGCTCTTTGGCGGCGGCTATCCGGCTGTCATGGCGCACTGCGTCTACTGTACGGACGAGGAGGTTGCGCTGATAAAGCGCAACGGCGTCTTTGTGGCGCATTGCCCGGAATCGAACATCAACCTGTCTTCCGGCATCGCGCCTGTCCGCCGCTACCTTGACGCCGGGCTGCATGTGGGGCTGGGTACCGATGTCGCGGCGGGATCCTCGCTTTCCATGCCGCGCGCCGCCCAGTATGCGGTGCAGGCGTCAAAGCTGTACTGGCGTCTGGTGGACAGCAGCTGCCGTCCGCTGACTGCCGCAGAGGCTTTTTTCCTTGCGACGCTCGGCGGCGGCGCTTTCTTTGGCAGGGTAGGGAGCCTGCTGCCCGGCTACGCGTTCGACGCGCTCGTGGTTGATGACCACCGTATCCAGCCGCAGCGGGATATGCCTCCGGACGTCCGTCTGGAGCGCCTGCTCTACGCCGCCGACGCCAGCCTCATCGTCCGCAAATACGTGGACGGCAGGCCGCTCTCCCGTTGAGCCGGCAGTGCGGGGGATGCCCGGCGGGGATGGTATTCGATTCCGGCGGGAATGGTATCTGATTCCGGCGGGAATGGTATCCGATTCCGGCGGGAATTGCCGGAGCTGCCGTTCAGAAAGGAATGGATGGAAGGAGGGCGCTGCGCGCGCGGCTCAAAGCGCCTGCATGCCCTGCGCACGGCTCCCTGCGGCGCCCGTTGGGCGGCAGGGAAGCCCGCGGCATGCAGGATGCCTTACTGCTTTGTGTAGGCTGTGCCGTCGTCAAAGGTAAGGGTCTTCCTGTTGTTTGAGAATTTGCCCTCCTCGGTATAGGTCACAGTGCCGTCGCTGTCCTTGAATGAGAATTTGACGGTATCGCCACTCACGGTATAGGTGCCTTTTGTTGATGTGGTGGCAGTTGTTCCGTTTATGGTATAGGCGGTCTCAGTACGGAAATCCTTCTCGCTCGTGAAGAATATGCTTACGCGGGTCGTGGTCTTCTTGTCATCGCTCGTCGTTGTGTAGCGGTACTCGGTGGTAGAGCTGACGAATACGTTGGAGCCGGACAGGTCGTTCTTGCCGCCCTTGCTGTTGTCAGCGCAGGAGACTGCTGCGAGCGCAAGGACTGCGCACAGTGCCATCATCATGATTCTTGAAAATGCCTTCATATAAGATTCCCCTGCAGCCCTTTTCTGGTGCCGCATATATATAATTTCCCGTTATATTAGCTTATATTCCGTCTACTGTCAATGCTTTCGCAATCGTTTTCTACGTTTTGCTAGATTTTTCAATGGCATGCGGGTCGCTAATACAGGGAGACGTAGGTTTTGCCGCTGCCGCCGTCCTCCGGCTGGGCAAAGTGGAATTCCTTGACGCCGGGGTAATGCGAAAGGTAGTTCTGCACGCCCTGCTGGAGTATGCCGCTGCCCTTGCCGTGTATGACGGAGAATTCGCGGAAGTTGTATATCGTGCACAGGTCAAGCTGTTTTTCCAGCGCCTTCATGGCCTCCTCGTAGCGCATGCCGAGCAGCCGCAGCTCAAATTTGGGGCGGGCGTCGGCATCTTTTCCGTCGCCTGCGGTCTCGATGACGACCGACGCGGCGGATGGGGCGGCGGCGGCCGGGCTGATGGGCACCAGCTGCGTCTGCGGCACGTTCATCTTGAGCGAGCCGAACTGCACGCTCCAGCTGCCGTTCTTGTTGCGCGCGATGAGCGTGCCCCTGCGGCGGGCGGCTCCGGCAAATACTTCTGTGCCGGGGGTAAAGAGCAGCTCTG
>DGUD01000100.1:12358-14844 GCA_002393865.1 Treponema sp. UBA4319
GCCGCCGGCCTTTTTGGGCTTTGTGCTCTGGGGCGCCGGGACGCTTGCCGCTGCGAGCGCCTCTGCGTTTGACAGCCGCTGCCGGCCTTTTTTCTTGGAGCTGCCGGAATGGGAGCTGCTTCTGCTGAGCCGCATGCCGTTTTCTGCGACGCGCTCCTCTTCTTTCCGGGCCTGCTCCCGCTCCGCCTCAAGCTGGCGCTTCTCTGCCTCGATAAAGTCGTCCTGCCGCGCCACGCTGTCGGTGACGCCCGCGATGAACTGCCTGACGGACAGCGTTTTCTGGCGCGTGATTTCGCCCTCGCGCAGCTCGCGCACCAGGTTTTCCAGCTTGCTCCGCGTTTCCCGCAGGAATTCGCTGCTTTTGGAATGCTCCTGCTCCCGTAGCTCTATCTCCTTTTCTTTTGCGCGTATCTCGCGCTCGTGCAGGCGGAGCTCCTTTGCCTCCAGCTCGGCGGCGCGCGACGTCTCCTGCTGCATAAGGGCGTCCAGCTCCATGTGCTTTGCGGTCAGCCCCTTGATGAGCGAGCTTACGTCAGCCTGCTCGCTGGCGATGTAGCTGCGCGCCTTTGCCACCACGTTATCCGGCAGCCCGGAGCGGCGGGCGATATCTATGGCGTGGCTTTCGCCCGGCACGCCCATGAGCAGGCGGTAGGTGGGGCGCAGCGTGCCTGTGTCGAATTCGACGGAGGCGTTCACGCAGCTTCTGTTCGTGTAGCCGTAGTTCTTGAGGATGCCGTGGTGCGTGGTGACGATGACGAATGAGCCGCGCGCTATGAGCATGTCGAGCACGGCCATGGCGATTGCGCCGCCTTCCTGCGGGTCGGTTCCGCTGCCCAGCTCGTCAAGGAGGATGAGGCTCCGGCTGTCGGCATGCTCCGCCATCTGCGCGATCCGCTTCATGTGGGCGGAGAAGGTGCTCAGCGATTCGTCGATGGACTGCTCATCTCCGATGTNNCAAACTCGCAGGAAGCATTTTCAACGCCCGGAGTTGAGAGAGCGTAGACCTTGATCTCTGCATAATGAGTAGTGGCTACGGTTCTTGTCTTCATGTTGTGAAGGAAGTTAAGTATGGCCATGGCAAGGGCGGCGCCTTCAGTGGGATCCGTTCCCGCACCAAGCTCATCGAAGAGGCATAGACTGTGGCTGTCAGCCTTCTCAAGTATCCTGACAGTATTTGTCATGTGGGCAGAGAAGGTGGAAAGGCTCTGTTCGATGGACTGCTCATCTCCGATGTCCGCAAAGACCGAGCTGAACACGGGCAGCCTCGTGCCTTCTTCCGCGGGGACGGGGAAGCCCGCCTGGTTCAGCAGCGCAAAGAGCGCGATTGTCTTGAGCGTGACCGTCTTGCCGCCGGTGTTGGGGCCGGTGATGACGAGCACCTTTTTGCCGTCCATAAAGCAGATGTCCACCGGCACCGCCTTGTCGCCCAGCAGCGGGTGGCGGGCGCCCCTGATGGCGGGCGGCTCCTGCGCAAGGTCGCAGCGCTCGGCGAAGATGCCGCGCACCTGCGACTGCCATTGTGCCGCCGCGCAGCTTGCGTCCAGCAGCAGCATGGTCTGGTGCGCCTCGGAGAAGGATTCGCGGTGCCCGCCGAGCCGCGCGGTGAGCTCCCGGAAAATCTTGCGCAGCTCGCTCTGGAATTCGAATTCCAGCTGGATAAGCTCGTTGTTCGCGCGCACGATTTCGTCGGGCTCTATGTAGACCGTCTGCCCGGAGGCGCTTACTTCGTGGATAATGCCGTGGATGGCTCCCCGGCGGTCGGAGCGGACTGCGAGCAGCTCGCGTTCGGCCTTGTATGCGGGGACGGTGGACTGCAGCGCTGCGCTGAGCTGCGGGTCGGAGGTGTAGCGGCGGATGGTGCTTTCTATCTCTTTGTGGAGCGCCGCAATCTTGCTGCGGATGGCGCGCAGCTGGGGAAGATCCCTGACTTCGCCGGAGCTGTCTATGACCGAGAATATATCGCGCTGCGCGTCCGCAAGGGACGGCATTCCTGCGGCGAGCCGGGCAAGCTCCTGCAGGGGCAGGCTCTCCGCGGCCGCCGTGAGCGAGGAACGGGCTTTTTCCTGCGAGCTGCAGAATATGCCGAGCGCAAAAATCTGATCCTGCTCCAGCTGCGCGCCTTCTTTGCCGAGCAGGGGGAAGAGTCCCCGTACCGGTGGAAAGGAGAGGATGGCCTGCGGCCGCACGGAATGAAGGTAGGTGCTCCATTCCCTGCCGAGCGCCTTGAGCTGCTCTATCTGCGCCTCGTCACTGCCCGGCTCGCGGGCAAGCAGCAGCTCCTTGCCTTCGTCGCTGGCGGCCAGTGACGCGATGGTGCTGCGGATGCGGTAAAAATCAAGTTCCTGCGCGACTTCCCCGGACAGATTCGCCTGCGCCCCTTCATGCTGAATGCGTTTTCCTTCCATAATAGAGGAACAGTATATAGCATTGCGCTGCTTTGTTCAAATGCCCGGCGGCGGAAGGCAGGGCTTCAGCATGAAAACAAA
>DGUD01000098.1 GCA_002393865.1 Treponema sp. UBA4319
AAGGTTAACATGCGGCGCACAAAAAGTCAATGGGACCCGGATGCGCTGCCAGGGCTTCAGCATGAGATGTATTTTATCTGAAGACGGACGCGGTAGTGGAAAATCATGTAAACTGTTTTAAGATGATTTTCTTTTTTATGCTACAAAAGCCAAGGATCCAACATAAAAAATGCGCGGAAGCGGAAAAACACCCGGGCTGCCATTTGCAAAGCGAAGCGTGCAACCGGCAGTCCGGGTGTTTTTCCGCTGGGAGCGCATTTTTGTTTTCATGCTGAAGCCCTGGCGGGCACGAGGCGTGCGATTGAGCATTTCTCATAAAAACGGTAGTATAAGGGAGTCGCTGCCCGGAACGGCGAATGTTCCGGCAGTGTTAATGTGCGGCCGCCCCAGAGGCATGGAGGCGGCGCAGAGGAGTAATGATGAAGAATCTGTACGAACCGGGACAGCAGATAGAAACCAAGATTGTGGCTATTTCCGATGATACTGTTTTTTTGGATCTGGGGCTGAAGAGCGAGGGCATCCTCGACCGGGCCGAGCTTGCGGCGGAGGACGGCAGCATTTCCGTAAAAGAAGGCGACAGCATAAAGGTCTTCTTCCTTGAGGCAAAAGGCGACGAGCTCCATTTTACGACGAAGCTGAGCGGCCAGAAGGCGGGGAAAGATGTCCTTGAGAGCGCCTATAAAAGCGGCATTCCCGTGGAAGGTCATGTGACACAGGAGATAAAGGGCGGCTTTGAGGTCATGATAGGGAGCGTGCGCGCCTTCTGCCCGTATTCGCAGATGGGTTACCGGAACCGCAAGGATGCGGCCGAATATGTGGGGCAGCATCTTTCCTTCAGGATTCAGGAATACAAGAACGAAGGAAGGAACATCGTCCTGTCAAACCGCGCCATTCTGGAGGAGGAGGCAGCCAGGCGGATCCAGAAGCTTTCCGAGGAGCTGAAGGTCGGCATGACGGTGAAAGGAACCGTCCGCAGCATCGAGAGCTACGGCGCCTTTGTGGAGGTGAGCGGCTTCCTTGCCCTCCTGCCGGTCTCCGAGATTTCCCGCGTGCGCGTGGAGGACATCCATGACGTCCTCTCCTCCGGGCAGGAAATCACGGCTATGATAATCCGCGCCGACTGGCAGCACGAGCGCCTGACGCTTTCCACAAAGGAGCTAGAGGCGGATCCGTGGGACGGAATCGAGAAGAAATTCCCCGCCGGGACGGAGCTTGATGGTACGGTCTCCCGCGTGGCGGACTTCGGGCTTTTCATAAACCTGGCGCCCGGCGTGGACGGGCTCGTGCATATCTCCAAGCTTCCGGTGGAGCGCAACACGAACCTGAAGAAGGTCTATAAGGCAGGGGACAAGCTTGCCGTGACGGTGGAGAGCGTCGATACCGAGGCAAAGCGCATCGCCCTGGCTCCCGTCGTCTCCAACGAGGAGGAGGAGAACGCGAGGGAATACCTTTCCGCCCAGAGCAGCCGCGGCGATGACGGTGAGACCTACAATCCCTTTGCCGAGCTCCTGAAGAAGCGGAAATAAGGGAATTTTCTAGTTTTAACGACCGTTAGTTCGTTGTTTACACCGGTTGCCCCGCTCATGGCGCAGCCGGTTTTTTGTATGCTCCCCGATTGTATTCACCCGATATCCAATGCGTTGCCGTCCAGCACCGCCTCTGAGAGGCGGCCGCCCCTGTAGCTGAGCTTCGATACAGTTCCTCCCCTGCTCAATCAAGTTTTTTGGACAGGTCATAATCATATATGAGCACCTCATAGATGCCGTCTTTCACTATGCTCTTTGGCTCGCCAAAAGTCTGTATGGCATGCTCTTTTGTAATTCCATGTACATCTTCTGGGTGGCACACGATAAAATTGGCCGGTTCCGTATACCATTCATTCTTGTTGAAATAAATCCATTTTATTATATGATGCTTGCTTTCATCATATATGACATGCCTGACGTGGATACAGTCTTTTGACAGCACGGAATTGCTAGATGCGTCCCAGAATTGTGCGTAGCCGGAGCTCAGCCCGTGTTCGTTGAGGGTCGTGAGAATGTGGGGCTGCTCGGGCACAGGGTCTTGTGCGATTCTGTACACTTTTGCCATAAAGGAGATGAACGCGCAAAGGAAGAGCAGTGCTGCGGCCGCATGTCTCCTGAATAGCTTGTCGTTGATAAAGAGGGAAAAATTTCTTAATACCAGCACATGCAGGGCTACGGGGATAAAGTTCATATACCGTATTTGGGTTTTGCTGGTCGTTGTATAAACGCATACAAGAATCATAATGCCTATGCTGAGTAAGCTCGAGAGCCTGTCTTTTTCTCTGTTCCTCAAAAAGCGGATGATGGTGGTGCAGCAAAGGCAGGCTCCTGCCATTGCAAGGAAAAGGTTTGCGAAGGTGACGGCATGCCGTATATTGAATAGTGCTGGTATTTCTTTGATCAAGATGTGCTGATACGAGAATAGACCTCCGATGAGACCAAGAAAGTTTTCTACCCACTTTTCCGGTAGAAGAAAATGACCGCCTGTAAAATCGCGCGTTTTTGTAATATTTCCTATAATGTAGTAGAAGTGGTTCAAGATTCTTCCCGCCAGAACGGAAATGACTATACACAGCAGGACTGTTACATATGCTTTCCACTCTTTTTCCTCCCGTCTGAGCGCGTGGAGGGCGCAATATATGCAGAGGGGGATTGCCCCGTGCAGGACAAAAAGCATGTCTCCCCATGCCCCAAGGCAGGCAAGTATCCCTGCCGCTATAAGCGGTGTTTTTTTCTTTCCCCGCAGGTAGCTGTCTGCCAAGAGGAAGCAGAGGAACGAATAGCATAAGGCCCCGATGTGGATGCTCAGGTCATGCATATAGGCAAAGCTTGGGATTGCCAGCAGCAGGACGGCGAGAACAGCTTTTACTGAGCGTTGCTTTTTATCCAGGAGAGCCTCCTGCCCGTGGAAAGCCGCAAAAAAGGCAATCAGGCAGATTGATGAGACCATCAGGCCGTTCGCTATTATCCAGCCCGTATTGGACAAGCCTCCCAGCAGTATACCGATGACGTAGAACGGCAGATCCGTCGTGAGGAAGCTCGATTCAGGGATGTTCCAGCCTTTCAGGAAGAGATTGCCGCGGCTTATATCCAGCGCCTCGTACATGTGGTTCGCCTTGTCCGAATTCGGCTGCAGGTAACGGGAGAGAAGTATCATGCAGGATACATAAAGGACGATGCTTGCGCAGGAAAGCAGCCAAAACTTCTTGGACAGGGTGCATTTTGTTTCCATAGGGAAAACTCCTTGAATTTTAAAACGAGTTTTCCTATAATACCCCCCCCCATTAAAACAATCTTAAAAATTGATAAAAAGAAGTTTTTTTCTGTTTTTCCTCACCCGATATCCAGGGCTTTGCCGTCCAGCACCGCCTCTGACAGGCGGCCGTCCTTGTAGCGGAGCTTCAGGGAGAAGAACGGCGCGTCGTCACGCAGCAGGCGCAGGAAGATTCTGTCGCCTTCCCACAGGTTCAGGCCCTCGATGTCGTTTTTGTCTATCCATGCGAGCTGTCCTTCGTCGCAGGGGATTTCTTTGCCGTCCTTTGCTTGCGCTGTGTAGAGGCACATGTATTCGGCGGGGTTCTCCTCGTTGATGAAGGTCACTATTCCCCTGAAGCGGAATGATGCCAGCTCCAGGCCTGTCTCCTCGCGGACTTCGCGCCGCAGGCAGTCTTCGGGGCTCTCCCCTTTTTCGAAGTGTCCGCCGACGCCTATCCACTTGCCGTGGTTCTCGTCGTTTTTCTTGCTTACGCGGTGGAGCATGAGGTACGCGCCGTTTCTTTCTATATAACAGAGCGTTGTGAGGGGCGATTTGGGCTCACTGTGCGGCATCTGCAGCCTCCTTGCCGTCTGCCGGCGCCGGGGAATACTCCCGTATGCGGTAGGTGAGCCCCAGCTCCTTGCAGAGCGCCGCGCATCTTTGCTCGTCGTCCTCCGGGATTGTGGTGCTTACGGTGGTCATGACGACATGTGGCACATACGCCGTGCAGCGCCGGGCAAATTGCAGCATTGCGGGGTACGCCTGTGCCCCGAATCTGGGGCGGACGGTCTGGAGGTAGCGATCGGGGTCGCTGGTGTTCAGGCTGATGGAGACCGTGTCGACGAGGCCGGCGAGGAGTGGCGCCACGGGCTTTCCGTGTATGAGATCGGCGAGCCCGTTTGTGTTGAGCCGTACGGGCAGCTGGTAGTGTTCCTTGAGGAATCGTGCTGTCTGCAGCAGCGTGCCGAGCGCTTCCGTCGGTTCCCCGTAGCCGCAGAACACGACTTCTGTGTAGCGGCTCATATCTTCGGCAAGGAGCGCGCTCTGTAGCTCCGCAAAGCCCGGCTCATGCTCAAGCCAGAGCGAGTCTGTCTCCGTGTATACGTGGTCTGCGTGGTTCCTGATACAGAATGTGCAGGCGCAGGGGCATTTGTTCGTAAGGTTCACGTAGAGCCCGGTCTTTACGCGATAGAGTATGGTTTGTGCTTTATGCATAGAACGTATCTTAGCACGGGCACGAATTTGTTTAAAGTGCTTGAGATGGGCATAAATTGTGGAAAAACGGTGTGCACGAGGAGGAATCCGGAGCGTATAGGCTTTGTTGCGGCACTTGCTTCCGGACGGTCTAATCCTTGATTCATAAGGAATTAGAAAGATTGCATCCGCAAAAAGAAGACCCTCCGGAAAGGGCGGTGCTGTGCAAAAGGGGATGGGAAAATTTGTGGATAACTTATTACCAACCGTTTGTTAGTTTTACATAAACCCCTATTCCGCGGGGACTCCGGCGGGTTTCCAGCTTGCGGATGCCGAGATGGGGCTCTGTACGTGCCACCATTCGTTGCTGGCGATGTCAAAGACGTATTTGCCGTGGTTGTAAGGCTGATGCCCGTCGTTTGCGGAGATGATGACCCCTCCTTCTTTGAGAGGGCTGGTGTCCAGCGGGATGTCTTTGCCGGTGAAGGGGTTCACGGGCTGTCCGACGAGGCCTTTCAGCAGCAGCGAGGGGGCGTCGGCATTTGTCATGAACGATTCCGGGTCGATGCGGAGCTCTCCGCCAGCCCCGATGTCCTTGAACATCAGCAGCGGGTGGTAATGCCCGCGCCCCTTGTAGGCGCTGCCCGCGACGCGGCTGTCCAGATTCCCGTCGTCCTCAAAGTATGCTTCCATACCGTTGTTCCCGTGGTCGGCGACGATGACGATTTTTGTGTTGTCGTAGGCTCCGTTTGCCTTAAGGTAGTCCAGCCAGGTTCCGAGCAGCCTGAAGCTTGCCATCTGGGTCGCATAGGAGGGGTCGTCCTTGAACGGGGAGCTTCCCCTGTCCGTCACCTCGTCCGTGGGAATGTAGCCGGGCGCCTGCAGGTACATGGATTCGTGCGTCAGGTTGTTCGTAATCATCGTATAGGTGCCGTTGTCGGTGTCCTCTACGGAGCTGAGCTCGCAGAGATAGTCGAGCAGCGCGTAGCTGTCAAGGACTGTCTTTATGTCCTGCGAGGCGAGGTTTGCGCTCCAGTAGCTGCCTGACTTGTAGATGAGCTCCCGCAGGCAGATGGGCGCCTCGCGGAACAGGCTGAAGAAGAGCAGGTTCCGCTCTAGCGTCTCACCCGTGGAATCGTGGATGTTGCCGCTGTTCTTGTTCTTGAACCAGAGGTCGGTATATTTGCCCATGGTCTGATAGCCGCGAATGCGGGGATAGGGCTGCAGGAAGCTCAGGTCGCAGAAGTGCTCGTAGTTCGGCCATGTGGGGTCTGTTATCACCGCGGAATAGCCGAGCGTCTCCGAGAAAATCCGCGGGAGCAGCAGCTGCGCCTGGTTGTTCTTGTCGATGAGCGTCTCCGTGCTCCGCCTGTTCATCTCCTGCGGGATATATTCGTAGCCCCCGTACAACCCCGGCGCCCCCTGCAGGGTATGCCCGTTGAATGAGATGGTGTTCTCGAAGAGCGTGAAGCCGGAGAACTGGCGGGCAAGATCGGGGTCTTCCTTCAGAATCTCCGGGACGATGAAATTCTGGGCGCGGTCAAGCATGATGAGGATGACGTTCGGGTGGTTCTTTGAGAAGCGGAATATCGGCGAGACTGCCGAGAGCGATGCCCCTGTGGCCGCGCGGTATTCCCTGTAGCTGGAGGCGATGGTGACGGAATTTGCGGCGGAGATGGCCGCCAGCGCCATGATGCATATCGCCGGTATGGCGGTGAGGATTCTTGCCTTTCTCAGGCGGATGATGCAGACTGCCGCGACCGCAAGCAGCGCGAGCACCGCAAGGTTCAGCACGGACAGGGGCGAGACGGTCTTGAAATCCGCCGCGTTCAGGAATGTCATCGAGGCCGATATATCCCCGTACGGCAGCATAAAGACAAAGGTGTTCAGCAGCGCACCCGCCGCGGCTATGAGAGAGACCGCCGCGAATGCCGCCTGTATCCGCGCTCCGAAAAGGAAATAGATGCTCACGAGCCAGAGGTGCAGCCCGATTGCCTGGATGCTGGCGGTGAAAATAAAATGGAAGGGGCTGCCGTAGTGGCCGATATCGCAGAATTCCGTCGCGGAGGAGGCGATGAGCGTGGACGGGATGGCGTAGCCCGCCAGAATGCAGAGGAAGGCGCAGCAGAGCAGGTAGAGCCTGTGCCTGAGGCTTTTGTCCTGCACAAGGGGCGCGAGCGGCTTGTCGAGCAGCCATCGCGTTCCCCTCGCGATGAGGGGCAGCAGGAAAATCACAAGGAAGAAAAGCGCCGCGATGCATTTATTCTGCATGTCGGTCTCGTAGAAGAACAATCCCTTGACGAGCATGACGGCGCAGACCATGCAGACCACGATGTAGAAGCTTTTCAGCGGATTCTTGCATTTATAGAAGATATTCTTGACAAGGCTGAACAGGTTGTTGCACGTCCAGTACAGGACGAGCCCTGCGGGGGATTGGTACAGCACCACAAGGAAGAGCGCCGCCATCCCGAAAATCTGTATTTTTTCCCGCAATCCGTGCCCCTTGGAATAGATGGCGCCGGATATGCAGTTGATGAGCGTCATCGCGATGGGCAGCACGTTCACCGGCAGCGATTTGCCGCCAAGCGTGATGCGGAAAAGCTCGTCGGGTGTCCCCATGTCGGAGATGAAGAGGAACGGGACGCCCTGCAGCGCCTTGAGCCCCGAAAGAAAGCTGTAGGCGGCAAGGAAAAACGGAATCTGGATGAGAATCCCGAATGAGGAGCGGAGCCCCATGAGCGGGCTGTAGTGGGATTCCCGGTAGAACGCGTTCGTCATCATATAGCGCTCGTCGCCGGAAAAAGCCTTTTTTATCCGGTCCAGCTGCGGCTTCATCGCGGCGGCCTGCTTCCTGTCGCTTTCCTGCCAGCGCTCCGCGACCGCATAGAGGGGAAGGCACAGCAGTGTGATGCCCGCGCTTACGGCGATGACAGCGATTCCCTCGTTGTCCGCAATCCTGAAGGAGAACATGTAGATACATTCTATCAGGGTGTAGAGCGGATAGATGATGAGCGTATACAGTATATGTGACATGGCTTGAATATTCCTTCCCCAAGAGACAGCGTATCTGCTGGCTGGTGATAGAACTGCCGGAAAACCTTGTTTCTCCGGACAGCAGCGGCTTTATGATAGTAAAATTCCTTTGCAAAGTCAACGAAGCCATGGGGACCGCGCAGGGATTCAGCATGAAAACAAAAATGCGCTCCCAGCGGAAAAACACCCGGACTGCCTGTTGCACGCTTCGCTTTGCAAATGGCAGCACGGGCGCTTTTCCGCTTCCGCGCATTTTTTATGTTGGATCCTTGGCTTTTGTAGC
>DGUD01000102.1:0-176 GCA_002393865.1 Treponema sp. UBA4319
TGAGCTCGGCGGAATTCTCCGCGATGGAGCCCGCGATGTTGCGCGAATGAGCCCAATGCTGGTATTCCGACGGATAGCGCACCTGCACAAGGCCGCCCTGCATGGAATGCCATGTGCAGCTGTCACGCTGCACGCGCACGTATTCGTTCACCGTGGCGGGGCAGGCCGGTCCCGCC
>DGUD01000102.1:239-5657 GCA_002393865.1 Treponema sp. UBA4319
GGTCCCGCCGCAAGGCCGGAGAGCGCGCACACCCGCTCCTGCCGGTAATCCTCCGGCGCAGGGAAGGAATCAGCGCCGTAGCGTTTGCTCAGCTCGTCAAGCAGCGCGCGCACGATTTCCGCCGGAATGCTGCTGCCTGTCTTGCCGACGACGGTCTGCCCCTCAAAATTGCCCATCCACACGCCCACCGTCACCCGGCTTGTGGCGCCGAGCGCGATGATGTTCTGGAACTGGTTTGAAGTCCCGGTCTTGAATATCGCCGGATACGGGGTATCAAAGACCTTTGCGTGCCCGAAGCCCAGCTCGCGGGCATTCTTGTCGCTGAGGATGTCGCAGAGAACCCGCGCGGTATCCGTCCGGTAGACCCTGCTGCCGCCGCCCGCGCCGCCGGGTTTGCCTGACGCTTTGAGGAAGGTACTGCCATGCAGCACCCCGTCATTCGGGAACACGGAGAAGGCCCGCGCCATCTCGTAAAGCGAGACCGAGACCCCGCCAAGGGCAAGCGACAGCCCCAGCGAATCCCGCTGGGACTCAAGGGAGCTGAAGCCCAGCGACTGCAGGCAGGATATATAGGCGTCCATCCCGATTTCATGCAGCAGGTAGACGGCGGGCACATTGAGGCTGGACGCCAGCGCAACCCTCAGGCGGACGGGCCCGTTGTAGCAGTTGTTGAAATTCAGCGGCACGTAGACCCCGAAAGTCCCGAAATCCTGCGGGATATCCGGCAGCGGATCCGCCGGGGAAAAGCCGTGCTCAAGCGCAAGCGCATACAAAAAGGGCTTCATGGAGCTGCCCGGCTGGTTTTCCACGAGCACGCCGTCTATCTGGCCGGAATGCGCGTCATCATCAAAGGATGCGTTCCCCACCCAGACAAGGATTTCTCCAGTCAGGTTGTCCAGCACGATAGCCGCCCCGTTGTGGATACGGGACTCCGAGAATTCGGATATTTTCTTCTGGATATTCTTCTCGGTCTCCGTCACGAGCGTGCTGTCTATGGACAAGCTCAGGCTGGCTGGCAGGCGCTTCCCCTTTGACAGATAATCGTCCGTCACATAGCGGAGGAAGTGGGGGCACAGATTGGGGTAGACAAATTGTTTTTCGGGCGCATACTGCACCGGGCGGCGAGGGATAAGGGCCAGCTGGTGTATCTGCGCCTCAGTCAGCTTGTCCGGCGTTACCCCGTAAAATGTCCGGGCGGCGCTGCCGATTCCTTCCACCTGAAAGCCAAACGGGATATTATTTAAATATAATTCAAGTATTTCTCGTTTTGAAAGCTTTGCCTCGATACGGAAGGCGCGGAGCATCTCTATGCATTTTGTCAGGAGTGTCGTCTTGCCGCGGCGGGGATAGACAAGGCGCACCAGCTGCATGGTTATGGTAGAAGCGCCGCTGACGGTATAGCCCGCCCGCTTGTTCTGCACAAAGGCACGCAGTATGGAAAAAAAATCGACGCCGGGATGTATGTAGAAATTTCTGTCCTCCGCGGAAATAAAGGCCTGCACCACGCTGTCGGGAATGTCCGCCAGCGGGTAGTATTCCCTGCGCAAGCCGTCCGCCAGCGGGCGGACCTGCAGCAGCACGCCGTTCCTGTCGTAGAAGCGCGTGCTGTTTTCCCGCTGCATAAAATCCTTCAGCGCGGCGCACGGCATGAGCCATGCCAGCACGCGGACTGCCAGCAGAACGACAAGGACGGCAGCACAGCGTTTTAGTATGCTGCCGCTCCTCCCGGCGTTTTTTTTCATTCGATAGTCCAGACTTTTCCGTTGCTGCGACCGAAGATTTCCTCCTGATACATACATCCTGCCGTTGCTGACGGCGTATTGTACGTACCTTTGCGGACGGCACGGAACAGGAAGTCTACGTGCTGGAATCCCGTCGGGAAGTAGTCCCAGAAGTACTGGACCTCCGCGTCATAGATTCCCTGGTAAGAGAGACCCCAGTTGTAGTTCCGCACGTAAGATTCCCAGGAATCCTCGTCCTCCTCGTCAGAGCCGGAATCCTCCGGAACGCTGCCGGTCGTGACAAAGGCCGCGTTCATTATCTCGCAGCCCGCAGGGATAGGTGCCCTGACCGCCACAAATTCGCGGGACTTTGTGGTGGAGATGTAGACCTTTTCGCGGTACACGTTGCCTGCCACCAGCTTGTCGGCCGTCACCACCTCGCCGGTCTTGACGTCGGTGATTTCAGTAAAGATACAGATGCCTTCGTCGCGGGCAGTCTGCTCCGCCGCCGGTATGGCGTACTTCATGGCAGCCGTGTAGTACAAGGTGCCCGTACCCTCTTTGCTGAAGGTCAGCTCAATCTCCTTATCCCTCGGCAGGGAAGCCAGCGGCTTTTCCTTAAAGTCCAAGGTCTCTTCCAGCGCCTCCGCGGCGACACCCTTGAAGTCCCCGCCAAACACCCGCTTGCCGTTAATCAGCGCCTCCGCAGTAAAGTTCAGATCCTCAAGCTGGTTGGAGAGGATGTAGGCATGGAGGGCGGTAAGGACGCGGGCAGTCGCGGCCGTCGATGTCCAGTAGCCGCCCTTTCCGGCGCGCTGGAGCTGGAGCAGCTCGTAGACGAGATGCCCGTTCACGCTGTCCGCCGGGTCAAGCTGCGTCGCAAGCTGCAGGCAGAGCGCAAAGCTTTCTGACTGGTCGTTGAAGAATGACCAGCGGCCGTAGCTGCCGCCTGCGCCGGAGATATCCGCGCCGCGGGTCGTGAGCGACATACGGCTGCGGACGCGCTTCATGATTGCAGCGGCCTTTGTCTTCTTCCCCTTGTTCAGATAGGTAAGGCCGCAGAGCACGAGCGTCTCAAAGTCAACGCTTTCCGGCTCCGCTATCTTGTCCACGTTCTGCAGGTTCACGTCGCCATCGATGCAGGATGCCGCATAATAGGCATGGGCCGCAAAGTAATTGCTCCACGAGCCGTCCGTGCCAAAGGTCTCGTCGGCCTCACGGCAAAGGTATTCGGCAAGGCTGTCGACATCCACGTTCTTTATGGCGATATCCTCTTCCATCGCAAGCCCGATGATTTCGGCGATGCGCATGGAGACATAGGCATTCGCGTAATTTCCGCCCGGCCAGTACGGGAAGCTGCCGTCCGGAAGCTGGGACTTGCCCCATGAGCTGATTTCCTTTCTGGCGACAGACTTGGGGTTCTTTACCTCGCTGTTGAGCCCGAAGACCTTGATATACTTTCCGAAGGCGACGAGCGGCAGTATCGCGGAGGAACGCTGCTCAAGACAGCCGTACGGGTAGTGGAACACGTAATCGATTGCTTCCCGCAGGACACCGAGGCGGGTCGGGTCAAGCTGCAGGTACAGCTCCCCAAGGCCGTCCTCCGCGTCCTGCGGCAGAATGACCTTCTCTATAGAGGAAGCAGTGCCCGTATTCTCCTCGGCGCGGACTTCGCCAGTCGTCGCCACCGTCTCATATATATACGGCTTTTCTATCTGGAGCGGCATCAGTATCTTCTCGTTCACGACATCGCTCTTAACCGTGTATTCGACAGTTATCCAGCCGGGCTTGGTCGCCTTTATGCTGAACATAAGGGCGTCGCTCCTGCCACCCGCCACGGAGATTTTCTTGCTCGCGTTCTCCGCAAAAACCGCCGCGCCGGGTAGCCGCTGCACGTCCTCGTCCGAGGTCTGCGCGCCGGCTTTGTCAACGCCCTCATACAGGGCGACGCTTACCGATACAGCATGCGCTGCCGCGTCGATGTTGGAGATGGTGACGCCGACCTCGCCGGTATCGCCCAGACGCAGCTGCCGTGGCAGCACGCCGCGGACAGAAACCGGGTTTGCGACGGGCAGCTCGCTCTCGCTCAGCGAGAAGTTGTTGCCGTTCACGCCGACAGCCGTGACACGGTACGCGGTCAGGGAGTCCGGCAGCTTGAAGGAATACTCGGCATAACCGTTATCGTCCGTCCTGAGGTCAGGGATAAAGAGCGCCGTCGGCTCAAAATTCTTGCGCTCCTGCATCTTCTCGTCGTCAGCGCCATCGCTGTCGCCACCGACGAGGTTCTTTACCTCATAGGTGACGGGATCCATCAGCAGCGAGCGGGAATCACCGCCCCGCACGCAGTCGGGGAAGAGGCTTTTGCGGTAGAAGTATTCCACCGGGTCGGGCACATGGTAGTTGATAAGGTCGATGACGCCGCGGTCAACGGCCATCAGCGTGACCTCCGCGTCAGGAACGGCGGCGCCGTTCTTTGTCGCGCGGATAGATATCTTGGCGGTCTCGCCGGGGCGGTAGCTCGCCTTGTCCATCTTTATGTCCACGTCAAAGCGTTTGGGCGTGGGATTCACGTTCAGGACGGCCACGCCGAAGTAGCCCTTCGGCTTGTCGAGGTCAGGGGTATTGTAGTCGTTCTTCGGCGCGCCGGTGCGCACGGAGTACGAGGAAAGCGTCACGTACATGACCGGCACAAAGGATTCCTGTACCGGGATGGAAAGGACGGTCGTCGGCACATCGATTTTCCGGACTTCCTGGGAAATAATGCCCTCGCGCTCCACGGTAAGCAGGTACGTTCCCTTGGGAAGGGGGCTCTGCATGAGAATCTGCGCGGTGTCGCCCACCTCATAGGAGTCTTTGTTCACCGTCATGGTAATCTCGTCCGCATTGTCGCGGTTGAACCAGTACCAGTCGGAGCTGGTCGCATAGAAGCGGGATTCCGTTATGACATCGCGGCCGCGGTTGTCCTTTGCGGAGAGCCGCAGCAGGTAGGCGCCACCCTTGGGCGGCACCACGGAAATCTCCGTGGCGTTGCCGCTGGCAGAGAGGCTGATTTCCTTCTCCTCCTCGCTGACCATCTCGCGGACATAGCGCGTGTTAATCTGACCGTTCCATGAGACCTGCTGCACTTCCTTCCACTCCTCGCGCAGCAGCTCCAGCTTCATGGTCTTCTTTTCCGGCAGGTCTCCGGCGCCGGGCGCAGAGCCGTCAGGAGTCACACAGAGATAGTTGAATTTCACCGTATCCCCCTTCTTGGGGAAGCCGTTCCTGTCCTGCCGCTTCAGGCCGATATAGTAGCGGGCGGGATGCACGAGCACAGACGCGACGGTGCCGATTGCCTGGTTGGCGTTGTCCGAGACGGTCGCCTCCATGCGGTAGCTGTAGGGCATGCCGAGCAGCTTTTCGCCGCCGGTCTTCTGCGAGATACTCGCCTTGCCGTCCCCGTTGAGCATACCGTCCGCGTAGTCAAGGGAGGTACGCCCGTCATAGCCCTGCACCGGGCCGAACGAATAGCCTTCGAACTTGCTGCCCTTCAGACTGAACCAGCTCTGCTCCCGCGACCAGTATGCGCTGTAGTAGCAGCCCGCGAGGCTTCCGCCCCCCAGATAGTTCGCGCTGACATCCGCAGAGATATCATCCCCGGAGAAATAGGTGATGGAGGGCACCGAAGATTTTACCTCAAAGCGCAGGCGCTCAAAGA
>DGUD01000149.1 GCA_002393865.1 Treponema sp. UBA4319
ATAGCCGGACAAATCGACCAAATCATCCCCCTCAAGGGCTTTCTTCTTGTCCGGATAGAACATCTGCTTGTACTGCAAGACCTGCAGGAGGTTGTCGGTACGGATATAGTAGCGCATCTGCCGCGCAAGGTACTTGTCCAGCTGCTTGGATTTCGGGTACAGGCTCACCAGCAGGTCATACTGCTCCTTTGCGAGCGGGTATTTGGAGGCATCCTTGTCGGTAGCCCAGTCAAGGTAAAGGTCGCCAAGCTTCAGGATGCCGTCAGGGTCGTTGATGTGGTAATCGAGGACTTCCCGCTTCAGGATGCGCTCGGCCTCCTCATAATTGTACAGGTCGTTCGCCTCCATGTCCGCCCATGCCAGACCGGCAGCCTTCTCGTGGTTGAACTGCTTGACGATGCGGCTGTACATCATCCGGGCGCGCTCGTACTGCTTGTGCTCGCGGTAGGAATCCGCATACTTATAGAACCATTTCTTGACCGTGCGGTAAGAAAGCGCCTTGTTGAACCTGTCCTCGGACTGGGGATACTGCTGCTCCTGAATGAGCGCGTAGCCCTGCTTGTAGAGGCTGTTGGCACGGATGGGGAACACGATGAAATTCTTGGTCAGGATGACGATACAGAAGACAAGCGCGGTCGCCACCGTGGACAATATAGCAAACGGAATAATCCTGTTCTTGAGCTGGTATTCCACGGTCTTTTTGTAGGCCGCATACTCCTCGGCGGAACGGCGCTCAAAGTCGCGCGGAACCTGCAGGCTCACGTCCAGCTTCTTCTCAAGCTCGGCGGCAACCTGACGGGCAGGAGCCTTGCGGAGCACCTTCTCAAGCACCTCGAAGACCGCGTCATCGGTAAATTCGTTCTTTGCGACGAAATCCTCAAGGGCAATACGGACATTCAGCGGGTAGCGCTCAAGGTTCTCCAGGAAGCGCTTGTACTCCGCGTCGGTAAACGTGTTCTTGGGCCGGTCGGCATTCGCGTCCGGGGCATCCGGGGCGCCGCCGGGGGCAGCTGCCGCCGCGGTATCTTTTTTGTTGAGGTTCGCGGTGACGGTGTCAGAGAAACCGGGGATGGCAAAGTCGTCCTCGCCTTCGGTGGAAGTGATGTTCCCTAGCTCAAAGCCCGAATCGCCGCCGGAGAAGTCCACGCCGTCCATTCCGCTCGTATCGAACTGCTCCACGGCATCAGAGGCACCGTCTCCGGCATCAGGCTCATCGCCCGCCCCCATGCCGCCAAAGTCCATGTCCGCGGAATCAGGCATATCGGCGGCGACGGTCTTATCCGGAGCGGCATCGCCGGAATTGTCCAGCATATCGTCAAGCGAGAATCCTGCGAGGCTGTCGGCAGCGGATGATGCGGCAGACTTCTGCTCAGGGGCAGCAGCGGCATCCGCAGACGGCTCCGCGGAAACCGCGTCTATATCAAAGTCCTCAAGGCCGGTTCCCGCATCTACGGCAGGAGCCACGCCCTCTTCGGCCACGACGTCGTCACCCGCCGGGGCACTTTCATCGGGAGCCAGCTCGGCGGAATCACCGAGCACATCGTCAAGGTTAAAGTCTTCCAGTCCAAGCCCGTCCGCAGGGCCCGCGTCGGGCGCAGCCGCTTCCGGGGCGCTTTCTTCCGCGCTATCGGACGGAACTGAGTCAAAGTCAAAATCGTCGGGGGAAAGCCCGGCATCCCCTGCTGCGGCCGGGGTCGCGCCCTCTTCGGCCACGACGTCGTCGCCCGCACCCATACTGCCCGCAGCATCGCCCGCCGGGGCACTTTCATCAGGAGCCAGCTCGGCGGAATCACCGAGCACATCGTCAAGGTTAAAGTCTTCCAGTCCAAGCCCGTCCGCAGAGCCCGCGTCGGGCGCAGCCGCTTCCGGGGCGCTTTCTTCCGCGCTATCGGACGGAACTGAGTCAAAGTCAAAATCGTCGGGGGAAAGCCCCTCCTCCGTCGTCTCCGCAGCGGGAGCGGCCTGCGGCTCAGGCGGCACCGCGGACGGATCGGGAATCTCGTTGAATTCGGCAGGCATATCGCCGTTCAGGTCTATACCGCCCTCGGAGCCCGTAAAATCCTTCTCCGCGGCCTCTATGTCAAAGTCAGAGTCCGCCTGCGACCCGGACGGGGCTGCGGCAAGACTATCGAGCTTCTTCTCAAACGCTTCCTTATGCTGCTCGCCGGAATCCGCATCCCCCGCATCGGGAGCCCCGCCTTCCCCGGCGTCCAGCAGGCTGCTGACATCAAAGTCCCCGGCCGCCGGATTCTCCTTGGCAGGCGCGCTTTTTTCAGCCTGCATAGCGGCAGGCACATAGCGCTCCTCCTTTTCAGGGACAGCATCTTCCTCTGCCGGCCCGGAGCCCATCTGAAGCAGCGCATCAAGGTCAAGATCTTCTATAGGAGTAGGCTCCGGCTCAGGAGCTGCCTCCGGCGCTTGGGCCGCAGGCTCCTCAAAATCGCTGAGATCCAGATCCGCCAGATCCATTCCCTGATTTGCACTGAGGAGGTCTGAAACATCAGGCATCTTTGGCGAGGCAGCCGCAGCGGAGGATTTTGTCCCGGAGGCAAGTTCGCCAGTAATATCGGAGAAATCAAGGGCAGCCTTCTCGCGTTCCGCGGCGGCGGCATCAGCCTGGGCAAGGTCATCCTCAGACAGCTGGGGAATTCCAGTCTGGAAATCAGCTGAATCATCAGGGACAGTAATATCCTTGGGGATAGGAACCCTGACGGGTTTCTCACTGCGGGCCGAACGAATCTTTACCTCGTCGCCCAAATTCAACATATCTGCGTTAAACTGCTTCAGCTGATTAAATCCTGGCATAACCTGTTTATTATACTCCGCAAATCTCTAGTATTTCAAGTATTCTATCGGAATAAAAAGAATATGAAATAAGACTTTTCTTACGGAGAGCAGCTTTCCCGGCACCGGCCGCAGAAAAGTCAGACCCGAAGGCGGCCCGCAGCCTGCATTTTAAGCCATCCCCGCAGAATTTGGGGCAGATTCAAGAGCAAGCAAGCTTTGAGAGCGGCCAGGGCTTCAGCATGAAAACAAAAATGCGCTCCCAGCGGAAAAACACCCGGACTGCC
>DGUD01000148.1 GCA_002393865.1 Treponema sp. UBA4319
AGGCCGGACACTGGGAGGCCGACACGATCCTGGGGAAGAGCGGCGGGGCATGCCTCTTGCCCGCAGGATTTTTTATCTTTCATCATTGACTATATGCAGCACACCCTTGCTCTCAAGGATTTCTTTCATACGATAGCGCAAAAACTCCGGGCGGACATCAGTCTGCGGCAGCTGGTCAAGCGGAATCCAATGAACCGATTCCTTTGCATTATCCCAGCCAAGTGTATTGCATACAGCTTCTTTTTTGCCCCGGCTTTTCATCAGATAATACAATTCAACAACGTGGCACTTGAGCGGGTTGTAACCCAGAGCCTTATCATTAAAAAAGTTCTCGCAGATAACGGCAAGCCGCTCCACTTCATAATCTACACCGGTTTCTTCTCGAACCTCTCGCACTACACATTCTTCTGACTTTTCATTCATGTGTACGCCGCCGCCCACCGTGTAGTAATAGGCTGAGCTCTCACTTTTTACCACGAGGAATGTATCTTCTTCTATTATGATAGCACCCGTCCTGTAGCGGAACCAGTTATCAGCTACAGAAAAACAGCAGTCAGGGTAGCCGACCCTGATTTCTCCCATTTCATTTTTATCCATATTTAGTATTCCTACAGACCCTTCATCGGTTCGCCCCAGCGACCAAGGGGGCGCCCGTCAATGGAATTATACGTCGTCTCGCCGGAAGCCAAAACCGGAGCCGCGCGTCTGAGGCGGTCAATAAAGGGAATGCTTTTATCCAGAAGGCTTTCTTCTATCGTGACGTTGCAGATTTCGCAGAGGAAAACATCGCTATGCTCGGCCGCCTTGATCTCTTTGATGACCTTGAGCTCAAAGCTCACCGGGCTTTCCGCGATGGTGGGAACATCCAGCACCTGTCCCCATGCCACGGTCGGGCTGAACTTCATCTTGTCCGCATGCTTGCGCCCACTGGTGTTGCCATAATAATCGGCAAGCGGGAGCAGGGATTCAGTCACAAGGTTTGCGGAAAAAACGCCGTTCTTACGGATCAAGTCCTTTGTCAGCTTTTCCTCGCCAATACAGGCCATCACCCCCATGCGAGGCTCATTTTCAACAGCAACGGTGGCATAGCTGAACCAGCAGAACAGCCCGAAATCCGGCGTGCCGTCATCCTTTTTTGTTCCGTACAAAAACAGCGCCTGCGGACAGAAATCGTTCCCGCACCTTCCTTGCACCTTTGCCATCGCACGCCCCCTTGTCCATCCTGCAGAAATTCAGGAAAAGCTTTCCGGTCGTTATAACCGGCTCATGCTACCATCATACACAGAAGGCACGCGTCTTTCAACTGCCAGATTCCCTGCCGGCAGATTACTTTCCCTGCAACGCCTGCAAAAGGGCGATACGGCCCTTGACGTTCGCTTCAAATTCCTCGTCGGTAAAATGCGGGTCGCGGGTTTTGCTCCAGATTCCGCAAGGCAGGTCCGGACATGCGAGGCAGTTTGAAAAGCCGTGCACCGCCACGCAGCAGTGCCAGATTGCGCATTCCGCGCCTCCCGTATGAAAAACGATTCCCTTGCAGGCGTCGCAGCCAGCACACCTCTCTTTGCAATAACATTTTGAGCAGTCCAGCCCGCACACGCTGATTGCACCGGTCATAGTCTCCTCCAGAACGCATGGTCTTGCAAGCAGTATAGCACCGCTCCGTCTTTGCCGTATTGTAAAATTCCGACAGGCTAGCGCAAGAGGGAATCGCCGCATTCCGCCTGTGCGCCCAGCAGCCCCGCAAGCTTCCTTGCTTCGGGCAGGCTCATTCCGTGGAATTTCTTGAAGTCGTTCAGAAGGTGTGCCTGGTCAAAATAACCGTAGGCAAAAACCGCATCCTGCATGGCGACACTGCCCGGAGCGGAATGCCCTTTGCGGCACAAGGCTTGCCAGAGGCTCTGGTAGCGTATCAGGGAGGAAACTTTTTTGGGAGAAAGGGAGCATGTGTATGCAAAAAGGCGCTCAAGCTGACGCTCACCCGCATGCACGTCCTTTAGCAGGGAGGAAAGACCTTGCGCCCCCCGCATGCGGATCATCTGCATGACAGCATCACGGACAAGCCGGTGCTGCTCCGGCACCTTCCGCACAGGCCGCTCAAGCAGCAGAAGCAGGATGCCTTCGGCGGCCACCTTGAATTCCCCGAGCGTCATCGACGGAGAAAAGCGCTGGCGGAGCAGCCGTTCCGCGGTCGCAAAATGCACCCCTGCGTCAAAACACGCGTTGGCGGTTTTTGAAAGCGGCTCATCGGAAAAAAGGGATGCCTGCCACGCATACAGGCGGATTCCAAAAAGCCGCCGGTACGGAGCATACGAATGCCCCGACCAGAACATCCTGTCGTTCACGCCGCAAAAATCCATGCGCAAAACAGCCCGGCCGTCGGCTGTATCTTCCGTTCCGTCCGTCACGATGATGATGTCCGCGCACAAATCGGGGATAACGGCGGACAGGGCTTTTTCCCGTTCCGGCGAAGGAACCGTGACCGCTTCGTTCCACGAAGTCCAGAAACAGCGCACATACGGCGCAAGGCCTGCGCATGGCAAAAGCTCGCGGTAGCCCGGATGAGGAAAAGGAGTCGCCGTGATGGGAAGGAACTGCATTACAAATATCAATTATATCGTGCCAGATGCAAAAGTCAAGGCTGCCGTAACACGGAAATCAGTTTTGTGAGGAGCGGGGAGGAAAATCCGGATGGGAAGCCCGCTGTGGCGCGGAACGGCAGAACAATACCTGCGCGAGCTCCACGAGCACAATCCGTACGTGCATCAAGCATACTAGTCTTCCCAGGTGCGGTTCAGCTTTTTGAATTTCTCCCACACCTCAAGCGCAAG
The DNA here is from genome assembly GCA_002393865.1 of Treponema sp. UBA4319. Classification (GTDB taxonomy): domain Bacteria; phylum Spirochaetota; class Spirochaetia; order Treponematales; family Treponemataceae; genus Treponema_D. The sequence goes on from DGUD01000148.1 coordinate 2,829, forward strand.
CTTTACCGCGTCCGCATAGTCTTCGTGCAGGACAGCTTTGCCGTTCGCGTTCCGCAGCTTGTACTTGCCGTCCTTTGTGTGCTCAATCATGGGCACGTGCTCGTGCTCGCACACGCTGTACCACTTGCCGCCAATCTGTTCCTTGTGCCACTTAAAATTGTTCTTCATGTTCCCTCCGCTAGTCACACAGGTCTTCTTCCCATTCGGCCTTTGCCACAAGCCGCGCAGGAATCTCCACATAGCCGTTTGAGTCATGGCATTGCTTTTGCTGATTCAATTTTCGTTTTTCATCGCACGCAGTTTTTTGTGACAGCGAAGCTTTTCCTTGCTTCTTGCCGGTCGCATAGCACAGCTCCCGCTGCACAATCGTATCAACTGGCACGCCAAAAAGCTCTGAAAGCACAAGAAGATTATCCACCGTCGGCAGACTCTGCCCGCCGAGCCATGCATACACCGCCTGTGGATACGAAAAGCCGAACACGGCCTGCACATCATGCACGCAGAGCGCATTCGATTCCATGAGCTGCTTGATTTTACGGCCGGTCGCCCTCACGTCGACGACAGGCTTCTGAAACGTAGAGATGCGGCTCATAAGCTTACGCCTCCGTCTTTGCAGAAAGACGCAAAGCCCCGAACCACAGCGGCTGCCCGTTCTTTGCAGCGGCAACCGGCTTTGTGATATGTGTTGTACCTGCACTATACCACAAATAAAAATCTTTGTCATTAAACTTGTCGTTTAAAAATAAACTGTGCTATACTAGCGCTCACAAGCACCAGATGGAGGGGCAGTATGGATGGAGCACAACACGGCATCAGCAAAACGGGGCAAGCTGCAAGCGAAAAAAAAAGTGCCCGCGCAAAAAGCTCCGCTACCATCGTCCATCCGATTCCGCCCGTATGGGATTCCGAAAGCCGCACCCTGCTGCTCGGAACCATACCGTCGCCAGCAAGCCGAAACGCGGGCTTCTTTTACATGCATCCGCAGAACCGCTTCTGGCGCATAGTTCCAGCGGTATTCGGCGAGGCGCTCGTATACACAAACAAAGGGCTGCTTTCTATCAGCAGTTCCTCCGGAGCAGACAACGCGACATCCAGCACGGACTATGCGCCTCCCCCAAATGTCTGTTCTCCGCAACAGGCAACAGCCAGCCTTGCCGCCGCCATCACAGAGCGGCATGACTTCCTGCTCCGCCACCACATTGCACTATGGGACGTGCTGTCACAATGCGACATCCACGGAGCGGCGGACGCGACAATCCGCAATGCCGTGGCAAACGACTTTACGGCGATTTTTGAGCAAAGCAAAATCCGCCGCGTATTCTGCACCGGAAAAAGCGCCTATGCGCTCTGGCAAAAACACTGTGCAGCCCGCTACGAAAGCAGCTTTGCCCTGACAAGCCACTGCCTGCCAAGCACCAGCCCCGCAAATGCCGCATGGTCGGCGGAACGTCTGATTGAGGCGTATTCGGTTTTAAAGGAAGATTCCTAGGCGCAAAATATACACAATAGGTTTTGAGATGCGGAAACTTTTTTGAGCTTTCCTTAGCTGTACGGCAGTAGCAGGCAGACAGCAGAGGATACCCCTGTTGTCTGCACAGCTATCAGCGCTATTATTTTCTGTCTTTCAGCAGCACGGCAAAGGGATTGTACTTCATGCCGTCATCGCTGCCGTAGCTCTGCCGCTCGCGGAAGTTCCGCTCCCCGCGCTGGCCGGAAGACTTGGCCGCAGGACGAGCGCCGCCCTTCTTTACCACGACGACGCGTTTTTTAGCGGAGGAAGAAGGCGCAGAGCCGCCGCCCATGCCTTCATGCTGCAGACGGGAAGCCGCGTCTGATTTGAGGGAAAGACTGATACGGCGGCGATCCATATCAAGATCGATGATAGTGAAGTCTTTGACATCGCCAACCTTGATGACTTCCATCGGGTCGGAGACATAGCTGTCGCTCAGCTCGGAGATATGGATAAGCCCCGTCTCATGCAGCCCTATATCCACAAAGGCGCCAAAATCAACGACGTTCTTTATTTTGCCCGTCACCTTCATACCGACGCTCAAATCCTCAAATTTCACCACGCCTTTCTGCATTATCGGAGCCGGGTAGCCTTCGCGGGGGTCGCGGTTCGGCTTTGCAAGCTCGTCCACAATATCGCTGATAGTCGTGGCACCGACGCCATATTTTTCTTCAAGCTGCGCGCGGAATTCAGCGGAGATTTTCTCCTTCTTCTGGACGAAAGGAAGAATCTCCTTTGCCACCGCGTAATTCTCCGGGTGCACCCAGGTATTGTCCAGCGGATTATCGCTCTCAGGGATTTTCAGGAAGCCCGCGCACTGCTCAAAGGCCTTCGGCCCCAGCCCGCTTACCTTCTTGAGGTCATCGCGGCTGGTGATTTTGCCGTTTGCGTCACGGTAAGCGACGATTTTCTTTGCGAGCGAGCTGTTGATGCCGGACACATATTTAAGCAGCGAGGCAGAGGCTGTGTTCAAGTTCACGCCCACGCGGTTCACCACGGAACCGACGACCTCGTCCAGCGTGTCGGACAGTTTTTTCTGATTTACGTCATGCTGGTACAAGCCGACGCCGATGGCCTTCGGATCGATTTTGACCAGCTCCGCCAGCGGATCCTGCAGGCGGCGCCCCATGCTGATGGCACCCCTGATAGTAAGGTCAAGCTCCGGGAATTCCTCTCGCGCAATATCGGACGCGGAATAGACGGAAGCGCCGCTCTCATCCACGACCGTGTAGCGGACATCGGGATAATTCTCGCTGATGACCTTGCTCACAATGGCCTGCACTTCCTGGCTGCCGGTACCGTTCCCCACGGCGACCACCTGGATATTGTATTTTTTTATGGCGGCTTTTACCAGATTGTATGCCTCATCCGGGGCAGCGACCTGCTTCATCAGGAAATAGCCCAGATACTTTCCGGTCTCGTCCAGTGCGGCGCACTTTGTGCCCGTGCGGATGCCGGGGTCAACGCCAAGCACGCGGCTTCCTTTGATGGGCTGCGTCATCAGCAGATTCTTCAGGTTCTCGCTGAATATACCGATGCCGTGCTCATCAGCCGCATCGCTCTCGTCGCTGCGAATTTCGCGGAGCACAGCGGGAGAAAGCAGGCGCACGACGCCGTCCTCCACCGCATCGGCGCATGCCTTGTTATGCAGCTTGAATTTTTTCTGAATCTCCTTTACGGCGGCATCCACATCCACATTGAGCGTCACCTCAAGCGCCCCTTCCCGCTCGGCACGGTTTATCGCCAGAATACGGTGGGGCTTCACCTGATTGAGCGGCTCGCTGTAATCCCAGTACATTTTGTAGGTGGAAGTCTTTTCCGCAGTCTCGGCATCCTGACCTTCAGGTACGATGCCCTTGGTCTCGATGGTGCCTTCCGCCATATACAGCTCGTGGACGGCCTCGCGGTTCTTGGAATCCTGAGAGACCCGCTCGGCAACGATATCCTTTGCCCCCTGAATCGCATCCTCAACGGAGGGAACATCAAGCTCGGGATGCTCAGCATCAGTCCGGACAAATTCAGCGGCTTTTGCCTCAAGGGCAGCGTCGTCCAGCTCAAGCATGGCATCGGCAAGCGGCTCCAGCCCCTTCTCCGCGGCAGCCATGCCACGGGTCTTCTTCTTCTTCTTGAATGGCGCCCACAAATCCTCAAGCTCTGTAAGCGTCTTTGCGCCCATCGCCGCGTTGTACAGCGTCTCGGTCAGCTTGCCCTGCCCGAATATGCCCCGCACAATCTCAAGACGGCGTTCCTCCAGATTTTTATATGAAGTAAAGAGATGGTCGCAGTCTCGCACCTGAACCTCGTCCAGCGAGCCATGCTTCTCCTTACGGTAGCGGGAAATAAAAGGAATGGTGCAGCCTTCCTGCACCAGGCTGATGACGGCACTGACCTGGGCAATCTTGATGCCCAGCTCCTCCGCGATTTTTTTCATGATTTCGACTTCATTGACCTGCAATGCGTCTATCTGTTCTTGCGTAAATTCCATAGGAACTGTATTTTACCGAAAAAGCGGCCTGTCGTAAAGTGGGCAGCGCCCCTGCAGCCAGGGCTTCAGCATGAAAACAAAAATGCGCTCCCAGCGGAAAAACACCCGGACTGCCGGTTGCACGCTTCGCTTTGCAAATGGCAGCCCGGGTGTTTTTCCGCTTCCGCGCATTTTTTATGTTGGATCCTTGGCTTTTGTAGCATAAAAAAGAAAATCATCTTAAAACAGTTTACATGATTTTCCACTACCGCGTCCGTCTTCAGATAAAATACATCTCATGCTGAAGCCCTGGCAGCGCATCCGGGTCCCATTGACTTTTTGTGCGCCGCATGTTAACCTT
>DGUD01000126.1 GCA_002393865.1 Treponema sp. UBA4319
CCGGAATCAGATGCCATTCCCGCCGGGATCAGATGCCATTCCCGCCGGGAGCGGAACACAAAATTGATTTCCGTGATTGTGCGGGCAGGGCTTTTGCAAGAAGGATAAATGCGATATAATAGAACAATATGACTGAACTGTTAGCGCCTGCGGGCAATGTAGAGGCACTGGACGCTGCCATCGGCGAAGGGGCGGATGCCGTTTATCTGGGCTTGAAGAGCTTTAACGCGCGGCTGCGCTCCTCAAATTTTGCGTGGCGCGAATTTGAGGGGGCGGTGGAGAGCCTGCACCGTATGGGAAGAAAGCTGTACGTGACGGTGAATACCGTCTGCACAGAGCAGGAGACCGAGCGGCTCTACCGTTTGCTCTCCTACCTGAACAAAATCGGGCCGGACGGAATTATCGTGCAGGATTTCGGCGTGGTGCGCATGTGCCAGGAATTTTTCCCCGCACTGGAGCTGCATGCCTCCACCCAGATGAACGTGGAGAGCGCGGATGCGGCGAACCTTCTTGCCGCCCAAGGACTCAAGCGGGTCGTCGTCGCGCGGGAACTCGGTCTGGAGGAAGTCCGCAGCATCAAGGCTCGCACAAAAGCCGAGATTGAGATGTTCGTGCATGGGGCGCTGTGCGTCAGCGAGAGCGGGCTGTGCCAGTTCTCCAGCTTTCTTGGAGGCAAGTCGGCGAACAGGGGTATGTGCACGCAGGCATGCCGCCGTATCTATAACGCGGAGATATACAATACCGGCGATCAGGGCTATTATTTCTCTCCCTGCGACCTCCAGCTCATCGAGCACGTGCCGGAGCTGATGCAGGCGGGCGTGGACAGTTTCAAGATTGAAGGGCGCATGAAGAGCGCCGAGTATGTGGGGGCTGTGACCGCGGCCTACCGCTATGTCATGGATCACTGGGAGCAGGACCAGAAGGGCTCCATTGCGGAAGGCCGCCGCATCCTGAGCACGGACTTTGCCCGCAGCAAGACTGATTACTGGTACGGCTTTGCCAGCGTGCCGGACGGCATCCAGGGCGCCGGCGAAAAGATACTGAATCCCAAGCAGGCTGGCGGAACGGGCATCTTTTTGGGCACCATCGCCGAGCTGCGCGCCGCCAACGCGGAGGAAAAAGCCTGCGCCGCCGCATTCCAGAAAAAGGCTCCTGCGGAAGCGCTTTCCGCTGGTGATGGTGGCAAAGACGACGCCGCGGACGAAATCCAGATGGCCATCATCCATGGTGGCTCCTACGACCCTGATGCCGGAGACAGCATCCGCCTGCACCGCCGGGATGACACGGGGCGCGTAAGCCACAAAGTTCGTCTTGTGCGGACAGACGCCCGTGGCAAGCGCTGGATTGATGTTCCCTCCGGTTTTACGCGCGGAGACAGCGTCTATCTTCTGCAGACAAAATCGATGTCAAAGCGCTACAAGCGCGTGCTGCCGCAGGATTTGTCCCGCTTCAGGGGGCAGCCCGGCGCGGACAGGCTTCCTGTCCTTGATTTGACGCCCGTCGAACGCGGCGGCATGCGCAACTTCCCCGAAGGACTGTATGTGGCGGTCTCCACGACGGCGGATGCCCACGTGGTGCAGGCCGCACATCCGGTGCGCGTCATCATCGAGCTGAACAGCGAGACCTCCTATGACTTCCTGCACAAGGACAGCGCGGAAAAAGCCCTGCTTCCCTACAGCCGCAAAATGACCATCATCGCCCTTGACCCCTTTGCGGCGGAAGGCGATATCCCTGCGCTGCGGAACGTGCTTTCCGTCCTGCTGGAGCGGGGCTACACGCAGTTCGTCGTCAACAACCTTGCGCAGATTGAGCTGCTGCGCGGAAAAAAGGACGTGAGCCTTATCGCGGGGCCGTTCCTGTACACGTTCAACCGCTGGGCGGTCAGTTTCCTGGAGAACCAGGACATCATGGCGCTGCAGATGCCCTACGAGAACAGCGAGGATAATATCGAGGAGACATTCAAAACGGCGGAAGAGCGCTCGCGCGTCCTCCTGCCGATTTTTGCATATCCCACCTTGTTCCGCATGAGGTTCAAGCTGCCCTCCAGCTATGATTTTACCTACTTCAGCGACAAGGAGCAGACCGGCTTCAAAGTCAATTCGACGCCGGACGGCTCCTTCGTTATGCCTGAATATCCGTTCAGCATCATCGACAAGGCGGAATCGCTCAGAAAAAAAGGCTGGAAGCGGCAGCTGGTCGATTTCTCCAAGACAAAAGTCACAAAGTCCGATATCCGCGACCTGCTGAGCCTCCTGCGGACAAAAGGCAGGATTGAGGGAGCCTCCCGATTTAATTGGAAGGACGGCTTTTACAATCCAGAAAAGATGGAGGCGTATCAGGCCGCCAACGCCCGCGCCGCGCAGACCCGCAAAGAATCGGTGGAGCGGCACGGCGCAGCACGTAACGTGCGGCGGAAACGCTGAAGGTAGCCTCCGCCTGAATCCCTAGAAAACCGGCTCCACCGCGTCAAGCTCCTGACGGGTGGCTCCGGCTGCCTCCGCCAGCATCGCGAGCTTCTGCTTCTTCGTGAGCGCGGGCTCTGCTTCCGGGGTATCGGCGTCAGCGGGTTCGGCCTTCTTCTGGAACGGCTTGAATTCGATATGCTCCGCGATTATCTTTACGCGGCTGTGGCTTTTGCCGTCCTCGTCCTTCCAGCGGTTCTGCTTGAGCCGCCCCACAATGCGCACCCCGCGCCCTTTGGGGCACCACTTGGCGCAGACCTCCGCCAGATTGCCGTATGCATCCACGTCAAAATAGGAGACCTCGTCCGTAAGCTCTCCGCCCTGCGACTTGTAGCGGCGGTTCACCGCGACGGGCAGTGTGCAGACCGCATTGCCCGACGGCATCTCCTTGCGCTCCGGCTGGCGGACAATGTTTCCTTCCAGAATAATCTGATTCAGTGCGTTCATCGTTATACCTCCGTATTTCTCTTGCCTGCGGCCGGCCTTGCTGGCGGCAGACGCTTCCGCCTGGCTCGGAAAGCGGGACTGCGCGCCCGGCCTCCGTTTTCTTTGCCCTGCACCTTTTCTCTCCTCCCCGAATTCTCTTTTTTCGCAAAAAATACGGAAAAATTCCTCAGAAAAATGGAGCCGCCGGAAAGTCCCTGTTTCCCGGCAGGCGTGCGAACAGGATGAACGTGCTGGCAGCCTGCCACAGAGCGGGCATAAAAAGATATGATACATGTGGAAGAGAGAAAATTTCACTTGGAAATTTCAGATTATGATGGTACAATTTTCTCTTAAGGGCGCAGGCGCTGTTGAGAAATCAGCGGGACAAAGATAAGCGTAAATTCTTACGCTTATACAATCATTACGGCTCATAAAATATAAGCATGGAAGAACGACCAGAATTCTGCGATATAAAATCATTCCGGGAATTTTCAAAATATTACTGGTACAGGGACGAGCTGAAACTAATTTGTAATGATTTGGATATAGATTCGTCTGGAATGAAAGCCGGCTTGAATCATACTATCGAGGCATCCTTTAAAGGAATCTGGATTCCTAAAAAGAAAAAATCAAAGTCGGTGAAAAACAAGAGACCATCCGTTTATACGGAGCTGACTTTAGATACAGGTCTTGTGGAATGCGGTTTTAAATGCAGCCAGCGCTTCAGAGATTTTTTCTCCGTTCAGACCGGAATCAAAAATTTCAAATTCAATGTAGATATGCTTGCTAGCGCTAAAAAGTAAAAGAAGAGTATGATGATTCTTTTACACTACGTCGCTGCGTTGTTACGCGCAGCAGACCGGGCAGGAGATAAAAGGGGAGGTTCTATGCTCATCGGAAAAATACTCATCGCGCTATCGCTTGTTTTTGCGATACTATGTTTTGTCTTTGTTGCAATCGCAATTGTACAGGCTTTTACAAAAAAAGCTGCAAAAAAGTATTTCTTGCTGTCTGTTTTGTATCTGGTGGCATGCGCTGCATCTTTTTTCTCTTCCGCAAAGCTTTCCGAACAAGCATACCAGAATGACTGTGATGCGGTGCGATTGCGGCATCTGCTTTATTACGGGCACCTGATAGAAGCGTATAAAAACGCTGTCGGGAAATATCCGTTTGAAGGCGAGGGGCAGCAAGCCTGCGCATTTGTCTGCAATAACAAGCAGAGGGAGTATTGCGCTGATACAAATCCGTATCCGCATATACAAAAATCCCCGGCGGAATTCTTTTCTGAGCTTGAGCAGGGGCTTGGGTATCGGATAGACCAGTGCTTTGATCCGCAGTATGTTCCCAGTGGCCGTCCCCTCTTTTATATATACATGATTGATGGGGAGCAATATTTTTTTGCCGTTCATCTTGCAAAGAAATATCCGTTTTCAAAGAAAGTTGCCCCAAAATATTATAAATGCGAAATCTCAAATATGTCGGATGCGGCATATCAATTTTATACGGTGGAGGAATTGGAAAAAGATGCGGCATTCCAAAAGGTCGCCGGTAAACATGTGGGCGGCTATTTTGAGCTAAGGGAAAAGCAGCATATCCGGGAGTATGAATAAAGCTTGCCGGTCGCTCCTGCGCGCGAGCTGTACCAGAATCAGCGTATCCGCATGCTGCGGCTGACGATGCGTTCCTATCAAAAAATATCATAGTTCTATTGACATTACAACACCGCCGCGTTATACTTTATTTGTAACTTGAAAAGAACATTGACCCCGCCAGTACCTGCATTTCGGCGGGCCGCCCCGCAATCGGGGGCGCAGAGCTTTTTCTGCAGGCGGAAGGGCTGGGCGCATCCTTCGCTGTGCGGGGGGTGCAGGGCTTGCGTACGTGAGGTGTTTTACGCAGCTCCGCTGCTAGTATGGGAGATTTGCATGGAGAATACTGTTACCGTAGAAGATGTTGCGGTCACCCTTGACCGCATGGGTTTGCAGTACCTTGCCACAATCGGTCTGGACGGCCGGCCGAAAGTCCGTCCCGTGCAGTATATGGTTCTGCAAGGCGGAAAGCTGTGGTTCTGCACCAACAGCGAGAAAGCGATGTACGCTGAGCTCCAGAGCTGTCCCTTCATCGATTTGTGCGCGAGCCGCCTTGAAAAAGATGAGATCAGCACATCATGGATTCGGTTCAGCGCGGAAGTTGTGTTCGAGGAGAATCGCGATGTCAAACAGGCAATCATGGAAAAAAGCGCGATTGTGCATGAGCTGTACGGCAACAATCCCGATCACCCGCTTTTCAAAGTCTTCTATCTGAAAGACATCCGCGGCAGCGTGAACAACTTGGGGCATGTAAAAGGATTGGATGAAAAAGAAGAATTTGACAAACCTGTCTTTTTTGATTTGTAAAAGGACGGCGAGTTTTTTGTTCACAAAAATCCGGCAATCAGGCGTAAGCCTGCGACATTTTGCCAAAGCAAAGGAGTTTTCGCTGTGACCGTCAGACCGTATGAAGAGAAAGACCTGCCTGCGATGATTGCGATTTGGAGCGCGGTTGCGGTGGAAGGCAGCGCCGTGTTCGGGCTGTACATACTGCACCCGAACAATGAGGGGCGCTGCGGGCATATTGCAAACGCAAGCTATGCGGTTGCGTCCGCCGCCCGCGGAAAGCATATCGGCGAGCTGCTGGTAAAGGATTGCCTTTTTCAGGCAAAAAAATGCGGCTTCGGTATCCTCCAGTTCAACGCGGTGGTGGAATGCAATGTGCGTGCGCGGCACTTGTACGAGCGGCTCGGCTTTGTCCGGCTCGGCACGATTCCCCGCGGATTCAGGATGAAGGACGGGCGTTTTGAGAATATCTGCCCGTACTATCATGAACTCTGAGCGAGGCCGGTATGCGGATAAGCGTCCGGTTTACGGCTGCGGTGCACACGCTCCTGTGCATCCAGTATTTTGAGAAAGACAGGCGTGTGACTTCTGATTTTATTGCCGCAAGCACGGGGGTGAATGCGGTCATCATCCGGAAGATTCTGCTGCAGCTGCAGAAGGCCGGCATCGTAGAGACGAAGGCAGGCGTGGGCGGCTCGCGCCTTGCCAGAAGCGCGGAATCAATCACGCTGCTTGCGATATATACCGCGATAAACGACGGTGAGGACGAGCGGGATTTGTTCAGCTTTCACCCGAATCCGAACGGCAGCTGTCCCGTCGGAAAAAGCATCCACCGCGTCCTTGACCCCGTACTGGAGAAAGCTCAGGCTGCCCTGGAGGCCGAGCTGTCACGGACAACGCTGGCGGATTTGCGTTCGCAAGTTCTTGGTGCGCCGGAATGAAGCTACATCACGATGAGGCGGAGGTGTAAGAACATGACGCAGATTGAGCGCAGACTGTTTTTGATTCGTTTTCTTCTTGCGGAACATCCCGATTATGCGGGCATCGCCGTGCCGGACGATGAGGCAGGGCAAAAGCGGCTCCTGCGCTCGCTCGTAAACGTGCGCCCCGCCGTGCCCGCAAGCGACGAGTTTTTGCGCGTGCAGGATGAATATCTAATAGAAGAAAACAAGTCCCGTGGTATCACCGACATCGCAGGTCTTGCGCCGGCGCAGGGGGATCTCTACCTGTGGCGGGGCGACATCACCACGCTCAAGGTCGGAGCCATCGTAAATGCGGCTAACAGCGGCATGACCGGTTGCTGGCAGCCCTGCCACGCCTGCATCGACAACTGCATCCATAGCTTTGCGGGCATCCAGCTGCGTGCCGTGTGCGCCGGCATCATGCAGAAGCAGGGGCACGAGGAGCCTGTTGGTCAGGCAAAACTGACTCACGCCTTCAACCTGCCGTGCGATTACGTGATTCACACCGTCGGGCCGATTGTTGGCGGGCGGCTTACCGGGCGCGACTGCGAGCTGCTTGCCAGCTGCTACACATCGTGCCTGAATCTGGCGCAGGAACATGGAATCGGCTCCATTGCGTTCTGCTGCATCTCCACCGGCGTGTTCCGCTTTCCGCAGGATAAGGCGGCCAGTATCGCCGTCGCCACGGTGCGCGGGTGGAAGGAACGGAGCGGCAGCGCGATGAAGGTGCTGTTCAACGTCTTTGGAGAAAAGGACGAGGAGATTTACCGGAGGATTCTGTATGAGAGCAAGGACTGAAGCACTGGAAAAGGCCATAGAGCGTGCCGACGCAATCATCATCGGGGCTGGAGCGGGGCTTTCCACGAGCGCCGGTTTCACCTATTCCGGGGAGCGCTTTGAGAGGCATTTCTCCGACTTTGCCGCGCACTATGGATTCCGCGATATGTATTCCGGTGGCTTTTATCCCTACAAGACGCTTGAGGAGCATTGGGCGTACTGGTCCCGCTACATCATGGTGAACCGCTATATGAATCCGCCACGGCCCGTCTATGACATGCTTTATTCGCTTGTGGACGGCAGGGATTATTTTGTAATCACGACGAACGTGGACCATTGTTTCCAAAAAGCGGGCTTTGACAAAAAACGGCTTTACTACACGCAGGGTGATTACGGTCTGTTCCAGTGCGGCAGCCCGGAGCCGGGCTCGCCCTGCCAGCAGAGAACCTACGATAACGAAGCGCAGGTGCGGGAGATGTATGAGCGGCAGCGCGATATGAGAATCCCCGGCGAGCTTGTTCCGTACTGCCCTGTCTGCGGAAAGCCGATGGGCATGAATCTCCGGACGGACGACACTTTTGTGCAGGATGCGGGCTGGTACGATGCGGCGGAACGCTATGAGAATTTCTTGCGGACGAGGCGGGCGGCGGACGACGGCACGGTGCTGTTCCTGGAGCTCGGCGTCGGCCCGAACACTCCGGGTATCATCAAATATCCGTTCTGGCAGATGACTGCGCGGAATCCAAACGCACGGTACGCCTGCGTGAACTTTGGCGAGGCGCATTGCCCCAAGGAAATCGCCGGACGCTCAATCTGCATAAACGCAGATATCGGTGACGTGCTGGGCATCTTGCATGCGGAAGGGCGGTGGCCGGAGGCGAAATAAAGAAAGCCGCTATGCTGTAGAAGAAATACCTGAACATGCCTTTAAGGCTGCGGGCGCGGGTATAGATGAGCTCCCCTATAATCTTGAAACTCAATAATTACAAAAGAAATGTCATGTAATATGGTATTGTTATTATGTTATCTGCAACCCCAATATTGTTTTCCGAAAGCTTGTGACATAGGTTTACATCATAGTAAGGATTTTTTTAAACAGTTTTTGCAGATTTTGTATTTCCTGTCATAGCCTTAACTTCAATGAGAGAAATTTCATCATCAACTTTTGAAACAAAATCTATTTCAAGGCCAGAATCCTTGTGGAAATAGTAAAGTTTTCTGTCCCGCCTGGAAAAACTGTCCGCTATGATATTCTCAAAAATGGCACTCTTATAGCATCTGAGTTCACCCGAAAGAATTTTAGCAGCGCAATCACGGTCCAGCATAGAAACAAGCAGACCGGAATCCTGCATATAAATCTTAAAAACGTTTTCTATCTTATTTCCTTCAAGCGGATCGGTAATATTATTAAGATTGTGACAAAGAGTAATAATTCCAAAGTCACACAACCATTGTATTGCCGGAAGATATTTTTCTGGGCGACCTTTTTTCTCCAGAACAGAGAAAACGAACTTCTTGTTTTCTTTTGTAAGTTGAGCCGGGATAGATTCGGACACTCTGTTAATTCTTGCAAGAAGGGAAAGGTCAATTTCTTCGTTTTCATTTTCATCCAGATGCTTGCCAAAATCATCCTTATATTCTTCAATAATATCGTGCTGCTCCTGCCATACTACATTCATATCATTTGTTGAAATAAATTGGTCAACAATATAAGGGAGCCCGCCAACACAGATGTATTCCTTAAAATATCTGGGCATGGCCTGATGAGTCGCATCACTAACTGGAGTTTTATTTTTATAACATCCGCGAAGATACTGAACAACATCTTCACTTATTCCTTTTTGCCCACAGAAACTCTTCAAAATCCATAGGCTTCATATAGACAATGCGTTCAAAGCCTGTAGGAATCCTCTTGCTTTTCTTTTTATTGTAACCTTTAATTCCTGACAGAGAACCTGTAGCAATGATATCAAAGCGTCCGTCTTCGCAAAATGGTTTAATGCTTGAACGGGCATTTGCACATTCTTGAATCTCATCAAAAATGATGACAGTCTTTCCTTCAACAAAATGTGAATGAGGAATCAGGGCAGATAAATCTATGATTATTCTGTTTACAGTAAGGTCTGCATCAAAAATCTTTTTGGCACTCTCATTTTCCTTGAAATTTACATATACGATATTTTCGTGATTTGATTTTGCAAATTCTCGGACACTATACGTTTTTCCAACCTGGCGGAGGCCTTTTACCACAAGAGCTTTTTTTTCTGCCGCCTGAATTTTTCCAATCTTCAAATTCTGACTGTATTTTCCGTTTAAATATATGGTTCTCCGGTTTTTTACACTTTTCCAAGGGAGTTTTCTTAAGAATTGGGGGAGCCATTGAGAAATGAGCGTTGTTAAACTGTTTCCGGGTGCTCACGAACAAGGCCGCAGGGGTCATAATCGCTTTCGTGCAGTACCAGCTGTACCTGAACAGGATTCGCTGCACCGACAATGTGTTCTATGTCGATTCCACGCCCGTTTCAGTCTGCGAGAACCGCTCCATATCCTCCCGCAAGGTCATGAAAAGACTTGCAGGTATATCAGTTTTCACATTGCCAGCATACTTTCTGTAACATCACCTTGTAAGATTTTACCCCATTTTGTAAATTTCCTATTTAAGTCGAAATTTAGGCTAATAGCACAAGATATGCGTTTTTGGGCTTTGTCCGCCACCGGCCGCTGCCGCGCCATATTCCTGCCCGCGTGAAATATGGCTTGTTTTAGCGGGCAATATCGTATATAATTGCAGTATTATGGAAGCAACATCTAATATTCTGACACTGCTCAAACAGTATTCGTCAAAGCAGAGAAGCGCCGTCATCGAATTCGGGGAATTCGCGGATTTTGTCCGCCGTTATGCCCAGCATCACGTCAACGAGAAAGCTGAGCTCGCCTCTTATCTCGGCTCCACCGATGATGCGCTTGAAGAGGAGCTGGAGCACATCAGCGCCGACCATCAGGTTGTGCTTATGAACCGGGAGCCGGGAAAGCAGTCTATTTTTGTTGTTTCCTCATTCATAGAGCGCTATGCGGAGACATACAAGGACATCGAGCTGAACGTCTCCGTGCCGTTCCCCAACATCAACGATATTCCCAAGAATGTTCCGAACGATATCGTGACGAAAGTCCAGTGCTCCGACCTTCTGTACAAGCTTCTGGACAAGGACGAGCCGAACGACAAGACGCTCTACAGCCTGATGTTCAGCAAGAATATCCCCGCGCTGCTTTTCCCGTCGTCCGTGTCGGTCAACCTGCTCATAAAACTGGCGCTCAAGAAGCTGCAGGATATGCTGCGCAAGGAAGAGTACCACGACTATTTCCTGAAGAAACTTACTATCTCTAATCCAGGTAAAGAGATATCTATAAAGAACTTCTTCAATCTCTTTGTGGCGCGCCCGGAGGATTCCATGGATGCCCTCAGGACGAACGGCGAGAATTTCTACAACTGGAGCCAGCTCTGCTACTTTATCAAGCAGGACTACAACAAGCTCAAGGACTTTACCTCCGAGGATATCAACATATTGCAGTCCATCTCCATTGTGGAGATAACGGCTTCCTTCTACAAGTCAAAGACGGCGGAGCGCCAGCAGCGCGACAACGCGTTCAAGGAGCTGGATACCCAGCTGGAGAATCCGCCCTACTACTTCAGCACGCATGACATCGAGAACATGAAGGATTCCCATGGCAAGCCGCTGCTGGGGCAGTACACCAAGGAGGAGCTGAACGAGCACCTTTCTGTGCTGCGGGCGCAGAGCATGGGCAACAGCCTGCCGCAGCTGCTTGTGTTCAAGGTGAACGGGACGGACGGCTTCTTTATCCTCAAGGCAAAGGTCATGCAGCTTGTTATCCGGCTGTGCAACGATGCCCGCTCCGTCATACGCAACAGCCTGAACCAGGAGTGGTTCAAGTCGCTGCTGGCCTTTGAGACGCTGCCGGAGATGAAGGACAATGTCGCCTTTGAGCAGAGCCTTGAGCGCGAGCTGAAGGTTGCGGAGCCTGTCCTGTACGCGCTGCTCCATGCGTCTTTTCTGCCGGTGGTCGCCTTTGAGGACAGCACGCCCGGCCGCATCGTGCTTTACCGCAACGGTGCGCTTATTCCCTACAGCGAGCTGCTGCTGGTCAGCAGGGGCGAGATTTATTCGGATGCGAGAATCAAGCTTCCGTTCTGGTATTCGGTGCCGCTGGTCTCGTGGATTATCTCCTTCTTCAAGCATAGGGGCAAAAAGCGCAGTACGGCCGACGAGCCTGATACCGCCACCGAGAAGGTCATGCAGCAGGAGAAAGCCTCTGCGGAGGAGAAGCTGCAGAAGCTGAACGCCGCGGACGCGGGGAATCCCCGTTCCCGCAAGAAGGCGCTGCGCAACAGCGCCGTGGCCGCCGAGGAAAAGCTGGTTCCTGCAAACAGCTCGCTTGACCGGGAGCTGGAGGCATACCTTTCTGAGTGGAACGACCGACTGGAGAGCAATGTCTACGACAACCTGACGCAGGACGTGAACAACCTTATCCGCGATTACCTGCGCAAAGTGCTGCGCTCGCTCCGCTCGGACAGCCTTTCCCCGGAGCGCATCGCGAGCCTTGCCCAGTCGCTAGAGGAGAGCCCCAGCCTGTACAAGATAAAAAATCATGCTGCGCTCCGGCGCTACATCGAGCTGTACATCGTCAAGCTGCTCAAGAACATTCCTTCTTGATTCGCGTGGCGATGTGTGCTAAAATGCGTGAGCAAAGGGGGCATGGCTCAGCCTGAGGCGGCTTGCGGGACGTGTCCCTGGATATCGGCGGACAGCCGGAAAGGAGGTGCCCTATGGATGACGGAAGCAGTTCTTCCTCGTATCATCAACGTATGCCGTGCGCATACCTCAGGACGCTTCCGGCCGGTGCTCCCCGCTGAGCTGCCGCGCTGCCAGCGTCGCATTTCTTTATCAGGAAGACGTCATGATTACATACTGGCAGCAGAACAAAGGCAAGCTTGTCGCAAAAGACGAAGAGGAACTCGACCCGGCGGCGACGACGTGGATTGACGCGCGCTGCGTCACGAGCGATGACATAACGATTCTTCAGACAAAATACAAGGTAGACCCGGAGCACATGCTCGATATCCTTGACCCGGACGAGCTTTCTCGTATCGAATACAACGAGGAGGAGGATTATATCCTGACCATCCTGCGTCTGCCGGTCTTTTCTCCGGGGGACGACATCAGTTATTTCTGTACGCCGCTGGGCATCATCACGTACGGGAAATTCTTTATCACTATCTGCTGGACTGACTGCGAGGTGCTGAGGGACTTTGCCGCGAACCGCATAAAGGAGCTGTCGCTCAACGATTTCCCGGCGTTTACCATACGATTCCTTGCGCGGGCGGACATCACGTTCCTCCGCTACCTGAAGGAGCTGAACCGCCGGGCGACGACCATCCAGAACGAGGTGCTGCGTTCCGTGCAGAACCACGAGCTTATCCAGCTGCTGAACATCCAGAAGTCGCTCGTCTATTTTACTACCTCGCTCAAAAGCAACCAGCTGCTGCTGGAGAAGCTGCGCAAGACAAGGCTTATCAAGCTTGACGAGGAGGATCAGGACTGGCTGAACGATGTGGATATCGATAACCGGCAGGCTATGGAGATGGCCGATACCTACACGGACATTATGGCGGGCATGAACGACGCCTTTGCTTCAGTCCTCTCCAACAACCTGAACATCGTGATGAAGACCATGACCGGCTGGAACCTCGTGCTCATGATGCCGACTATCGTGACCGGCTACTTCGGCATAAATGTGCCGCTCCCGTGGATGCATTCCGGCTGGACGGGCGCCCTTGCGGTCATCGGAATCTGCATCGCCTTCTCGGCTGTGACCTATGTGTTCTTTATGAAGCGGCAGATTACCGTTGTGGCAAAGCCGCGCCACCAGCGGCCGGGCCGCAAGAATTCCCGTCCCCGGAGGCGCCGGAAGAACAAAAAGACCCGCGCCTGATGCCCGCCACCATGCGGAGCCGCATTCTGCGGCTGCTTGCCAGGAAAGGCTGCGCTAGAGCTTTTCCAGTGTGGCGCGGGTCACTTTCCAGCCGCCGGCGTCTTTTTCCGCCTCCAGCCACGCGTAGCAGCCCTCGTCGAGCGGGCCGGGGTTGATGAGCGTCGTCCTGCCAATTGTGTCGATGGCGGCGCTCTCATGGATGTGCCCGGTAATCGCGGCGAGCGGCTGGTATTTTTCGATGAAGGCGCGGAGCCTGGGGCTGCCGACGTGCGCGCCGTTGGAGATGGTGTCGCATTTGGTGTCTTTGGGCGGGTTGTGGACGATGACGATGAGGTTGTCCCACTGCTGCTCGCCCTGCTGCGCAACGATGTCCAGGTCGGCGGCAAGCTCGTCGTCAGTGCGCTCAAAGGGCGTCGTCCCGGTGAATTTGCTGCCGCCGCCGCTCCCGGCGAACACGAGCCCCTCGCGGTTTACGAGGCTCCCCTGCACGGAGATGTCCTTCTGCTCCGTCTCCGCAAGGAACGAGGGGTCGTCGCAGTTGCCGATGACAGAAAAAATGGTGTCGTGCATGGCGCAGAGTTTCTCCAGCACCGGCAGCCCCGTCTTTGGAGCCCTGAATTTTGCGAAATCCCCCGCGAACAGCACCATGTCGGCCAGCTTGAACTGGGATTCCAGCCGCTCAAGATTGTCTATGTTGCCGTGAATGTCGCTGATGACCAAAAATTTCATTATAAAACCTCCAGAACCTTTTTGAGCGCGAGCATCTGCTCGTGCGTGCCGATGGTGATGCGCACGAAATTCTCTATTCCCGGCGTGCGGAAAAGGCGGATGAGTATGCCTGCCTGCTTGGCCGCCTTATAAATATCGTCCCCCGTCCGGCCGTCTTTGCGCGCAAAGACGAAATTCGTGCTGCTGTCTATGACGAACCAGCCTTTGCCGCGCAGGAATGCGGTGAAGTCGCCGCGTTCCCGGATGATTTCCTGCGCGTTCTTCGCGTAGTACCACGCGGCGCGGCAGGAGGCCTCGGCGGCGGTCTTTGCGACGAAGTCCACGGGAAAGTGGTTCACGGAATTCTTTACCGTGAACACCGCGCGCACAAGCTCCGGCGCCGCCACGATGTAGCCGAGCCGCATTCCGGCAAAGGAGAGGCTCTTGCTGAACGTGCGCACGATGACGAGGTTCTTGAATTCCGCCAGCAGCGGCAGGCAGCTTTCCTCCGCAAAGTCGCAGTAGGCCTCGTCCACGACGAATACGCGGTCTTTGGGCGCCTGCAGGAGCATGTCCCGCACGGCTTTTCTGCTGAGGGCAATGCCGGTGGGGGCATTGGGATTTGCGAGTATGATGGAGGAATTGTGCTCTTGTGCGGCACGGAGCATCGCCTCTGTGTCGAGGCTCCAGTCGGGGCGGAGCGGCACCGGTAGCATCGGAATCCGGTAGAAGCCGCAGTATACCGGGTAAAAGCTGTAGGAGAATTCCGGCTGCACGAGCGGGCGGTCGGCGTCAAAAAAGGTGTAGAACACAAAGCTCAGCACCTCGTCGCTGCCGTTGCCGCAGTAAATCATATCCGGCGTGATGGTGAATGGCAGCCGGTTCCGCTCGTCCGGGCTGCAGGTGCTGCCGTCTACGTGAGTGTTGCCGAAGCAGCCGCCCGTGGCGTTGAGCATGGTGGCAATCTCCGCGCGGAGGCTGTCCACGTCGGGATCGGGGTAGAGCCCCAGCAGGGAAAGCTTCTCTGCCGCAGCCTGCTGGACGGCGCGCCCTACGCTCTCATGCGGAGGATAGGGGTTTTCGTTCGCGTTCAGCTTTATATACGTCCTGTCCGTCGGCTGTTCGCCGGGAACATAGGGATGCAGGCCGTTCAGTCTTTGTGCAAGCATAGCACACCTCGCTCTAGGAAATGTCGCGCGGACTGGCGGCCGGGGAATCCCGGAGCGGGCGACGGCGGCCTCCGCTTCCCTGCAGGAGTGCAGGACGCTTTATTTTATTCCAAAAGCCCTTTGTCTGCAAGGGGGAGCGCGCCGTGCCCAGGGCTTCAGCATGAAAACAAAAATGCGCTCCCAGCGGAAAAACACCCGGACTGCCTGTTGCAAGCTTCGCTTTGCAAATGGCAGCCCGAGCGTTTTTCCGCTTCCGCGCATTTTTTATGTTGGATCCTTGGCTTTTGTAGCATAAAAAAGAAAATCATCTTAAAACAGTTT
>DGUD01000125.1:0-311 GCA_002393865.1 Treponema sp. UBA4319
CCCAGTCGTAAACCTGATATTTTGCGGAAGAAGACCCGCAGTTCAACGTAAGAATCACCATTGCCATAGGAATTGCCTCTACATAAAAAGAATTAAAACTGCCCGGAAACCACAGCCACCGGATACATCGAGGAGAGCTGAGAGGAAACCAAGAGTTTTCCGAACAAATCTAGTATACAAGATAGGCCGCTTTTTTGCAATGACACCATGCCGCGCCCGCCGGAATTCTTCGGAAATGCAAGCACGCGCACAAATAAAAAGGCTCCCGGACAGGGAGCCGTAAAACGTGGAGATGACGGGAGTCGAACCCG
>DGUD01000125.1:380-13622 GCA_002393865.1 Treponema sp. UBA4319
GCGCTCTAGCCAGTTGAGCTACACCCCCAAAAGAATGTATATATTTTAACAGAAAATCGTTTCTTGGTCAACGGGGAAACAGAAAATTCTCCGGGCTTCGGTACAAAAAGCAAAAAAAATGCGCTCCCCGCTCCACCGGCAGCACCGCGGCAGGGCAAACCATTGCCTGCCGTGCGCCGCAGCGGCTCAGGCTTCCGGAGCATGCTCCTGCGGGGCAGCCTGCCCTTTCTGCGCCTTGCGCTTGTCGGAAAAGCTTTCGCGGACGATAGTCTTCATGTGCTCAAGCGCCGCGGGAAAGTCGGTGCTGCTCATCGACGGGAATTTCTTCAGCCAGAACACCACGGAATGCTGCAGGTCCGAATAGGATTCGATGGTCTCCAGAAATTTCTTGCTGAACATGTCTTTGTTCGTCAGCGCCCGCTCTTTTACGGAAGCAAGCATGGTCTGGAGGGATTCCGGCCGGAACCATTCCTCCCCCTCAAAGCGCTCCCTCAGCTGCTCCCCAAAGAGCTTGAACTTGGTCATCGTGGCGGTAAAATCGACGAGCTTGCGCAGGGTAAAAAGCAAATCCACCGTCAGTATGGACGCAAGGGCAAGGGCTATTGTCCTTGTGTTCTGGAAGACAATCGGAATAGCGAGGATGTATTGCACAGCAGGATGCATGACATGCTCCAGCGCGACACCGCCCAGACCAAAGACCACGGAATTGAGCAGGCAGATGCGGCCGTTCAGGTTGAACTTCTCATCGGAATAATCCCACCATTTTGCGCGGAACAGGCGCTCCAGCAGCCAGCTGGAAAAATATTCCAGCAAGCTTGTGACAATGACGGACGCAAGGAAAAGCCGTACGAATGTCGTCCGCCACGGATACACGAGGAAGAGAATGCCGAGTGCCCCGAAGCCGTAAATAGGGCAGATGGGACCGTGGAGCATTCCCCGTTTTACGATTTTTCTTGTGCCGACGGTGCACCATATCTCCTCGCCAATCCAGCCCACAAAGGAATAGATGATAAACATGAGAAACAGCTGAGAAAAATCTTCTTCCATTATATTTATACTGATGTCCGGCATAAAAACTCCTTTTGTCTGAGATAGTTGCGCCATCGCGCAGGCACCCCCCGGCCAGCTCAGCCGCGGCACAGGAACCGACAGCCCCTAGGATTTGAGCAGGGCCGCAAAACTGCCGATACAGGCATTCACCTGCTCCAGCCCGTGACCATCCGGCGGCGGGGCAAAAAGCTGCCCTTCCCCGGAATCAGGGTTGGCCGCAACAATGACCTTGCGCTCCATAAGGTACTGGTTCAGGAAATCCCGCACGGCTGCACAGAAGCACACGGACGTGCCGTGGACGCGCTCCTTGGGCAGCGTTATTTTCTGCGCGGCACGCAGCGCCTCCAGAACGGCGTCCGTCTGCGCGATAAGTTTGGAGTTCTCCGCGCTCACGATGTCCGCGGCTTCCTTGCTGAAATATTTCTGGCTCTCTACAAATGTATAGATTTGAAAGAGCGGCGTTTTCTCATGCATCCGAAAGTAGCGGTTCACGATGCCTTTCAGCACCGTTTCCGCGGGATACTTTTTTGCGACCCCCTGAATGTCCGGCGGGGCAAAGGTTATCGCATCGATGTATTCCGCGCAGGATGCCGTCGCCTGCCGGAACAGGTCGTCCCTGCTGGCAAAATGGTTGTAGAGGGACGCCTTTTTTATGCCCAGCCGGTCAGCCACATCCTTAAGGCTCGTGGCACCCGCGGAGCAGAAAAAGGAAGCATCGAGTAAAGCCCGTATAATGTCGTCTTTTGTGATGCGCTCGCTCATACAGCCTCCCCCGTATGGTTCAAATCCGCTCTCCCGCCGCATTCCCGCTGCCCGCCATATCAGGCAGAAAACGGCTTTACGTGACACGATGCTGCAAATTTCCGCTATTATAGCGACTTACAGCGTGCAAAAACGCATTTTTGCAAGACCCCGCCTGAAAAAATGCAAGCCCTGTCCGGAAAGCTCCCGTTTTCCGGACAGGGCTATTGTACACCAGACCCGCGCCCTTGTAAAGGCTCGGCGGGCAGGCACACAGGGCTTCAGCCTAGTCATTTTCCGCCAGAATCTGCGTATGCAGATTCTCCAGCAGGTTTGCAGCCTCCTTGAGCTTTTGCGCGGTATTGTTCACCGTGCCGGTAGACGTGGAGAAATTCTCTATGCCGGAAGAAATCTGGCGCACAGTGGCGACAATCTGGTCGAATGCGGCCGCCTGCTGGCCGATAATTTCCTTTATCTGGTTCGCGGACTCCACCGTGATTTCAGACGAGCTCTGGATGTCGGTAAATTTCTCCTTGAGCTTTTCAGAAAGCTCAAGCCCCTCGCGGATTTTTTCCGTCCCGCTTTCCGACGTGATGATAAGATTGTCCGAGGAATGCTGGATTTCTGTAATCCGCTCCTTTATCTGCTCCACGGAAGACGTGATTCCTGCGGCAAGGCGGCGGACTTCGTTTGCGACGATGTGGAAATTCCTGCCGGACTCACCGGCGCTGCTTGCCTCCAGCTCCGCATTGAAGGCGATGATTCTGGTCTGATCCGCAATATCGTTGATGATTTTTACGATGTCCCAGATGCCGCCGATTTTTTCCCCCAGCTCGCGGATTCCGGAAATCGTCGATATGTTCGCGTCCGTTATCTCCGTCATTTTGTCAAGATTGGACTGCAGGGTACTGAAGCCGACGTTCACGTTCCGCTCCGTGCCTTCCGCAACAGCGGTCACATCGCCAATCTTCTCCTCAATGGTGCGCGTCTGCCGGTCAGAATCTTCCATCGTCGCCAGGATTTCCTTGACGCCCGTCGACTGCTCCAGCGATGTTGACGACGTTGCCTGCGAAATCTCCGCAAGCTTGTTGATAGGCTCCGTCATCGTGCCGCCGATGCTCCGTATGTTATCCAGGATAGAGCGGAACAAAAGGACGATTTTGTTGACCAGATGCAGGTTATAGGACACCTCGGTCTCAAAATCAGTGGAGACGAGCTCCACGGTAAAGATGTCGTTTTTGATGATATGCAGCATTGATGTCTGGAGCTTGCCAGAGGATTCGAGTATGCTGCGCAGAAACGAATACACGGAAGCGCTCCCTATCGCCGTATTTATGGCAAAGACGCCGCCAAGCCGCGCAAGCTGGGAGCCTTTTAGCCCGGCCTCCCCTGCCGCCGCACGCAGAAAGCCTGTCTCAGAGGGAACGTTGTAAAAATAATAGACGCTGAAAAGCACCACCGCCAGGAATATTCCCCAGATAACCGGTATGATACAGTAGTAGAAGAAGGATTTTGCGTAGGAAAAACCGAAGAACTGCTTGTTCCTGAGGACTTTCTGGTCGATACCCTCCTCCACAAGGCTGCTGGTATACATGCCGCATGCCCTGCGCGTATAGGAGATTGCGAGCAGCGAGGCAAGATACGCTCCAAGGAAGCAGGCATACAGGCTTATCGCGTTGAGGAAGATTCCCATCTTCAGAAGGAAATGATAGCCAAGCGCAAGCATGAGCGAGCAGGCCACAAAATACAGGAAGGTCTCCACCTGCTTTACAGACGGAAGCTTGTGCAGCGCCAGAAATAGTTTTGTGCGCTCCTCCACAGACAGATCCTCCGTCTGCCATCTCTCCAGCTGCCGCGAAATCGCAGCCGTACACAGGTGGTTCGTAAGAGGCGCAAGCAGGAACTGCGCAAAGAGAATCATGCCGATGACGGCAAGCATCAGCGGATATTGCTTGTATACATCAAGGTTCAGTATGAACACCGAATACAGGAGCATCAGTATGCCGCACAGTATGTTCGGGAGACAGCCGGCCACCAGCAGGCGTCTTTCAAGGGGAATATGTTTTTCCTGATTCATTTTATCACCTCGCTCGCTTTTGCCTTTTCCGCAGCGGGAGCAGCGCTCCCCTCGGTATCGTCAGGCTGAATATTCTTGAGCTTTTCCGATATGACGCACAAGTTCTGCGCGGAATCGCTGATTTTCTGCGTTGAGCCGGAAAAACTTTCGGCCGCCTCGGAAATCTGACGCAGCGTGATGACAATCTGGGCAAACGATGCCGTCTGCTGCTCAATGATTTTCTTTATATCCTCCGACGCATAATCGGTCGTCTCCGACGTGCGCTTAAGCTCCTCAAAGCGGGCGTTGAGCTCCTGTATAATCTGGTTCCCCGCAGCAATTTTTTTGCTGCCGTCCTGCGATAGCGAAAGCAATGCGTCCGAGGAATGCTGAATCTCGACGATGCGCCGGCGTATCTCATCCGTGGAGCGGATAGTGCGGTTTGTCAGCCGCCTGATTTCGTTTGCGACCAGAGAAAAATTGCCGCCGGCGCTTCCGGCGCTGGACGCCTCCAGCTCCGCATTGAAAGCGATGATGTTTGTCTGGTCGGCGATTCCGTTGATGATGCCCGCAATATCGGAAATACCCGTTATTTTCTCAGAAAGTTTTTTGATCCCCTCAACGGTCACTCCGTTCGCCTGCTGTATCTCTTCCTGCTTCTGCATATTCTGCCGAAGGATATCAAATCCTTCCGCGATATTCTCCGTCGTGCGGCGCGCAACGATAGAGACTTCCCCGATTTTTCCGGCGATATTCTTGGAGAGCGCGTCGGTCTCCTCCATTGCGGAAAGCAGCTCGCGTATGCCAGTCGTCTGCTCCAGCGACGTGACCGCCGTTTCTTTTGAGATGACGGACAGCTCGTTGCTCGACTCGATGACATCCATGCTGATACGCTGGCTTTCGCGCAGGATATTCTGGAGAATTCCTACGATGGTATTTATAAGGTAGACATTGTACATGAACTCGTTGGAAAGATCCGTATGCTCGAACTGCACTTTATGCAGGTTGTCCTTATTCATGCCGCTCAGCAAGGTCTTCATATTGTTGATGGACTTCATCATCCGCCGGAAGAGTATGCTGGAATATATATAATAGAAAAGAACAGCGATGAGGCCGATAGCGCCAAGCCGGAGGAACACGAGGCGCTGCGGTATATCGGAGACATAGGTACGCCATGCAAGGATAAAAAACGCGACGTTCACAAAGAGCAGGGGCGCAAAGATGTGCAGCGCGGTAATGGCCGTTGACGTTGTCCCAAAATAGTGGCGGCGCGAGACATCTTCTTTGGAGATACCCTTCTCCACGATTTCTGCGGCATGGCCGGAGCACTGCTTCTGCGCGATGCCGGTCATCGCATACACAGCGGCGCAGTAAGCCCCGATGAACAAGGTCAACAAAAAGACGATAACCGTATCGTTGTCAAGCCCGGCAAAGTACACGCAGGCGGCCGTCCAGCATACGCCGCAAAGCATAAAGATTATGAACACCGCGATACCGTTCTTTGCGGGCAGCGCCATAAGCTGCTTGATAAGCTTTGTCCGCTCCT
The DNA here is from genome assembly GCA_002393865.1 of Treponema sp. UBA4319. Lineage (GTDB taxonomy): Bacteria > Spirochaetota > Spirochaetia > Treponematales > Treponemataceae > Treponema_D. The sequence goes on from DGUD01000125.1 coordinate 5,774, forward strand.
TTACGCTCGTCTCATAGCTGTGGAACGAGAACAAATCCTCCGTCACGGACTGACAGAGCTGCTTGTTCACCACAACAAAAATCGGAACCGGCAGCATCAGGAACAGCCCTATGCCGGATATAATGACGGCGGGGAGCATCCGCACGTGGATATTCCCCACAAGAATGCAGCAGAGCATTGTCGCCAGCCCGAACAGCGCGACAGGAGTTTTCTCTTTCGCAAAAATCTCGTTCCCGAAGTCAAGGCTTCCTCCGCTTTTCAGGGCAGCGCCTTTGTTTCCGCTTTCTTCTTTGTTCATATATACCTCGCTCGCGAGCCGGTTTCAAAAGCAAGCGATTTAAAACCGGCCCGGCTATCTTGTTTCATTTTGATGTCAGCGCGACCGCCCCGTCCCAATCTTCCGGCGGATGCGCGGCAAACTTCAGGCAGCGGTCCATCATAAGCAGAGCCGCCTTGTCCTGAGGCAATACCTCCAGCGCCTTCTCAAAATAGGACTGGGCAAGCGTCCACGCGCCGCTGCTATACAGGTTAAAGCCCTTCTCATAGTTGTCAGTAAAGGACTTGGGCAAGGCTTTTGCGTCCGCGCGGTACACCTGCACATCTTTCCGTTTGCCCTTTACTTTTACGGAATCAAGGAGCATCACATTCGCATCCTCAGGCAGCTCGTTCCGCACCGCCCCAGAGATGATGAGAGGCGCGCCATAGAGTTTCGTAAGCCCCTCCAGGCGGGACGTCAGGTTCACCGCATCCCCGATGACAGTGTAGTTCGTCTTGTCCTTGCTGCCGATATTCCCCACGATGACCTCGCCGTAGTGGATGCCGATGCCTATATCAAGCCGGATTCCCTCAGGAAATTTCAGCTGCCCGCAAGAAACCTTGTCCAGATGGGAATACATCTCTATTGCCGCGCTCACCGCACGCCGGGCATTGTCGATGTAGCTGATAGGCGCGCCGAAGAGCACCATGATGGCATCACCGATGAATTTATCGACGGTGCCGCCGTAGCGCTTTACGATATCGACCATGTGGGTAAAATAGTTGTTCAGGAAATTCACGACATCCTCAGGCTGGTTTATCTCGCTGATGGACGTGAAATTCCGGATATCGCAGATGAGTATCGCAAGCCTGCGTTTTTCGTTATGCGCCTGCTCCTGCACATTCTCCGACACGAGAATGTCGTTGATTATTTCCTTGGGCACAAATTTTGAGAATGCCTGCCGGAGCTTGCTCTCTGCCTGAGAGATATTCCCCTGCCTGACGGATTCCTGCAGCAGGAAGGCAAGCGGAGAAAGCAGGAATTCCATGGACGACTGGACTTTGTAGGTAAAGAGTCGTTTCCGGCAGGAGGCTATGTGCACCGTCCCTACAAAGCTCTCGCCCGCCCGTATCACAAAGCTCCGGTACGACTCGAAATTCTCTCTGGCAAGCTCATGCTCTATGATACCGGAAATTTCCTGCTTCTCGTACGAGACGCTATGCTTTCCTTTTGCCTGCTGCTCGTAATCCGTCCTGCATATCTGCCAGAATGAATCCTTTGCCTCGCTGCCCAGCATCGCGCTGCAGCACGTGTACGCCTTTGCGGTCTGGCTGTCAAGGATAACGGCTGCGGCATCAAAGGCGCAGAGTTTGTAGAACAAAGAGAACTGCTGCCGCATCAGCGTGTCCGTATTGTCAACATAGTTGTAGAGGGGCAGCGCCTGCTTTATCATGCTGAGAAAGAAGCCGCTCTTGTTCATCGACCTGATAGTCCACAAGAGTATCGTATCGTTGACGGAACGCCCGGCAAACTCATCGCTACGCTCTCCCTCAAGGAAGACATTGGGCTCAATGCTCTTGCACTCCAGCTGCCGGACGGTCTCCTCGATAAGCTCGTTGAAATTTCCGGAGGAAAGAGGAATGATTTTGTTTGCTCCGGGGATAGCCGTCCAGAAATCAAGCACGCTGTCTTCCGCGGAGATAAGGATGAACGGAATCTCACTGTGATCGGAGCCTTCCTTGATGATGGAGCACAGCTCGATTCCGTCTATGACCGGCACGATTTTATCCGCGATGATGCAGGCGGGCGGCTCCTCCGCAATCTTTCTGAGCGCGGAAAGGCCGTCGGCAAAACAGAGCACCGCACAGTTCTTCTTCTCCAGCTCCGTGCAGATAAATCTGGAGAGAATTTTTGAGGGCTCCACGACATAGACCAGCGACTTGTTCCCGTTATCCATGCAGCAGCTCCTTGACTTTTGCGATAAGGTTCTCCCGCTCAAAGTCAGACTTGACGATGTATCCCTGCGCCCCAAGATTCCTGACCTTCTCCTCGGTATCGCTCTCAAACACAGAGGAAATCACTATGACGGGGATGTGCTTGAGATCCTCATTGTGGCGCATATTGTGTATCAGCACAAAACCGTCCATGCGCGGCATCTTTACGTCCGTAATCACAAGGTCAAATTCGTGCTGCTTCATCTTCTCAAGGGCATCGATGCCGTCAACCGCAGTCATGACATTGTAGTTTTCCGCCTCAAGGATAATCTGCTCGATGTGGCGCGTCGTATGGGAATCATCAACGACAAGAACCGAATGGATTTTATGCATCTTGCGGACCTCAAGATTCTTTACGTCATAGATGCTCACAATCTTAAAGCGCCGCAGGATATCGGGTATGTTAAGCACGGGAATAATCCTGTAATTCTCGTCAAAGACGACGCCTTGCAGCGCGCTGAAATCTTTGAGCAGCGGGGGCACCGGCTTGATGACGACCGTACCGTAGCGCAAAATCGCATCCACAGTCATACCTATCTTTTTGTTCAGGTATTCAAGGATGATGACGGAAACCTTATCCTGCGCGACGGCGCTCTTTGCCGCATTTGTGTTGATGATGTCAAAATCGTAGACGGGAATCAGCTCGTTGTTGACGTTGAGCACGGGGCCGTGCTGCATCCGCAGGAAATCCGATTTTTTGACCGAGAGGATTTCCTTGATATAGTGCGACAGGATGAGATAGGAATTCCCCGATACCGAGACGAACATGCCGTCCTGAGTCGCAAGGCTCGCCGGGAGCGAGAGCTCAAATTCCGTCCCCTGCCCTTCTTCCGTGCGGATGCTTATCTTGCCTTTCAGCCTGTCCATCTCCGTGCGCACGACATCCAGCCCGATGCCCCTGCCGGAAAGCTCTGTCGGGCTATCCTTTGTGCTAAAGCCGGAGACAAAAAGGTATTGCAGCAGTCCGTTTTTGTCTTCCGTCACAATCTCTTTTTCACGCTCCGGGTACAAGACGATGGCCTTCTGCCGGATGCGCTCAAAATCAATGCCGCGCCCGTCGTCCTTTACGCAGACGGAAATCCTGCTGGATGCCTGGGCAACCGTGAGCGTTATGGTGCCGGCCGCAGGCTTGCCGAGCCGGAGCCGTTCCTCCGCAGGCTCAATGCCATGGTCAATCGCGTTCCTTACAAGGTGAATCAGTATCGCGGGCATCCGCTCAAGGATTGCCCGGTCTATGCCTATCTCGGAGCGGGGGATATTGAATTCCACATTCTTTTTCAGCTTGAGCGCCTCGGAGACAACGGAACGTTTTATGGGCTGCAGTATCATATCAAACGGCAGCATCCGGAGCGAGATGATGCTTTTCTGTATATCGGCGCTCTGCTTTTCCAGCACAGCGATATTCTCCATGACTTCCTGATGCGCGTGGAAGTCATCGGAGGCAGCCTGCGTCTTTAGCGCGGCGACTTCCTTCTTCAGCTTGATTTGCCCCATGATAAGCTTATCGACGGCTTGCAGGATGTCGTCTATTCTGGAGACCTGCACTTTTATCGTCTGGGCGGACTGAAGGAAGCCCGACTCGTCATCCTCTGCTTCCCCCGGCAGAAAGCGGGGGCCGGCGGACGGCTTGTCAGCCCGCGAAAAGTCCGTGATAAAATCCTCGTCCTCCAGAGCCTTGTCCAGGTTATCCATAATGGCATCGTACGCGGCAAAGCTGCCGTCAGAGCCCTTCTCTATCTGCTCCATGACGGTATGCAGCACGCTGGATATGCCCAGCTGCAGCTGGATAATCTTGACGGGGATTTCGGTCTGGTTATGCTGGATAAGCTTGAACAGGCTTTCCTGCCGGTTCACGACGGATTCTATCTGCGTGAATTCCAGCATGCGGGAAGAGCCTTTGAGCGTATGCATCAGCCGCAGCATCTCCTTGAGGCTGCCGGAATTCCTCCGTTGCTTTGAGGCCTGAATAAAAAGCTCGTCCAGAGAATCAAGTATCTCCCGTGCCTCAGAGATGTAATCAGCGATAAAGAGTGATTTGTCAAGGTTCATGTGGCATCCTCCCCTTGTAGTGTCCCGCACGCCTCGTAGATATAGGAGGGGCTGAATGAATCCAGCGTGAAGTCGTAGGGATTGTTGCTGCCGAACGACGAGAGCAGCTGCCTGCACTTTCTGAAGCAGGCGCGCGCCGGCTCTTCTTTGCCGATATCCCGCAGGACAAGCCCGTGATAGAAAAACGCCGGCCAGAAATCAGGGGAAAGGCTTTCCGCGGTAGCAAAAAGCAGCTCTGCCGCAGATTTGTTGTCTGCGTAATATTCGGTGTAGCCCTGCAGAAAAAACGCATACTTCCTGTAGTCGCTGCCGCTGACGGCACGGGCAATGGTGCGCGCCGCCGTGAAATCCCCGCGGTTTATCTCCTTGCAGACGGCTTCGTATGTGCGGCGCAGGTTCACGGGGCTTTCCGCCGGCGGCTTTGCGCCCGTGCCTTCCTTTGCTTTTTCGCGCAGCATATCCAGAGCGCTCATGCCGCGAGCTTTCTCGGCCTCCTGCCTCAGCCGCTCTCTGATAGCATCCTGAGCGGCGGCAGCTTCGTCCTTGCGCTCAGTCTGCACCCCGCCGCCTTTGGCAAAGTAGTACACGGAGCCGTCGTTCGTCTTGTGCAGGGACTGCGGGCAGACCGTTCCGTCGATGGAGCCGATTTCGTTCATCGAGAAAAAGAGCAGGCCGCCGTCCTTGAGGTGCTCCGCAACCTTTGTGGTGACGCGCATCCGGGTCTCCCGGTCAAAATAGATAAAGACGTTCCGCATAAAAATGATATCGGCCTTGCCGCCTAACGGAGGCTCCGTATCCTGCTGGAGGTTAAAGCGGAACGTGCGGATTCCCCTCAAAAACTGCCGGTCAAAGACAATCCCGCTGTCCGTCCTGGTGCAATAGGGGACAAGCAGCTCGTGGTACTTGCTGCCGTCAGTCCTGAGCGAATAGCTGTTGTAGCACCCCCGCTCCAGCACCGCAAGCGCCTCGCTGTCTATGTCAGAGGCATACACGTTCATCCGGATGCCCATGGAAAGACCGAGCGCAAGCAGAGAAATCGCCTCTTCGCCGGTGGCGCAGCTGCATGTCCAGACCGTAAGCGGACTGCCCCGGTAGCGGGGGAATATTTTGTCGTGGAGCAAATCGAACTGCTTCTCTTCCCGGAAGAAATAGGTCTCGTTCACGGTAATAAGGCTGACAAGCTGGTCAAAGTCCCGGCTTCCGGCCTCCAGCGCCGCGCAGAATTCCGCGGGACTGCACCCCTTGTCCGCCGCTTTCTGCAGGATGAACTGCTCCAGCGCCGGCTTTTGCTGTGCGGCAATAGTGATGCCGGAAAGCGCGAGAATCTTCGAAAGCAATGTATTCCAGAGCGCGTCTTCCATCGTCAGCCCCCATTCCTTCTGCCGCCGCCCAGTGCCCACAGCCGCCCTGCGATGGCGCCGAGCGGGAGAACTTCGCAGGAGCCGCCGGCCTCAAAAGCTGCCTTCGGCATTCCGTATATGGTGCAGGACGCCTCGTCCTGCGTGATGGTGTAGCCGCCAAGCTCCTTGATGCGCCGGCAGCCTTTTGCGCCATCCGCGCCCATGCCGGTAAGGATGACGGCGATGCAGTCCCCGCCGAGCACGGCGGCTGCGCTCTCAAGCATTTTGTCCACCGAAGGGCGGAGGAAATTCACCGCAGGCTCATGGTTCAGCCTGATGCAGAAACCGCCCCCCATGCCGGCCTCAAGCGTCAGGTGCTCGTCCGAGGGCGCAAAGTAGACATGCCCCGCGGCAGGCAGATCTCCGTCCTGCGCCAGATGCACCGGTATACCAGTCTCCGTGCAGAGCCAGCTGATAAGGTTCCTGTCAAAAAAAGAGTCGATGTGCTGCGTGACGAGCAGCGGAAGCGGAAAGCCCGGTCCCAGCGACTTAAACAGCTCCGCGAGGGCACAGGGGCCGCCTGTGGAGACACCGACGAACACCGCCCTGAAATTATGCCGCAGGGCTTCCGGGGCTCCGCGGCCTGCGCCCGCTGCCGCTGAGCAGCCGGCCCCCCCGGCATGCTTGCTGAACAGCATTGCCTGCCGTATCTCACCAACAATCTGCTCCAGCTCCGCCGCATAGGAATCCATCCGTCCGGACGAGAATTTGATGAATTCCGGTTTCTCAAAGGACATGGCGACTTTTATGCCGGTTCTGCCCATGCTTCCGCGCGGATGGTAGAGCAGCGCGGGAAGGGTCGCATCATTGCACAGCTTTTCCATCTGGGGCAGCTCGCCGGGGCCGAACATTCCGGTGTCCGCAATCAGCAGCCCGAAATCGCCGGAACGCACGACGGCCTGTAGCTCCCTGAACGAGGAGGCTTCCGCGACAGGACGCAGCTGCACGGTTTTCAGGAGGATTTGCTTTATGACCGATCGGACGACAGCAGAGCTATCTGCTATGATAGTGTTTGTCATTGCGCCTTCCACAGCCCGTTCCTGTAGGCAACAAACTGCCCCATATCGAGCAGGTAGCCGATGCTGTGCTCCGAAAACCTGCACGCGATGATTCCCCGCCGCAGTGTCCCTTGCTCGTAGCAGGCGGAAAAGACAGAGAAGCTCTCTAGGCTCAGCGAGCAGACCTTACACTCGCAGGACGTCAGGAACGCGAGCCGATCCGAACCTTCGCCAAGCAGAAGCATCGTCCGCACGGAAGCAGCAGGGATTGCGCCGCAAAAATCGCGGCAAAGCTCGTCCAAATCGTATACGGAAGAAACGCCGCCTGAGGAATCTCCGTCCGAGACCGCCGCGCAGAATACGCCGTTCTGAGGCAGCAGGAGCTCGCAGGCGCCGCAGGAAATGCTTATGAAAGTCTCACGCCGCGGCAATTTCTTCCCCTGCTTTCGCAATAATGGCGCCGACCTTGACGACGAGCGCCTTCTGCCCGCTGACCGCAAGCGTCCCTTCGTAGAAGCCGGAAAGCTCTTCTTCCGCAAAATGCACGATGTCCTTCTCCTCCGCGGAGAAAAAGTCCTTTACATCCGTGATTTTGAGGCAGCTATGGCTCGCGTCGTTCAGCACGATAAAAAGCGCCGAATCCTGCGCCGCCTTTCCCTCCATGACGGCTGTATCGATGACAACGTATGGCGTGCCGTAGCGGTTCAGTACGCCGCTGACATACGCGGGGGCAAACGGCAGCGGAAAGACATCGGCATTCCGGAGGATTTCCTTGACCTCATCCGCATGAATCGCATACAGATTCCGGCCATCCGCAGCCTTGCCAATGGTAAAGATGAGCCATGTCGCTTTCTTCTCGTCGTTTCCGCTGCCCTGCCTGTCCGCCAGCGAGCTCTTTATCGCCGCCAAAAGATTCTCTGTCATATAGCTATTATACAAGGGAAAACGCATGAAGGGCAAGAAAAAAGCACGGAAATCCCAGGGCTTCAGCATGAAAACAAAAATGCGCTCCCAGCGGAAAAACACCCGGACTGCCTGTTGCAAGCTTCGCTTTGCAAATGGCAGCCCGAGCGTTTTTCCGCTTCCGCGCATTTTTTATGTTGGATCCTTGGCTTTTGTAGCATAAAAAAGAAAATCATCTTAAAACAGTTT
>DGUD01000128.1 GCA_002393865.1 Treponema sp. UBA4319
TGTTTTCATGCTGAATCCCTGGACTTGCGCACAAGCTATCTAGCAGAAAAAGCGATTTAATGATACCATACAAACGGCTTTCAGGCAAAACAGGCCTATTCATTCCTGAAAGCGGGAACCCCGGCGGCTTTCCCAGATTTTTTTATTTTAAGGATAGTATTGTGGACGAGAACGAACAAAAAAATATTGCGGTCCTTATCGATGCGGACAACACCCCCTGCAAGGCGCTCCGTGCGATTCTTCAGGAAATCGCGGTGCACGGACACATCATCACAAAACGGGCGTACGGCGATTTTTCCATCGACACGCTCAAAAACTGGAAGAACGAGCTGAACAACAATGCCATCATTCCGGTACAGCAGTTTGCCTACACGCAGGGAAAGAATTCCAGCGACAGCGCCATGATTATAGACGCGATGGATCTGCTGTATACCGACAAATACGATGCCATCGCCCTTGTCACGAGCGACAGCGATTTTACCAAACTGGCGACCCGGCTACGCGAAAGCCAGCTGTACGTCTACGGCGTGGGGCAGAAAAAGACCCCGCAGTCATTCGTGAGCGCGTGCGATGAATTTAAATATATAGAAAACCTTTCCAGCGAAGAGGACGAGACGGCAGAAGCCGACGCCAAATTCGCCGCAGAAAAACGCAAGGTTCACAAGGCGTCAAAAATCAAGAAATCCGTCAAGGGGCTTATCGGCGGGCTAGTAAAGAGCAACGGCGAAATCATGACAGACCGGCAGTTCCGCAAGATATACAAGCTGCTGAACACCGCATACGACAAATACGCGGACGAGACCGGCTGGGCAGACGTAAGCGCTGCCGGCTCTTTCTTCAAGCGTCAGGATCCGGGTTTTGACACCGTTGACTACGGCTTCAGAAAGCTGACGGATCTGATGGAATATCTGGAGGATGATTTTGAGATGCAGCGCGTCTTGCCCCAGAACGGTCGGGGACGGGCAAAGTTCTTGTACCGTCCGGTTGACAAAGCGTAAAGGAGAAGAGGGATGAAGAAGATTATCACCATCAGCCGCGAATTTGGCGCGGGGGGCGGAGAAATAGGCCAGAAGATTGCGGAACAGCTCTGCTTCCGCTATTTTGACAAGGAACTCATCCTGAAATCTGCCAAAGAAGCGAATGTATCTCCTGAAAAATTCCTTAAATTCGATGAAAAAGCGCCAAAACTCTTCGGCTTTACGCAGAGCCTCTTTGACCTGTACAACGCCCCGCTCGACGAGCGCCTTTTTGAGGCACAGCGCACCATCATCAGGGAAATAGGCGAGCACGCGAACTGCGTCATCGTGGGCCGCAACGCAAACAGTATCCTCAAGGAATTCGACAATTCGCTCCATGTGTTCATCCACGCGGATCCCTACTGGCGGCTGCAGCGGCTCAAGAAAGAGAAGATGCCGGAAGCCACGGAACAGGAGATAAGCGAGCATATACGGAGCGTGGATAAAGCCCGCCGGAAATACTGCACCTACTACACGGACACAGAATTCGGCGTCGCCCAGTATTACGATGTCTGCCTCTGTACATCAACGCTCGGCGTGGACACCTGCGCGGACATCATCATCCAGCTGGCAAAACAATAGCACCCTTGACAAAGAAACTGCTCTTCTATAATATGAGAACGATTTTCAAATTACAGAGATGAACCGGACGAAGGGAAAAGGGTGCCGCACGCTGGCACATAAGCACATCACGCATTCTCAAAGCGCCTGCGTACCGCTGGCAGCGCTGCTCCTGTTGGGCACGCTCTGCCTTATGCTCCTTGCGGAGCCGCTGCACGCCGGGCACGACTGCACAGGCCATGACTGCCCGGTATGCGCAAGCCTCCTGACCGTGCGGCAGGCGCTGGGCAGCATGGACTGCACCCCGCACGCGTCACTGTACACCATCGTACCGCTTTTTCCCGGAGACGCCCAGACCGCCATCCCCACAATTCTGCCTGTAACGGCAAGCCCCGTCACCCGCAAGACACGCATGAACAACTGATTCCTCGCACCCGATTGCAGAAAGGCTGCGACGCATTGCCATGCACGGGCATTCCCGCACAAAGGGCTCCGCAAGAAACGCCGCCCCGCACGCACAGTATGCCCGCCAAAACGCAGCTGCCGATTCCAAAGGGCATGGCAGAGGATATGTTTATGGAACACACGAAAAAAAAGCCAGTGGTGCTCATTACGGGCTACCTCGGCTCAGGCAAGACGACGCTGCTGAACAAGCTGCTCAGGCAGGAAACACGCCGCGTCGCGCTCATCGTAAACGACATGGGAAGCATCAACGTTGACGCGGAAATTCTCAGGAAAGAAGGCGCAAACGTAACGGAATGCCCGATGTACGAGCTGCAGAACGGCTGCATCTGCTGCACGCTCCGCGACGAATTCATAAAACAGCTGGAAAAAATTTCCGGGATAGATTCGGTGGAGGTCGTGTTCGTGGAAGCTTCGGGTATCAGCGATCCGGGGGCAGTCTCCGCAAGCTTCCTTGCCTACGAGGAGGAGAATCCCGACACGAATGTCTACCTCACATCCGTCGTCACCGTCGTCGATGCGGACAGAATCCACCGGGAATTCCTCGGAGAGCTGAAGCAGCGCAAAGCGGACGGGGAAAAGACGGACGTGAACAAGCTGAGCGAAGAGGAAATCTCCACGCTCATCATCGACCAGATTGAATTCTGCAACTATATCGTGCTGAACAAATGCGATTTGCTCGGCGAACAGCAGCTTGCGGAGGTTGAGCGCGTTGTCCGCGACTTCCAGCCGCGCGCTCCCATAATCCGCAGCGTGCAGGGTTCCGTCGATATCGGGCAGATAGTGACGCAGGAGCCGTTCAACTACGAGCAGATTGACTCCTCGTCAGCGATACAGAAGGCTATCAACAGCCTGAGCCAGAACAAGACCGGCTGCACGGACGAATACGGAATCTCCTCGTTCGTGTTTGAGGAGCGGAGGCCGTTCAACCGCGCCCGCTTCATGGAATTCCTGCGCTCCCAGTACCCCGCGAGCCTCATCCGCGCGAAGGGCTACATCTGGTTCTCTGACGCGGATGCGAACGTTCAGCTCTTTGAGCAGGCCGGGCGCAATTCCTCCGTAACGGAGGTGTCCTACTGGATTGATGCGCTGGTTGAAGAGCAGAAGCAGGCATTCCTCGCGGAGAACCCCGACGTAAAGGAGAACTGGGACGAGGAATTCGGCGACAGGGAGAACCAGATTGTGTTCATCGGCAAAGGCTACGACCAGGCGCAGATACGGAGCGCGCTGGAAAGCTGCCTCGATGACAAGGCAGTGGCATGAGCCCGGCAGGAAAAAATAGCCGGCTCCCGCAAAACACAAGAAACAAAGAGGAATATATGAAAGCAAAGAAATTTTTATTGGCAGCAGCCGCAGTGCTTCTGCTTGCGGCGCAGACAGCATTTGCAAAATCAAAAGCAAAGGATTCCGCAAGCCCCAAACTGAAAATCGTCACCACGATTTTCCCGGAATACGACTGGACAAAGCAGCTGCTCGGCGACAAGGCAGACGCGGCGGAGCTGACACTGCTGCTTGACAACGGCATTGACCTGCACAGCTACCAGCCATCCGTGCAGGACATCGCAAAAATCTCCGACGCGGACATCTTTATCTATGTCGGCGGCGAAAGCGACGAGTGGGTGCACGACGTGCTGCGTTCAGCCCGGAACAAAGAGCTTGTGGCCATCAATCTGCTCGATGTACTTGGCGAGCGCGTCAAGCAGGAGGAACACGTGGAGGGCATGGAGGCTGAGGATGAGCACCACCACCACGATGGAGAGGAGCACGAGCACCACCATGAAAAAAAAGCAGTCCCAGAGGACAGGACGCTTGCCGACTATGAGGGCGAATGGCAGTCTCTCTTCCCTTACATGAGCCAGAACTTCAAGGCGAAGACAGCTTCGTACATGGCTGCAGCAGAAGGCTTTGACAGCAACGACAAGGCCTGGGACTTCTTTTATGAAGGGAACAAAACTGACACCCGGTTCATCAGCATCAAGAAGAACAAGGTGACGTTCACCAATGAGAACGGCTCAAAGGTGACGGGAACTTATAAATATGACGGCTTCTATGCCGATTGCTGGGGAGAGACAAGCATCCGCTACCAGTTCAGGAATACCGACAAGAAATCAAAGGCACCTGCCTACATTCAGTTTGACGACCACCTGAACTTCCCGACAAAGACGGAACATTTCCACATTTATTGCGGGGACGACCCGAAGGCAATGCTTGATATCAAATACAGCTGGCCGACCTACTATCCCAAGAGCATCGACTCCGAAGAAGAGATGATACACGAATTCCTTAAGCACTACATCGATGATGACGACGAACACCATCATGATGAAGAGGAGGAAATCGAATACGACGAGCACGTGTGGCTCTCGCTCCGCCATGCCCAGCTGCTTTGCGGCGCCATCTGCGATACGCTTTGCGCAAAAGACAACGTGAACGCCGCCACCTACCGCGCGAACCTTGCAGCCTACACTGCGCAGCTTGATGCGCTCGATGCCGGCTACGCGGATGCAGTAAAAAGCGCAAAGCGGAGCACGCTGCTCTTTGGCGACCGCTTCCCGTTCCGCTACCTTGTGGACGACTACGGGCTTTCGTACTATGCGGCCTTTGCGGGATGTTCCGCGGAAAGCGAGGCAAGCTTCAAGACCATCGCATTCCTTGCGCAGAAGGTGGACGAACTCGGCCTGCAGCACGTGATGCAGCTTGAGAACAGCAAAGGCAAGATTGCCCGCACCATCATCCAGAACAGCAAGAACAAAAAGGCTCAGATTCTGACGCTGGACTCCATGCAGTCAACAACGAGCCGCGACATCCGGAAGGGCGCCACCTATCTCGGAACGATGCAGAAAAACCTTACGGTGCTCAAGACCGCGCTCAACTGACAAGCGCAAGCACAAAAACAGACCGGGAAGCGCAAAACTGCACACCCCGGCTGTTCCACAGCAAGCAGGAGGCAGAACTATGACAGAGATTTTAGGCACGCTGCGCCAATACCTTGGCTACCCGTTCGTGCAATACGCGCTCATAACAGGGACGCTCATAGCGCTCTGCTCGTCGCTGCTGGGGGTAACGCTGGTACTGCGCCGCTTCTCGTACATCGGCGACGGGCTCTCGCATGTGGCCTTTGGGGCAATGGCCTTTGCCGCAGTGTTCCGGCTCGCAAACGGCATGTTCCTCGCGCTCCCGGCAACCGTCGCGTGCGCAGTCCTGATTCTGTGCGGCGGCGAGCGGCGCAAAATAAAGGGGGACGCCGCAATCGCGATGATTTCCGTTGGTGCGCTCGCCACCGGCTATCTGCTCATGAATGTATTCTCGCCGTCCACAAATCTTTCTGGCGACGTCTGCAGCACGCTGTTCGGCTCGACGTCCATACTCACGCTCACGCGGGCGGAAGTCGCGGTAAGCATAGTCCTGAGCATCCTCGTCATTGTGCTGTTCATCCTGTTCTACAACCGGCTGTTCGCGGTGACTTTTGACGAGAACTTTTCCCGGGCGACGGGTATCAGGGCAGGGGCATATAACATGCTCATCGCCATCATCACAGCCGTCATCATCGTGCTGGCGATGAACCTCGTAGGCTCACTGCTGATTTCGGCGCTCATTATTTTTCCGGCGATTTCCGCCATGCGCATCTGCCACAGCTTCAGGAGCGTCTCCATCTGCTCGGCCTGCATGTCAACGGCATGCACGCTGCTCGGCATGCTCTTCTCGATACTGAAAGGAACGCCCGTCGGCTCAACAATCGTCGCCGCGGACATGCTCCTCTTTTTCTGCTGCTCGGCCATCGCCGCCATGCAATCCCGCCAGCAGAGCGGCTCCCGCACGCACGGCTAGAATTCCCGGAACAGCACCGAATATTCCTCTTCAAGCCAGAGCGATATTTTTTCTGCCGTCAGGCGGATTTTCTGGGCACGCTTTTTTCCCAGAATCGAACATTCCCAGACCACACCCACACGCCAGCCGCTATCAAGCAGCGTCCCGATATCCCGTATGTCGCGCTGCTGGTTGCGCTCAAATTTTGCGTTCCAGAATGCCGTATTGGTGGTCGGCATCCGGAATTTCGTACAACGGAGGGAAAACAAAAGCTGCCCATCAAGCCGCCCTGAGCGGATCAGCAAGTCCCCGCTCCGCCAGCCATGCGCGTGCCAGAAACAGCCGTTCACAAATACCGCCGCCCGGTAATGCGGGAACACGATGTCCGGGGAACCGGAAAGCCGCCGGTCATTCTTGCGGAAGCGGAAGCCCAGGCGGAACAGCTCGGAACGGAGCGCGGTCTCAAGCTGTCCGCCCGTGCCCCTGATGTGCGACATATTTTTGTGCCGCTGCTCCGGTGAAAGAACATCCCGGAGCGGCTGGCACGCAAGCTCCTCGTACGGGTGGCAGCGGGAAAGCGAGACAGCGGCCACTTTTGCCGGCAGGGGGAGCCGTATCCCGCGGGAAGAGCCATCCCGGCAGCCGGCATCCAGCTCAAGCTCACCGCCAGCGCGCAGCGGCTCCAGCAGCCTCATTCCCGCCATAAACTGCACATGCGTCAGCTTAGCGGCAAGCGCGACATGCGGAAAAAAGCTTCCGGGGAGATAGTTCCTGTTCGCCCCCGGCTCAAAGCGTGGAAGCAGCAGCTCATGGAGCCGGGCATTCAGCGCCATCAGTTTTTGCTGCGAGCCGGATTCTGCGTCTGCGGCCAAAAAAAGCACTTTTTCCTTGAAAGCATCCACCGTGCTGAACGACAGCGGACTTCCCCGGCCGATACCTTCCGCGAATTCCGAGAAAAGCGACCGCAATGCAGGGATATGCTCGTCCGCCACATGGAACATGCCGAGCGTCAGATGCACGGGGGCAGCATTCCCGCCGGGCACAGCGCTCCCCGTCGCCACGGACAAGGACAAAGCGAGCGAAGCGGCAGACGCAGAGAAGGCGGCGTCAAATGTAAGGGAAACCGAGTACGTGGAATATGCAGACATCTGTATAAAAAGAAAACGAGCCTGCGCGCCCGCAAAACACGCCGCCGCACACAGCGGGGGCAGGGCAGCTCAGAAAGCACGGCTCCCGTGCGCAGACCCGCAGACTGCAAGCAGCAGCGGAAGGGGCGGCAGCAGTGCTTTTATGCCCAGAGCAGCCAGAGGACGGCAGCTGCGACACCGGTCGTGATAACGGTAAACGGCACGCCGACTTTCAGCCAGCCGCTAAAGTCGATGGGGTAGCCTTCCTTCTTGATGATGCCCATAGAGACAATGTTGGCGCTCGCACCAAAAGGCGTCAGGTTACCGCCAAGGCAGCTGCCCACAAGCAGCGCGAACATATACAGCTCGGCGTGGAGGTTCATCGCCGCCGCCATGGAGCCCGCGACAGGAAGCATCGCTATGATATACGGCACATTATCCACAAAGCCACTGATTACGACGGAGACCAGAAGAATAATGACGAATCCCGCGAGTTTAGAGCCACCCGTCACCTTTGCAAGGAAAGCCGCAAAGTCGTCCAGCAGCCCCGCCTCTCGGATGCCGCCGATAACGACAAAAATGCCTATCAGGAAAAATATGGTCTCCCAGTCAAGGTCCTTTACCATTTGCAGCGTCTCCGCGACTGTTTTTTTCTGGCACAGCTTATACCACAAGACACCGATAAGACCGAGCAAAAAGACGAACAGCCCGCTCAGGAATGACGGGGCGGCAGGAATGAAGGAGACCGCCGCAAGCCCTGCTATCATAAGCAGCAGCAGGCAGAACGGGAACCAGGATACGACATCGGTCTTTTCCGCAGCAATCCGGTTCTTTCCGTTACGCGCAAAAAAGCAGTAGAAAAACACACAGCCCGCAAGCATACCCGCCTGAATGATAAAGAATATCGACAGGCGCCCGTCGTGAACAAAAAAGTCATTGAAGTTATACGAAGCGTAGCTTGCGAATATCATGGACGGCGGATCACCCACGAGCGTCGCGGTTCCTTCCAGATTGCTCATGACGGCAAGACCTATCATGAAGTACACAGGATTGGCTTTTATCTTGCGGCAGAGCGCAAGCGCAATCGGCGCCATAACAAGGACAGTCGCGACATTCTCTACAAATATGGAAATGATACCGGTCATGGCAAGAATTGCGACCATCGCAATGCCGGTGTTCCCGCAGCCCCCGATGATAGCGTCCGCAATACGCGCAGGAACCTTCGAGTAGATAAAAAGCGCCGCAATCGCCATGCTGCCAAGGTAAATCAGCAGCACATTCCAGTTGACAATCTCAAGGAGCGAATGGGAAAGCGGGTACAGCAGCGCCCGTGCGGAGCCGGGCACAACACCGGCCGGAAGCACAAAAATGCTCCCCGTCGCAGAGGCCAGCACAACGACAAGCACAGCGGCCACAGAGGTAAACAGCACCTTCTTGTCCTGAAAAACTATCACAAGCGCATACATCAGCACTGCAATAGCCAGCACGAACCATTTCATATATTCCATAACATTTCCTCTGGCATACCATAATATACAGATTTTCCTCTGTCAAGCAAGAGGGGCTCCGTTCCGGCAGCCAGGCTAGTACAATTTTATCCCAAAATATGCTACACTATGGGCGGCAACCATGAACAGACATCGCTATGCGGACAGCACACACAGCTTTCTCCCCCTGACAGCCACGGCACATCCCGCTATGCGGCCGGGCACAGAGAACAAAGCCTTCCTGACGACCCAAATCATCACCTACATCGGAAACAAACGGAGGCTTATCGGCTATATCGAGAAAGAAGTCAGAAAAATCGCAAAAAAAAACGGGCAGGAAAAATTAATCTGCGCAGATATTTTTTCCGGTTCGGGCATCGTTGCCAGAATGCTCAAGAGGTATTCCTCCAAGCTCATCGTGAATGACCTGGAAAACTACTCCGCATTGATAAACAGCTGCTACCTTATAGACAGAAAGGATTATCCGAAAGAGGAATGCGCGGAACTGCGCGCTGCAATCCAAAAGCGCTGCGCCAAAGAAAAAATCGAAGGCATCATAGCAAAGAATTACGCCCCACAGGACAATGAGAACATCAAGAGCGGCGAACGTGTTTTTTACACGCACGAAAATGCCGTGCTCATCGATTCGTACAGGACATACATCGATGAGGTCGTACAAGAAGAAGCGCTCAAAAAATTCTTTCTGGCACCACTCATCACGGAAGCATCCATCCATGTCAACACAAGCGGGGTCTTCAAAGGATTCTACAAAGACAAACGTACAGGAATCGGCTGCTTTGGCGCAGCTGGAAAAAACGCGCTTACAAGAATCCTGGGGACAATCGAACTCAAAGAGCCCGTATTCAGTAATTTTGAATCCGATTTGGAAATCCATCAGAAGGACAGCGTAAAGCTTTCCAAGGAATTAAAAAATATCGACATCGCATATCTTGACCCGCCTTACAACCAGCATCCATACGGCTCAAATTATTTTATGCTCAACCTGATTTTAAAGAACAAACTGGATGTCGATGTAAGCAAAGTAAGCGGCATCACGCAGGACTGGAACCGCTCGGCGTTCAACAGGGCAGGCTCCGCGCTGGATTCGCTGGAAAAAATAATCGCCGCATTGCCCTGCAAATTCGCGATTATCTCGTACAACTCCGAGGGCTTCATAAGCTTTGCCGAGATGTCTGCGATGCTCCGGAGATACGGAAAGCTAAAAACGGTGGAAATACCGTACAACACCTTCCGCGGAAGCAGAAATTTAAGCGGCCGGGATATCCATGTCTCCGAATATCTCTTTGTCCTTGAAAAATAAACGCCCCACCTTCAGTTCCGGCCATACTTGCAAATATTCCTTATATTTCCTACAATAAAAACACTATTCTAATCAAAAACAGCGGAAGGTTTTGGTATGACAAGCGCGATGATTCAGCAGATGATAGCCTTTGTGCTTTATCTTGGCATGATGGTGTATGTGGGAATCCGATGGATGAGCAGCAACAACAGCTCCGAGGATTTCTTTCTTGGAGGGCGGAACTTAGGGCCATGGACAACGGCGCTTTCTGCGGAAGCAAGCGATATGTCAGGCTGGCTGCTCATGGGTCTGCCCGGACTTGCGTATCTTGGCGGCATCAAAGAGGCATTCTGGACGGCGCTCGGACTTGAAATCGGCACCTACCTGAACTGGCTTATCGTCGCAAAGCCCCTGCGCAAATATTCCATCGCATGCGGAAACGCCATTACCATCCCGGAATTCCTGACGAACCGCTTTAAGGATAAGAAGCGCATTATCTCCCTCATATCCACGGTTTTTATCGTTTTGTTTTTTGTCATTTATACGGCATCCGGCTTTGTCGCCTGCGCAAAGCTCCTGAACGCGGTTTTTGAGCTGCCCTATATCTGCGGGCTCGTCATCGGGACGGTGGTTATTCTGCTGTACACGCTGCTGGGCGGCTTTAGCGCGGTCTGCACGACAGATTTTATTCAGGGCTCGCTCATGTTTGTCGTCCTCATCATAACATCCATCGTCATGATGGTGACGCTTGGCGGCCCCGCAGCAGCATACGCCAAAGCCGGAGAATTCAGCATGAATGCCATCGCCGGAAAATTCGGGGAGCTCCTGCAGACCAGATTCCTTGCGAATCAGAATTACGGCATCATGTCCATCATATCCGCACTGGCATGGGGGCTGGGATATTTTGGCATGCCGCACATCCTTGTGCGTTTTATGGGAATCCGCAGCAACAAAGAGATAGCGCTCTCCCGCCGCATCGCGATGATCTGGGTGACAATCGCCTTTATCGGCGCGGTTGGCATCGGCTCCGTGGCAACGGTATACCTGCCCAATCTTCTTGACCTGGGGCAATCTGAATCGGTTATCATCAGGACTATCATGCACACCTACCAACCGTTCGTTGCGGGTATTTTCCTCTGTGCCATCCTTGCCGCCGCCATGTCCACGGCCGATTCGCAGCTGCTGGTCGCAGCATCCGCATTCACGGAGGACTTCTGCCAGACGCTGCTCAACAAAAAATTCAAGCAGCGGACAACAATTGTTGTAAGCCGGGCGGCTGTTTTTGCCATAGCAATCATAGCGTTCATCCTCTCGCTCAATGAGAACAGCTCCATATTCGGGCTGGTAAGCTACGCATGGGCAGGATTCGGCTCCACGTTCGGGCCGCTCGTGCTGCTGGCCTTGTTCTGGCGTAATGCCACGGCAAAGGGCGCCGTCGCAGGCATCATTGCCGGTGCCACAGTCGTCATCGTCTGGCACAACCTGCACGGCGGCATTTTTGATGTGTACGAGATTCTGCCCGGCTTTATCGCCTGCCTTATGCTCGCCGTGGTGGTAAGCCTGCTTGACAAGAACAAAGACCCGGCGATGCTTGCGGATTTTGACCGCTACAAAGCGATTGAGGGCTAAGAAAAGGCGCCTCACACCATAGCAGAAAGGCAGATGGCCGCATAAAAACTGCGCAAAAGAGGGCAGCCCCTGCAGACGCGTTTGTAACGCCCCGCGCTACAAGCAGCGTCTCCGGGCAAATTCCTCCGGACGCGCAGTTTTTTGTTTTTGCAAAACTCAGGGTGTCGCCTGGCAGCGCATCCAGGGCTTCAGCATGAAAACAAAAATGCGCTCCCAGCGGAAAAACACCCGGACTGCCTGTTGCACGCTTCGCTTTGCAAATGGCAGCCCGGGTGTTTTTCCGCTTCCGCGCATTTTTTATGTTGGATCCTTGGCTTTTGTAGCATAAAAAAGAAAATCATCTTAAAACAGTTTACATGATTTTCCACTACCGCGTCCGTCTTCAGATAAAATACATCTCATGCTGAAGCCCTGGCAGCGCATCCGGGTCCCATTGACTTTTTGTGCGCCGCATGTTAACCTT
>DGUD01000127.1 GCA_002393865.1 Treponema sp. UBA4319
TGAGATGTATTTTATCTGAATACGGACGCGGTATTGGAAAATTATGTAAACTGTTTTAAAATGATTTTCTTTTTTATGCTACCAAAGCCAAGGATTCAACATAAAAAATGCGCGGAAGCGGAAAAACGCCCGGGCTGCCATTTGCAAAGCGAAGCGTGCAACCGGCAGTCCGGGTGTTTTCCACTGGGAGCGCATTTTTGTTTTCATGCTGAATCCCTGGGGGATGCTGGCGCGGTACTTGCTTTTTCCTTCTTCCTGTACTACTATGAAAATAAGTTTAAGGGAACTCTGGAAAACTCCCCTTTGGTGGGCTTTCCGCGCTTCCTGCGTTTTCAGGCTTGACTCCTGCAAAAACGTGGATTTTCAACTTGTTGTCCGGGAGGAAATATGAAGAAACACCTGTCTGTGCTGTGCGCGATGCTTTTTATGGCGCTCTGCGTGCATGCGGTGGATATAAAGCCGCAGAAGGGGACGCTGTCCAAGGTAAGCCCTGTTCTTGTCGAGAAATTTGAGGGAACGATGACGCTTCAGGACGGCTCCGAAAAAGATATCGAGGGGATTGCGTTTTATTTTGAGATTTCCAAAATAAACAAGAAGTCAAAGTATTTTACCTTGTCTGAGCTGCGTGACTTTTTTATCGACGGAAAAAGTTATGCGCAGATGACGAAGGAGTCTCTTGGGACGGATATCGAGCCGGATACCGAGATAACGGATTCCTCCCGGTTGCTCGCGGAAGAGCCGGAGCTGAAAAAGCGCATAAAGGACAAGAAAAACGGCATTGTGATGAAGACGCTGATTTATGGCGCGGCGCTCCCGGAATCCGGCACCGTGCGCGTAGCGGTGCATGTCGGCTGGGATTCGGAGCTTGAGGAATTCGATTTTGAATTCGATATCGGGGACTTGTAATCAGGCGGCAACGGATGAATCAGGATATGAAAAACGGCACGGACGGCGGGAAAGGCACGGGTGCTGGCGGAATCGCGCAGCTGTTCCAGCGCTGCCGCCGCATGACGGTGTCCCAGAAGCTTATTCTGCTGGGGCTGCTGCTCGGAGGCTGCCTGCTGACAGGGGGCTCGTTTGTCGTGCGGAACTTCATGGTTCCGGAGGAATGGGACGGCGTTCCTTTTGAGATTGCGCAGGTGAACCGCTTAGACGCGGCGCTGGCGCATAGCTATAACTACGTTCTGGACAATGTCGCTGACGTGCTCTTTGTTGTGGCGAATCTGCTGGTGCTGGTCTGCCTCTTCGTTACGTTGTTCCGCGCGGCAAACAAGGCGGAAGCCCTTTCGCAGTTCGTCTATGACGGCTTTGTCTTTGGGCTGGCCTGGCTGTATACGCTGGGAACATACCGTCTGCTCAAGAGTTTCGCCGGCAGGATACGGCCGTACATGTATTTTCCCAATCCCTCGGAGAAAGGCGTTTTGGAAGGGGATTTCTGCCGTTCATGGCCGAGCGGTCATTCCGCGGGGGTGTCGCTTGCCGCAGGATTCCTGATAGCGTGGCTGCTGGCAAGAAAGCTGGACGCGGGTCTCCGGCGGGCGCTTTCTGTTGCTATTGTGCTGATATGCCTGGCGACGATGACGCTGCGGATTCTGAGCGGGAACCATTTTCTGACGGATGTGCTTTCCGGCGGATTCCTTGGCTTTACGTTCAGCTCCGTGCTGTTCTGGCTCTGCGATAGCGTGGCGGGTAAGGACTTTGCCTGAATACAAAATGCGCTCCCCGCGCTGAATCGACAGCTAGCCATGCTTGTGGCGGCTGCGTTGATTGGGCTGCTTTACGGTGCGGGCTCGGTCTCCTGAGCGCTCCGGTTCAGCAGGGCTTTGCGCTTTGTCTCCGCCTGAAAAAGCATGCTGGACAGCAGTGCCTGAAGCTCCGCGCTGGCGGTGCGCACCAGCAGGACGGGATGGAATCCCTTTGGCCTGCCGGAGCGGGCGAGTGCCGCAAGGTGCACGCGGTTCCATGTGCTGAACACTTGGGGAATAAAGCTCAGCGTCAGCGCCAGAGGAAGCGCGAGATTGTATTTTTTGAGCGGAGGCAAGACCCGCGCCAGCGCATCCTGCACGGATTCCAGCGCCTCCGTTATTTCGGTGGCAGAGGTTGTCTCGAACACCGATTGGGCTGCCAGCGCCGTGATGAAGAACCTGAGCGTGTATTGCAGCCCGTATAACAGCCCTTCCCGGCTGATTGCGATAAAGCCGGCGCTGATAACGGCTGCCTCCGTTCCCTCCGCCCCGGAAAAACTGACCGCGCTGAATGCGGTTACGAACAGTCCCATTACGGGCACAAAAAGAAGCTGCCTGAGAGAGTTGGGCCGCGCCCCCGCAAGTATGAACGTGAGCAGGCTTGCCGCAAGGCAGGGGGACGTGCGCGCGAGGAATTCTTTTGTTCCGGTCGTGCTGCCGGAGAATGTGCAGATGCACAGGATTGTCAGCAGAGCAATCTTTAGCAGCGCCCCTGCCCGGTGCATCGGGGTGCTGCCTTTCCGGTAGGCAAAAAGCATTACAGCCACAGCATGTCTCCCAGCTCGTCATAGGAAGTTCGCGGATTCCTGATGCTCCAGGTTTCGAGCGGCTGGAGCAGACCGTCCTGCGGGTTCCCGTCAAAGCGGATGCGTCCTTTGTCAAGCACGATGAACCTGTCCGCAAGACCGAGCACTTTTTCAAGCTCATGGGTAAGCACGATGACCGTCCGGCCTTCTTCCTTGAGCTGCTTGAGGACTGCGCATACCTGCCGCACTCCTGGCCAGTCAAGGTTGGCGAATGGCTCGTCAAAAATGAGCAGGCTCCGCTCCATGGCAAGGATTCCCGCCACCGCAAGCCGGCGTTTTTCGCCGCCTGACATCATGTGTGCCGGAAAATCCTTTTTTTCCAGCAGCCCTGTCCGCGCAAGGGAAGCTTCCACGCGGGTGGCGAGGGCTTCTTTCCTGAGTCCGCAATTCTTTGCGCCAAAAGCGACGTCTTCTGCGGGGGTCTCGCCCAGAATCTGCGCGTCCGCGTCCTGGAACACAAGCCCTGCGGTGCAGCCGTGCAGGGTGATGGAGCCGGAGCTTGCCTCGTCCAGACCTGCGATGAGGGACATAAGGACGCTCTTTCCTGAGCCGTTGGAGCCCGCTATGACCGCAAATTCCCCCTTCCTGATTGAGAAGGAGACATCCTTGAGCGCTTCCGTGCCGTTCGGGAACGTCCTGCACACATGGCTGATTTCGACCGCTATATCCATCAGGGTATTCAGGAAAGGTAGTTGGTGATAAGCGGGCGGAATTTCTTGGTGAGCAGCACCATCACGGCGATTTTGATGAGATTCCCCGGAATGAAGGGAATGAGCACTGCCGCGAGCGTCTTTGCGAGGTCTGAATGCGTCACCGCCATAAAGCCGATGATGCCCGCCACAAAAAGCACGATGGTCGCAAGGAATGCCGCCGCGATGATAAGCGCGTAGCTTTTTGCCGTGCCGTGCGTCTTATCGCGCGGAAGCAGCAGCGAGAGAAAAAGACCTCCGGCGGCGGCGCTCAGCAGGTAGCCGAAGAGGAATCCGCCTGTAGGCCCGGCGATAAGGACATTGATGCCAGCGGCGCCGGAGAACACCGGCAGGCCGATGCAGCCGAGGATAAGGAAAATCAGCACTGCCGCAGCCCCGTACACGGGGCCAAGGAGCAGCCCGGAAAGCATCGCCATCATATCCTGCAGCACAATCGGAATGCCGCCGGGCAGCGGGATGTGGATAAAGCACCCTGCGGATATAAGCGCCGCGAACAGCGCCGTCAGAATAATACCAGAACCTTTTTTTGCCTTTTTCATACGTTACTCCTTTTTTTTGACAATTTTGGGAAGCAGGCTGCGCAGGAGTTTTGAGCCGGTCTCAAAGAGTCCTCGGCAACACGATGCCCCGGACTTCTGAAACCGGCGCATGTGCTTTTCCTGACAGCGCTGCCGGGCGTCTTTTAGCCCTGCCCTTTTATAAAGCTCTCTGTTCCCGGAGGAAAAGCTGCCGTGTTCCCTTCCGCGGAGAAGGAGGCCCATCCCCAGCTGTTTATACCTGTGAACGCTGCCTCCTGCCGCCGCTTCTGGAGCCGGACAAGCCGGCCGATGTCCGGGCAGCGGGCATTCCATTCCTCCGCAAGGACAGGGGAATCCTCTTTTGCCAGCTCCTCCTGCCGCCCGAATTCCTCAAGGAATCTCTGCAGGATTTCTTTTCTGCCGGGTGCGTTCCCTCCGGGGAAGACACAGTCGCATGCACCGCTGTCCGGACAGCGCGTCATGTTCAGCCCTATGCCTTCGTTTATCCAGCGGCAGCGGTTCCCGATGGCGCTCAGCTCCGACAGGATGCCCGCAACCTTTCCGGTCTCCGTCCACAGGTCGTTGGGCCAGCGGACATAAAACCTTCTGCCGGTGGCGGAAGTCAGCACGTCCGCTAGGGCTATCTGCGCCGCCATGGTAATCCGGTGGGCGGCAGCCTCCTGCAGGGGAACCCGGTTGATAAGTGTGAACGCAAGGCTTCCTTCCGTCGTTGTCCACGGGCGGTCGTCCTGCCCCCGCCCCTGTGTCTGCGCGTCGGCGGTCACAATCTGGGGGCTGTGCGCGGCATTTCCGTTTTCCGCGATGCGGTGTGCTTCCGTCATGGTAGATGAAGTCTGCGCGAAATGCGTGAACAGCCGCTCGTCCGTGCCGAATTCCCAGGGGTATAGGCTGTCCGCAAGGTCATCCGCAAGCATGTAGCCTTTTTTGGAGGAAACGATGCCGTAGCCTGCTTCCTGCAGCAGCCGTATGGTCTTCCAGACGGCTACGCGCGATACGCCTGCCAGCGCCGCCAGCTCTTCCCCTGAGACCGGGGAGCTGCTGCCGCGCAGTATGAGGAGAACCGTGCATTTTGTGGAGGCAATAGCGTTAACCATTTATTTTGAAAGGTTAACATGCGGCGCACAAAAAGTCAATGGGACCCGGATGCGCTGCCAGGGCTTCAGCATGAGATG
>DGUD01000013.1:0-18840 GCA_002393865.1 Treponema sp. UBA4319
GCTTTGCAAATGGCAGCCCGGGCGTTTTTCCGCTTCCGCGCATTTTTTATGTTGAATCCTTGGCTTTTGTAGCATAAAAAAGAAAATCATCTTAAAACAGTTTACATGATTTACCAATACCGCGTCCGTCTTCATATAAAATACATCTCATGCTGAAGCCCTGCTTTTTTGAGGCTGGCTCTTGATAAAAAATGCGCCTTCTGCTATACTGTTCCTTATACGCCGGTTTGGTGGAATGGTAGACACGAAAGACTCAAAATCTTTTGCGCGCGAGCGTGTCTGAGTTCAAGTCTCAGAACCGGTAATTCCCCTAAAAAATCCCGATGTCTCCCCCGTTCCCGCGGTACAGGACTGCTTCCTGTACGGAGGCTTCGTCTATCTGCTCCTTTCCCTCCATGTCCGCTATGGTGCGCGCGAGCTTTATGCACGCGGCCGTCGCGCGGGGAGAGAGCTGCGAGCGTCTGCACGCCTCGTCCAGCAGGAGCCGCGCGTCCTGGGGAAGGGGACACCATGCGGCGATTTCCGAGGGGCTGAGCCGCGCGTTCTTTTTGCCTCCCTGCCGTCTGCGCTGCGCAGCGGTAGCCCGCGCCACCTGTACGCGCAGCTGGCGTGTGTCCGGTGGCGGGGTACTGCCGGTGCTGTCCGGGCGCGATTCCACGTGGACGCGGATGTCTATGCGGTCGAGCAGCGGGGCGGAGAACTTGCGCCAGTACTGCTCCACGGAATGCGCGCTGCACAGGCAGAGTTTGTCCGGGGAACCGAAGTTCCCGCAGGGACAGGGGTTTGTCGCCATCAGCAGCTGGAATGCGGCGGGGTACACGGTGCTGCGCCCCGCCCGGCTGAGCGTGACGCTCCCGCTCTCTAGCGGCACACGGAGCATCTGGAGCACCGACGTCCTGAATTCCGCGGCCTCGTCAAGGAAGAGCACCCCGTTGTGCGCGAGGGAGATTTCCCCCGGCGAGCACCGGCTGCCGCCGCCGCACATGCCCTCCATGCTTGCCGTCTGGTGCGGCTGCCTGAACGGGGCGCTGCGCATCACCGCTCTTTCCGGCGGCAGGAGACCGGCGAGCGAGTAGATGCGCGTGACCGCCTGCGCTTCTTCCGGCGTCAGCAGCGGCAGCAGCGCGGGAAACCTCTGGAGCGCGAGCGTTTTGCCGCAGCCCGGCGGTCCGAATGCGAGCAGGTTGTGCCCGCCGGCCGCGGCAATCTGCAGTCCGCGCACCAGAAAAGCCTGCCCCCGGATATCCTCAAAGGCAAAGCCCGGCACGGGCGCCCCGAATGCGATTCCCTCTATCTCTTCTGCGCCGCCGGGCAGGATGCCGCGCTCCGTTCCGCTGCCCTCTGCCGCAGCCGGGGCAAATCGGCTTTTGTCCTGCAGCGCCGCAAAGGCATCCGTCAGCCGCTCCGCCCCAAAAACGCGCATGCCGGGCACTTCCCGTGCTTCCCGGCAGTTTTCCGCCGGGACAATGCATTGCCGTATGCCGCCCGCATAGGCCGTGCTCACCGCCGCATAGACGCCGCGCACCGGGCGGACTCTGCCGTTCAGCTCCAGCTCTCCCATGACGAGCACGGGCGCCTGCTTTCCGGCGCCGTCTGCCTGCTCCGTGCCCAGCTTTCCGTGCAGCACGGCGAGCGCCACCGCAAGGTCAAAGCCGGCGCCTTCCTTGCGCAGGTCGGCGGGCGACAGGCTGATGAGCACGCGTTCCGGCGGGAATTCGAAGCCGCTGTTCCTGATGGCGCTCCTCATGCGTTCCCGTGATTCCTTGACGGCACCGTCTGCAAGCCCCACGATGTCTACCGCGGGGATGCCGCGCCGCAAATCGACCTCCACGCTGACGAGCGCGCCTTCGTAGCCGAACGGCGAAAAACTGAAAATCTGCACGATGACACCTCCTTCCCAGTATATCCTCCGCGGAATTCGTTTTTGCGTCATTTTTTTGCGCGCTCTGACAAAAAATTTTTTCCGCTGCCTTGACATCTGCACGGGCGGCAGCGTATCCTTTCTATACTATGGAGAATTTTTCATTCTACAGCCCGACCAGATTTGTGTTCGGGCAGGGGACTGAGCGGCAGGCAGGCGAGCTTGTCCGCATGGCTGGCGGCACAAAGGTGCTGCTGCATTTTGGCGGCGGCTCGGCTGTCAGGTCGGGGCTGATAGGGCGGGTTAAGGAATCGCTTTCTGCGGCAGGGCTTGGCTTTGTGGAGCTTGGCGGCGTGCATCCCAACCCGCTGGACACCAAGGTCTATGAGGGAATCCGGCTGTGCAGGCAGGAGGGCGTGGACTTTATCCTTGCGGTCGGCGGCGGCTCTGTCATAGACAGCGCGAAGGCGATTGCGATGGGCTGCTGCTACGACGGCGACTTCTGGGACTTCTACAGCGGTAAGGCTGCCCCGGAAGCGGCGCTGCCCATGGGCACTGTCCTTACCATCGCCGCCGCAGGGAGCGAGGGCTCCGGGGACTCCGTCATCACAAAGGCTGACGGAATGCTCAAGCGCGGTGCGGGCGGCGACTGCATCCGACCCCGCTTTTCCATACTGAACCCCGCGCTCACGCAGTCGCTCCCCGCCTACCAGAGCGCGTGCGGTGCGACGGATATCATGGCGCATGTCTTTGAGCGCTACTTTACCAACACAAAGCATGTCGAGACCACCGACCGCCTGTGCGAGGCTGTGCTGCTTTCCATGGTGCATGAGACCCCGAAAGTCATCGCCGACCCGGACGATTATCAGGCGAGGGCGAACATCATGTGGGCCGGCATGGTGGCGCACAACAACATCGTCGGCGTAGGGCGCGAGCAGGACTGGAACAGCCACGGTATCGAGCACGAGCTGAGCGGCATGTACGACTGCGCGCACGGTGCGGGGCTTGCTGTCATCATGCCCGCGTGGATGAAATTTGTGTACAAGCACGATGTCATGCGCTTTGCGCAGATGGCGGTGCGCGTGTGGGGCTGCGCTATGGACTTTGCTGAGCCTGAGCGCACCGCGCTGGCGGGAATCGCCGCGTTCCGCTCCTTCCTTACGTCCATCGGCATGCCCTCCACAATACGCGAGCTGGGCGGCAAAAAGGAGGACATTCCTGCGCTGGTGCAGAAATTCGGGCTCCCTGAAGGCGGTACGACGGGAGGCTTTGTCCATCTGACAAGTGCGGACATCGCCGCCATCTATGAGCTCGCTTTCTAGCGGCGGGGCGGATGGGACAGAGCCTTTGCCTCCTGTTGCGCAGGACATCACCCTGCTGTGCAGGGTCGTGGACAACTACGGGGACATCGGCTTTGTGTACCGCCTTGCCCGCGCGCTCTCCCGGCTTGCGCCCGAAGCCAGACTGCGGCTGGTGGTGAGCGACCTTGCTTCCTTTGCGGCCATGGCTCCCGGCATTGATGCCGCCGCCCCTGCGCAGGAATACCGTGGCTGGCAGGTCTTTGCGTGGGATGCCGCCGCTACGTGCACGGCGGAATTTAAGGTGAGGCCTCCGCGCGTCATCCTCGAATGCTTCCAGTGCGGGCGCCCGGAATGGCTGGACGCGCTGCTCTTCACGCCTGCCGGGGCTGCTCGTCCCGGTGCCGTGCCAGCTGCCACGGCGGGCACGGCGGCTCCTGCGCTGGTGCACATCATCAACGTGGAGTATCTGACCGCCGAGCCGTGGGCTGACGATTTCCACCTGCTTACGGGGGCGACCCGCTCTGCTTCCGTAAAAAAAATGCATTTTATGCCGGGCTTTACCGCGCGGACGGGCGGACTGCTCCTTGAGCCCCCGGAGCCGGACGGCAGCATTCCGCCCCAAGTTCCCCCCGGCTGTGCGGAGCTGCTTTCCCGGAACGATGTGCTGAGCGTCCTCCTCTTTGCCTATCCTCGCGATTTTTCCCCGCTCGTGGCCGCGCTCTCCCGCTTCCGGCGGGAACAGCAGGCGGACGTGCAGGTGCTCTGCGCGGCAGGGCTCTCCGGCCGCCCCTTCCTTGACGCGTGGCATGAGGCCGGCCGCCCCTTCCCCGTCATGCAGCTGCCGTATCTGCCGCAGCAGGCGTGGGATGCCCTGCTTGTCCGCAGCGCCTGGAATTTTGTGCGGGGCGAGGACTCCTTTGCCCGTGCCTGCCTTGCCGGGCATCCCTTCGTCTGGCATGCCTATCCGCAGGACGGGGAATTCCAGCTGGTAAAGGTTGATGCCTTTCTTTCCCGCATACAGCCTTTCCTGTCGCCGGATGATTTTTCCCTGTACCGCCGTTATTCGCTTTTGTACTCGCGGCGTTCCGGCACAGAGCCGGGGGCTGAGGCGCAGGAGCTGCTGTGCTCGCTTGCCGCGGACGGCGCTGCCTTGCCTGCCGGTGCGGAGACCGCGCGCGCGGAGGAAGAGCTCCTGCTGTACGCGCTGCTCTGCCGCCGCAAAGCGCTGTCGCAGGGCTTTGCGCGCTTTGCCGGATCCCTCCGCCGGAACGGGAACCTCGCAAAAAATCTGCTGGACTGCATAAAGCGCTTGCAATTCTGAAAAAATTTCTATATGATGGAAGGAACCTCAAAAGGCTCCCTCCTGTGGGTTTTTGGAGGCTCCCTAAAGCACACTTTTATAGGAAGATACAGATATGTTATCAACAAATGAAATCAAAGTGGGCACCGCTTTCATGTATGAGAATGCCCCGTTCATCGTCCAGCGTATGCTCGGACAGAAATCAGGCCGCGCCGGTATGGTCACACGCCTCCGTGTGAAGAACATCGTGACCGGCGGCACGCAGGATCTGGGGCTTGATGCTGGCGAGAAATTCGATGAAGTTGATCTTGAGGAGAAGACCGTCCGCCTTTCTTATGTCGATGGGGACGATTTTGTCTTTCAGGATCAGGAGACATGGGATGAAGTCCGTCTCTCAAAGGAAGACCTCGGCGACAACGGCGGGTATCTTTCCCCCGATGACGAGTATGATGTTTCCATCACCTTCTACGAGGGCAAGGCTGTCGGCGTAAAGCTCCCCGTGAACGTGACCCGCACCATTACGTACTGCGAGCCGGGCATCAAGGGCGATACTTCCGGTAAGTCCACCAAGCCTGCCACGCTTGATACCGGTCTTGAGGTGAAGGTTCCGCTGTTCTGCAATACCGATGACCGCATCGTGATTGACACGCGCGACGGTTCCTTTGTGGAGCGCGCAAAGAGCTGAGCTTTTGCTCTATGAGAGCGCTGTCCGGGAATATCCGGCGGCTCGGTGGCCGCTGGTTCCCGCTGCATGCGTTTGCGCCGTCTCTGGCGGATGCATTTCCGTCCGTGCGGCGCCTGCCTGAGCCCTGCGGTTCAGGTTGCATATACGACCCTTTAGCTCAATTGGATAGAGCGACAGCCTCCTAAGCTGTAGGTTGCGAGTTCGATTCCCGCATGGGTCAGACGAATGATGGTGCTGCACGGATGATGCGGCATCGCTGCTGCCGGTACGGAACTCTGTGTTCCGGAAAGCCTGCTTTTTCTGCGACCGCTGCCTGTTCCGGGCAGCTTTATTTTTTGTGACGGGAATTCGGAAAGAACTGAAAGGGAGCATAAAAAACAGAGCTGTTCGGTATCTCTGCCGTCCGGACTGCTCTGTCTTTTTTATGGCACAGGAAGCCTGCCTGCACGGATTTGCTTGCCCGCGCGGGCATCGCTTTTGGTGCTGCACGGCACTTTTTGCCGCCGGCACTTTTGCCGCCGGCACGGAATATTTTAATTACCCGCTATCTCGTTGAAGAGCGCCTGGTAGAGCATCGCCTTGTCCTTGTTCGTGTTGCTGATTGTGTTGGACATGCGCTGGGCAAGCTTGAGCAGAACCCGGTAGCCCAGAATGCTCTGCTTCTGGCACAGCTCGTGGAATTTCTTGCTCGCGAGGACAAGCACCTGGCATTCCTCAATCGCCGTGACCGTCGCGCTCCGCATGTCGTTGCTGATGAGCGCGGTCTCGCCAAAGAAGATGTTCATGCTCGCGTTCAGGTCGGCGAGCGCGATGGGATCTCCGGCGGGCGTGTTGCGGGAAATGTGCACCGAGCCGGAATAAAGGATGTAGAATTCGTCGCCGATATCCCCTTCTTTTATGATTACCTGCCCCGGCTTGAATTTCTTCATGCTGATAATTTCGTAGAGCTGCGTCAGTATCGCCCTGTCGGCTTCCTTGTTCGGGTCAAAGTCCGAAAAGAGCGAAATCTTCGCAAGCTTTGGCAGCACCTCGTCTCTGTTTCTTGTTTCCATGTGTTCCTCCCCGTGTCAGCTTGCCTTTCCGCGGACGAAGATGGCCTTTGAGTGGCTTGGGATGACGTAGCCCGAAGACGGCGCGAGAACCGGCTCGTTGCTCTTGAGCAGCTTGACCTTCTGCAGGTTGTCTATGATTGTGCTGATGTCGGGGTTCTTCTGCGCCTCGCGCAGGGCTTCCGTGCGCCGGTGGTGGAAGTTGCCGGAGTTCAGCAGGAGGCCGATGAGAAGCCCCTGCTGCTCCCGCTTCTCCTCCTCGTATGCCTTGAGCTCACCGTAGGTCTTGCCGACGAAGCTTTCGGGGATGTCACCGATGAGGATGCCGGAGCTTGCGTCGTTGCCGCTGATGAGCGTCGTGATGACGTGGCTGTAGCCCTGGCCGCTTGAGGCCGTGGCGAGCAGGCTCTTCTCGTAGTCCTGCATGAGGATGATTTCGTCGCAGTGGGCCATCTTCAGGTGCTTCTCGAATTTGGGGCTCATCAGCTCGGCGACGACGTAGAGGCCGGGGTTCAGGTTCTCAATCGTCAGCACGGCAAGGACGGTGCGGGAGTCAATCTCCAGGTTGGAATAGTCCTTGGACTTGTCGGAGATGACGAGGACGCGTTCCGCCGCCTGTATCCGTGCCCGCTTGAGCGTGGATTCGTCGGTGAAGTCGCCGGCGACGAAGTGCAGATCCTTGAAGCTGTCGTGGCTTTTCAGCAGCTGGATCTGCTCAGGAGCCTCGTTTATCAGGACAATCATGTCCGTGCTGATGTCAGGGTTCGATCTGAGCACCGTCTTCAATATCTTGTCAAAGCCCGGCCTCCAGCCGCAAATTATAAAATGTCCGTTCATATCTTTTAACGTTTCCAATCCCTTGTCTTTTTTTTCCTGAATATCAACGAACAGCGCCGTGATATTACCCCGAATATAGCTGAAGAAGAAGGTGCCGGTAATCAGCAGCGTGATTGCGGCGGCACGCCCCGGAAGCGACTCGCAGACGTATTCGAAGTAGCCCGCGAATACGGCGACGCACATGAAGTAGAAGCTGTCGAACTTCGTCTCTATGCCGCTGCCCGTCTTCGTCTCCACGTTGTAGACGATGACGGTCATGCCCAGAATGAGGACGATGATTGCGAGATAGGCGTAGGTGGACGGCGTCTTGCTCAGAATCTTCAGCGTGTGGAAAAAGCGCCGCAGCGCCCCGTCCTTTTTTTTGCTCATCTTTCTCTGTGCCTCCCGTGCTAGCTCTTGCAGTTCGTGCAGACCAGGATGGACTTCGCGTACTTGGGGATGACGTAGGATGCGGCCGGCGTCAGGAGCGGCTCGTTGCAGCTGCCCTCCAGCTTGTCCTTCTTCATCTGCTGGTAGTTTCCCGCGTTCAGCAGCAGGCCGACGAGGATCTGCGATTCGCCCTTCTTGCTGTAGTAGGCCTCAAGCTCCTGATACTGCTTGCCGATGTAGTTTGCCGGAAAGCCTGAGACGATGATGCCCGTGTCGGAGTCGTCGCTGATGAGCGACTTGATGACGTTGCTGTAGCCCTGTCCGCTCGATGCGGTGGCGAGCAGGCTGTGCTCGTATTCCTGCGTGAGGATGATTTCGTCGCAGTGGGCCAGCCTCAGGTGCTCGGCAAGCTTTTCGTCAAGCAGCTCCGCGGAGATGTAGACGTCGGGGTTCATATTCTTCATGGTCAGCACGGCAAGGACGGTGCGGGAGTCAACCTCCATGGGGCTGGATTTGCCGTTTCCCGAATCTGCGATGACGAGGATGCGGGATGCGGACTCGATGTGCGCGCGCTTGAGCGTCTCCGCGTCAGAGAAGTCACCCGCCACGTACTTGACGCTCTTGAATTCCATGTTCTCCTTGAGCTGCTCCACCTGCTGGGAGGGGGCGTTGTTCACCAGCACAACCATGTCGGGCGTGATGTCCGGGTTGGACCGCAGCACCGTCTCCAAAAGTTCCTCAAAGCCGTTTCTCCAGCCGCACAGTAAAAATTGTCCTTTCATAGGCCGTATTTTTTTCAAACCCCTGT
The DNA here is from genome assembly GCA_002393865.1 of Treponema sp. UBA4319. Lineage (GTDB taxonomy): Bacteria > Spirochaetota > Spirochaetia > Treponematales > Treponemataceae > Treponema_D. Next base: position 8,211 of record DGUD01000013.1, read on the forward strand.
TGTTTTTTGACTGAATGTCCATGATTACCGAGGTAATCTTACCGATTATGACCGTCCATAAGGCCATTCCGAAGAGCAGCAGCACGAGGGAGGCGAAGCGGCCGGGAACGGACTTTACGTAGAAGTCGTAGTAGGCCGCGACAACCGCGACAATCGTGTGCCAGACTGCGTCAAAGAGCCCCGTGATGCCAGAATCCGTCTTGGTCTCCGTCTTGTAGACCACGTAGGTCGCCAGGACGATGAGCGCCAGGACAAGGGCCATCAGGTAGCTGAAGGGGTTTTTTAGTCCCCGCTTCAGGCTTTTGAGCAGCTTCTTCCGTTTTTTGTTGCTTTTTTTGCTCATGTACCAAAGCTCCTTGTGAAAGCTGCCGGTGTCGGGTATAAGGAAACGACGAAAAACTTCCCGTCGGCGGGCTTTTTGCGCTTCCTGCGGTTTGTAAGCCGCTCCGATGGTGCGGATTACAAGCTCGCGTTCTCAAAAGCTGCCTCTAAAACAGAAGTTTTCTGGGGCTGCCTATAAGACTGTTTTAAAAGTCGGACGAATTTTAAGACTGCCTCATATATCACCATCATACACGAAATTTTTTCATTTGAAAACCCTGTAGTACTGTGAAAATTTTCAGGTTTTCTCTGCCGCATGGAAAAGAAGCGCAGGGCTTCCCTGTGCAGCTCTGAGTTTCCGCATGCAGCGCGGGCTTCTGTATGAGATGGATTCCTTCGGATGCGGGGCTGCCGCCTCCGCGCTGCTTTCTTTTATATGCGCGCGTCAGCTTGCGATGTAGCAGCGCCCGTTGGCGTCGTCGTATTTTATGGTGATTGTCGTATAGGGGTTCATCGCCGGAAAATCGTATATCTCCCATTCGGTGTCGGTGTTCAGCCGGTACCAGAGGCGGCAGTTCTCCGGGTCAAAGTCCTGCAGCAAAATATAGGATGAGACATCGATTTTCTCGTAGGTGGCGGGCTCCTTCTCCTTTGTCTGCGTGGTCAGCGTCACAAAAATGTACCTGCTGCAGTTGTTGTGGATGACAAGCTCATAGGTGTCATCCATAAAGAAGTCCGCGATGTTGTCGCAGGATATCAGCTGCGGGACAATCACCGCAAGGCAGAGCAGCAGCGCCGCCGTATAGTTCCGTATATGCTTCATGGTTCCTCCTGTCTGACGGTATGCCGCAAGGCGCGGCGCTCCGTGCGTAAAAACGCTTTCCCTTCTATAAACAGCGCTCTTCCGCAGAGATTACAAGAAATACAGGTTCAAAAAGAACAGACTTTTGGGACTTGCTCAAGACGATGAGCCTTGCTTGGCGGGGCATTTTTTTCGTGCCGGGCCGCTGCTTCGCATGGGGAAAAGCGTTTGTAAGGGGGAATTTTTTTTTGAATGATACTATTGACAGAAACGTCTGTCTGTTGTATATTGTTACTGTAAATAGTAACTTTTATTCGCAGGAGGAAGCGATATGGAGACGAACAGGCGGACAGACTGCATATATCTGAAGCTGCCGAGCGAGCGCTACACACCTTTTTCGCTGGCGCGCAAAATCGGCGCAAAGGCAATCCTTGAGAGCGCCCGATTCAACAGGGGAAAGGAGCGCTACTCCATACTGCTGGCGGAGGAAGCGTTCCGCATCATGCAGGACGACGAGGGCATTGCCTTTATCATCGACGGGCGCCGGGTGCCGTTCACGCCGCAGGGCGCGGATGCCGCCGAGACCGTCGCTCCGGGGAGCCGCAGGCTGCATGAGCCGGACATTCTGGACGCGCTGCTCGCCGTGGCGCAGGAGAACGAGCTGCCGTGCAAGGACATTCCGGTGCCTGCAAGCGGCGTGGGCTACCTTGGCTACGAATTCTGCGCCCGCTGCGATACCATCACGCTTGCGCCGCAGAGCGACGAGCTGCACATCCCGGAGAGCGAATTCATTGTCGGCCACCTCTACATCGTCTTTGACCACTTTACCGAGACCCTGCATGTCTTTGCGCTCAACTATACGGAGCACCAGATAGACCTGCAGAAAGCGGTCGAAGGGCTGCAGAAGCGGCTGGGCGACCTTGATTTCAGCTATCTTGCGCCGCCGGAGGAATCGTTCCCCTGCCGCACCGTTACCGACCTTGCCCAGTCCGAGCGCGAGTACAAGGAGAAAGTCACCGAGCTGAAAAAGCATATCGTGGCCGGAGACATCTTTCAGGCCGTGCCGAGCCGCCGCCTGCAGGTGGAATGCGCCGCCTCCGCGCTGGAGGTCTACCGCCGCCTGCGCTCGCTGAACCCGTCGCCATACCTGCTCTACCTGGACTTCGGTGACCGCCAGCTGGTTGGCTCCTCGCCGGAAAGCCTTGTGCGCGTGCGCAAGGGGGTCGCCTCAATCCGCCCGATTGCGGGTACGCGGCGGCGCGGCGCGGATGATGCGGAGGACGCCCGCCTGCGCGAGGAGCTGCTTGGCGACGCAAAGGAAAAGAGCGAGCACCTGATGCTCGTTGACCTTGCCCGCAATGATTTGGGGCGTGTCTGCGAGGCCGGCAGCGTGCAGGTGACCCGCTATATGGACTGCGAATTCTTCAGCCACGTCATGCATCTGGTGAGCGATGTCGAAGGCCGGGTGCGGCAGGATGTCAGGCAGATTCAGGTGTTGCGCTCCGCTTTTCCGGCGGGCACGGTGAGCGGCTCGCCAAAAATCGAGGCGATACAGATTCTGAGCCGCCTGGAGAAGACAAAGCGGCGCTTCTACGCGGGGGCAATCGGCTACCTCCAGACATCGGGCGACCTTGATTTCTGCATCGGCATACGCTGTGCGCTTGACCAGCAGGGGCTGTGGACGCTGCAGGCTGGCGGCGGCATCGTCTACGATTCCAACCCTGACAGGGAATGGGAGGAGACGAACGAAAAGCTGGGGGCGCTCCGGGCGGTGCTTGAGGGAGCCCCCAAGGCGGCAAACTGAGCTGCCGCAGACGGCGGGGCAATCTGCCCTGGACGGCAACGGGCGGTTCCATGGCTGTCCGGAAGCCGGCGCGTTCCGGCCAGCTCTTATAATTCAGGAGGAAAACTATGATAGTGGTCATCGATAATTACGATTCTTTTACATACAATGTGGTGCAGGCCTTGCAGCGCCTTTCCGGGGAAGAGGTCAAGGTCGTCCGCTCGCGGGAAATCACGGTGCAGGAGCTTGAGGCCATGCATCCTGACAGGCTTGTCATCAGCCCCGGTCCCGGCACCCCCGCGGACGCCGGGGTGAGCGAGGAGGCGGTGCGGCATTTTGCGGGCAAGATTCCGGTGCTGGGCATCTGCCTTGGGCATCAGGCAATCGCCGAGGCATTCGGCGCAAAAATCGTGCAGGCCAAGCGCATCTGCCACGGCGTGGTGGAGGAGATGGACTTTGACGGACGCGGCCTGTTCCGCATCATCGGAAAGAAGGAATCCTTTACGCGCTACCATTCGCTTGCCGTCGATGAGCGCACGCTTCCGCCTGAATTCGAGGTGACTGCCCGCGCCGCCGACGGTGAGGTCATGGGCATCCGGCACAAGACGCTCTGCGTGGAGGGCGTGCAGTTCCACCCCGAATCCATCGCGAGCCAGCGTGGCGACGATGTGTTCCGCGCCTTCCTGAATTACCGCCGCGAGAATCTGCCCGTCGCCGACTACCTGAACCTGCTTGCGGCAAAAAAGGATTTGACTGAGGAGCAGGCGGCGCTCTTTATGGAGAACCTGACGGACGGCACGCTGGACGAGCGTGTCACTGCCGCCATGCTGATGGCGCTTGCCAGCAAGGGACCTTCCGCGTCGGAGATGGCAGGCTGCGCCTCCGTGCTGCTGAAAAAACGCACGCCGTTCCCCATGGACGGCTCGGCGCTCGCGGAGATTGTGGGTACCGGCGGCGACGGCAAGGGCAGCTTCAACATCTCGTCGCTCTCCGCGATTGTTGCGGCAAGTTGCGGTCAGCCGATGGCAAAGCACGGTAACCGCGCGGTCTCCAGCAAGTCCGGCGCGGCGGATTTCTATTCCGCGCTGGGCATCAAGATAGACGGCACGCCCGCCGAAACCGCCGAGCTTGTCAAGAATACCGGTTTCGGCTTCCTGATGGCGCCCGTCTACCACAGCGCGATGAGGTATGCGGCTCCGGTGCGCCGCTCGCTCGGCATCAAGACCATCATGAACGTGCTCGGCCCGCTCACCAATCCGGCCGGTGCCAAATATGAGGTGCTCGGCGTGTACGGCATGGAGCTGATGGAGCCGGTTGCCCGCGCGGCAAAACGTCTCGGCGCGCGGCGTGTCATGGTTGTCCACAGCAAGGACGGCTTCGACGAGATTTCCCCGTGCTGCCCCACGTATGTCTACCAGATAAACGAGGACGGCAAGGAGTACAAGTACACCATAAATCCTTCGGACTACGGCATCACGGATGCCCAGCCTGACGGGCTGAAGGGCGGCTCCGGTGAGGAGAACGCGCAGCTTGCGCTTGATGTGCTGGAAGGAAAGGGGCGGAATACGCTGCGGGCTGCGGTCGGGCTGAATACCGGCGCGGTGCTGTATCTGGCGGGAAAGGCGCGTACGCTCAAGGACGGCTATACGATGGCACTTGGCGCCATTGACTCAGGGCGGGCAAAGGCAAAGCTCGATGAGATACGCGCCGCTTCCCAGGCATTCGGGCAGAAGGGCGGGAATCAGCGCTCGGCCTGAAGACGTTTGCTAAGCGTCACGGAGGCGTTCTTTCCGTCGGACGAGAGGCTTCCTTTGGCAAAGGGCTTCCCGTCCACAAGAATCTCGGCGGCGGCGTCTGTTTTCCGGTCAAGGCGTATGGAGTCGCCCCGCTTGAGGGCGTCCAGCTCTTCCTGCGAGAGGCTTGCGGTGCCGTAGATGACGGTGATATGATGTTTCTGCTGCGCGGAAATCTGCGCGGCAAGGTCTGCTGCCCGTGCGCGGCGCGCCGCGACTTTTGCGTTTCTTGCGCCCTTTGATTCGCTTTCCGGCGCGGGGGCAGGCTGGATTCCCCTGCTCAGCAGCCTGTCCAGTTCTTCCTGGGTAATCGCTAGACCGGAATTGTTCTGTCCTGCAGGGGCTGCGCTGTCTTTGCCCTGCGGAGCTTCGTTGTTAGCCATAGTAATAGTAGTATACCATGTGCTATTTTATTGGGCAAGGAAAAACTGCTTGTATGCACGGAGGTTGCTTGAATGGATATTCTGGATGAAATCGTCGCGAGGCGGCGGGCTGACATTGCCGCGCTGGGCTACACCTATGGTTGCTCCGTGCCGGAAAAGCGGATGCGGGGGGCTCCCGTGCCCTTTGTGGCGGCAAAGGGTGCCGTGCTTGAGGTAAAACGCGCGTCTCCGAGCAAGGGGGATATTGCCCCCGGCCTTGATGCTGCCCGGACAGCCGCCGGTTATGCCGCCGCCGGGGCTGCCGCAGTCTCCGTGCTGACCGAGCGGAATTTCTTTAAGGGCTCGCTGGACGATTTGTGCGCCGTCTGCCGCGCCGTGGATGCGTATGCCGCTGAGTCCGGCGCTCCCCGTGCCGCGGTGCTCCGCAAGGATTTTTTGCTTGTGCCGGAAGAGCTTGACGTCGCCTACCGCTGCGGGGCTGACGCCGTGCTGCTCATCGCGCGCATCCTTGACAAGGGACCGCTGGTCGCGATGGCGCGCAGGTGCGCGGAGCTCGGCATGACGGCTTTTATAGAGCTCCGGCTGGAAGAAGACCTGGAGAAGCTTGCTGCCGTGGCTGCTACGGTGGACAGCCGCTTTGTCGTCTGCGGCGTCAATGCGCGGGATCTGAAGGACTTTTCCATAGACCTGCTGGTTCCTGCGGGGCTACTGGACAGCATCCGGCGCATTATGGGTAGCGCTGCCAGAGTCGTCTTTGAGAGCGGTATCCGTACGCCCCGCGCGGCAGCCTTTGCGGGTAGTCTTGGCTTTACGGGCATGCTCCTTGGCGAGGCCGCCGCCCGCAATCCCGGCGATGCGGCAGCTCTTGTCGCGGCCTTTACGGGCAGCGTTGCGCGCGAGGGCGGCAAAAACGCGGGGCAGTGGCTGCGCTTTGCCGCAAAGCTACGGGAGCGCTCGCTGGCTGCCCGGCAGCGCCCCTTTGTCAAGGTCTGCGGGCTGACTGCGGAGCGCGATGCCTTGCTGGCGGCAGAGCTGGGGGCTGACTTTCTTGGCTTTGTATGCAGCGCCGGCAGCCCCCGCCGCGCTGCTGCCACGGAGATGCGCGCCGTGGATGCTTCCCTGCGCTCGGCGGGGCTGCGGCACAGTGTGTGCACGGTGGGTGTCGTTACCGATATAGCCAGCGCGGAGGCGCGGGAGGCGTATGCACTGCAGGACGATGGCGTGCTTGACTTTATCCAGCTGCACGGCTGCATGCCGCAGTTCCTTGCGGCTGAGCCCGCTGACAGGGCGCATTATGCGGCGGTGAACGTGATGGGCGAGGACGATATCGGGCAGCTTGAGGCGCTGTGCCGGGAAGGGGTGCCGCGGATTCTTATCGACGCCCGCAGCGGCTCTGCGCCCGGCGGCACGGGATGCCGTATTCCGGACGAGCTGGTCGCCGAGGCTTCCAGAAAGACAAAGCTGTGGCTTGCGGGCGGCATTACGCCGGACAACGTCGGGGAAGTAGCGGCCCGTTTCTGCCCGGAGCTGGTGGATGTGGCCAGCGGCGTCGAGGCCTCCCCCGGCCGCAAAGATGCGGAAAAGCTAGCCGCTCTGTTCCGCGCGCTGGGCGCATGAGCAGGGCTCCGTCATAAAAACAAAGGCGCGTTCCCGGCGGAGAGTCCTCCGGCACCGCTCTTTTTTCCTGCTGCATCTTTGTTTCTGCAAAGAAGAAAAAAATTGTGTCTTTGCTGTAACTTTGAGGCGGGAATATCGTTTGTATAAGTGAAAAGCAACGGCACTTTGCACATAAAACTCCTTGACCGGCTGCATGACGGACGTCTTGCAGCCGTTCCTTTTTTTAGGCGGCGGCGGGAAGTGCCGGACCTATGCCGCCGCCCGCAGGAATACTACTTGCTGCCTTCCTCCGTCTTGTCTTTGTTTTTGCCGAACAAATCTTTGACCTTGTTGACGCCCTTGTCCTTGTAGACCTTCATCTTGTCTATGCCTTCCTGCAGCGTCTCCGGCTTTTTGTTTGCCCGCGCTTCGGCGATGGCTTCCGCGGCCTCTTTGTTCGCCTCGCTCCCGCTGCGCACGAGCACGTAGGAATTCCCCTGCTTTGCGCTGATTGCGGCACGCACTGCTTCGGAGAATGTGCCGGGCGCATGCTCGAATATGTCCTTGAGCGCGGCGTCCTCCGCGCTGGGGCTGCCGCCTGCCGGAAGCTTGCAGTAGCGGTAGCTGTCTCCGCCGCTTTCCTTCCATGTGCCGCTTGCGTCCTTGACATAGGCGGCGGGGAGTCCGTCCCGTATGCTGGCAAAGTTGCACAGCTCGTGGATGTCCATGTCGATTTCTTTCAGCCGGGCCGCATCCACCGTCCCTGCGCTGACGAGGAGGGCGGAGTACATGCGGCCGGTCGCGAGCGCGGTGTCGCTGTCAAATTCGTAGTAGGCGAGCGTCGTGTTCTCCGTGGCCTCTGCCGCGAGCGCCGCGCAGGATGCGAAGCGGGCGATGTCCGCCGTCCGCTGGGCTTCCGTGCTGGTCTTGCTGCCGTTCTGCGCGGCGGACTGCCAGCTTGCGGCGTCTTTTTTTGCCTGCGCTGCTTCTGCCGTCCGCGTGCGTGCATCTGCCATGGACTGCTCCGCTGCGGCTTTCCATGCTGCGGCGTCGCTCTTTGCCTGCGCTTCCGCGGCTTTGCTGGCCTTTGCCTCCGCCTGGGCGTCTTCCGCCGCGCTCTTCCATGCGGCCGCTTCCTTTATCGCCCGTGTCTCCGCGGCCTTGCTGGCCTTTGCCTCTGCCTGCGCCTGCTCCGCGGCAGCTTTCCATGTGGCGGCTTCCTTCTTGTACTGCTCGGCGCTCGCCTTCCATGAGGCTGCGTCCCCGCTCAGCTTTGTGCCCGTGCTGCTGCCTGCGCTGCCCGCCGCAAAGAGTGCCGCGGTCTCCGCCAGCGCATCGCGGTCGGGGGATACGCCGCCTTCCGTGCTGAAGAGCACTTCCGATGCTTTCCATGAGCGCCCGGACTTGAGCCAGACGCCTGACGGCGTGATTTTTGAGCCGCCCGCATCGATTGCCTTCATCGCGTTGCGGCTCACGCCCTTGAATTCAAAATTGGTGTAGTCGCCCACAGCCTTGCGCTCGCTGGTGAGCAGCGTCGTTCCGTTCCGGTCGCTCACGCCGAACTGGACGCTGTAGTCCTCGCTGCTCGCGTCCGTCCAGCCGGAAGGAATGCCGCTCCATCCGCTGCTGCGGCTTTTTCCGTAGCCTTCCGATACGATGTCCTTGATATGCCGGTATTTGCTGCTTTCCCACGACCATGCGCCCACGCGGTACTGCGCCGTGCGGGATGCCATGTCCAGCCCCGCCAGCTGCGGCGTACCGATGGTAAATCCGAAGGGGCAGTGCTCCTGCCAGTACTGCTGGTAGTCCCGGTACAGCGCCATCCAGCCGTCGTACAGGTCGAACGCGTCGTAGCTTTTGTCCTGCCCCGGTTTTCCGCTTTGGATGAGGGCACTCAGCCTGTTGTATGCCGTAAGGGCGCCCTGTGCCTGTGAGGGGGCCGCGTTCATCGCGTCCCAGTAGCTGCCCAGCGCATGGATGTATTGCCCGGCGTCCTCATACGCCTGTGCCTGCTCGAATAGCGTGCCGTATGCCTGCGCCGACGCTGCCCCTGCCACGAGCAGCGAGAGCATGGCGGCTGCAATCAGTTTTCTTACTGTCATACCAAAAGCCCCCGGAAAATGAATTGCGGCAGTTTCAAAATCCAGACGGTCTTTTGAAACTGGCTCGATTGAATCGTGCGGATGTACCTGCCGCGGCAGCAAAAAGCCTGCTGTTCCGCAGGCTCTTTTTTGTGTCGCACAGGCTGAATGAAGGCAACGCCTTGCCCCCCATTGCTTAATATCGTCAGAATTCCGGCGGAAAGGCAGCCCTAAAACACAGCTCTGGGGATTTTTTAAGGAAGCGGCAAAAATGTGCCGCCCGCCGCAGTCGCTATGTCCGGCCGGCTGCCCTTAGTGCTCCTTGTGGCGGCGGTCAAGCTCGTCGTAGATGTCCTGCCACGTGACGCCTTCTTTGTACATGAGCACGCTGATAAAGTAGAGCACGTCTGCGGCCTCCCAGATGACGTCCTTCTTGTCCTCCGCTTCCGTCAGCTCCTCGGCTTCCTCCATGACCTTCTCGCGCACGCGCTTGTCGTTGAGCGTGGCGGTGTAGCTTCCGGGGCGCGGGTTTGCAAAGCGGTCGGCGATGGTTGCGTACAGGCGCTCCATGCTGCTGCGTTCGTCCGGAGCGCTGCCAAAGCAGGTGAAGCTGCCGGTGTGGCAGACGCCGCCGTGCGGCTCCACGGTGGCCAGTATGGTGTCGCGGTCGCAGTCTGCGCGCAGCTTCTGCACGGCAAGGAAGTGCCCGCTCGTCTCGCCCTTTGTCCACAGCGTATTGCGCGTGCGGCTCCAGAAGGTGAGCTGCTTTGTCTCCATCGTCTTTGCCAGCGCCTCTTTGTTCGCGTAGCCGTGCATGAGCACTTCCCCTGCGGGGCTCTGCGCTATGACGGGAATCATGCCGCCGGTCTTCTCCCAGTCCAGACAGGCTGAAAAGCAGTCCTCAAGACGGACTGCCCCCGTGTAGAGCGCCATGCCCAGCTGCACGTCGCAGCCTGCCTTTTCCAGCGCCGCAACCTGCTCCAGCGAGTTGACGCCCCCGGCGGCTACCACGCGGCAGTGCACGGCTTCCCGCAGGGCGCGCACCATATCCATGTCCGTGCCCTCCATGCAGCCTTCCTTCTCCACGCAGGTAAAGAGTAGCTCGCTCGCGAACTTCTCTGCCTCCCGTGCGCCGGCTATGAGCGGAACGTCGATGGTCTCCGTCCAGCCGCGCACGGCAATCTTTCCGTGTATCGCGTCCACCGAGATGATGATGCGCTGCTTGCCGATGGCTTCTGCCAGTTTGCCGAGGAATTCCGTGTCCAGCGGGGATTCCCCTGCGGCCGGGGCTTTTTTCCACGCTGCGGAGCCGATGATGACTTTTTCCGCTCCGAGCGAGATAAGCTCCTTTGCTTTCTTGATGTCGCGGATTCCTCCGCCGACCCGCACGTTACCTTTGCGCAGCAGCGACTTCAGAAGCTCCGTGTTGGGGGTATTCCCCTTTTCGTCCGTGTTCCGGAGCGCCGCATCAAGATCGATGACGGCGACCTCCCCGTATGTGTTGAAGCCGGCGATGAGCTTGTCCGCGTCATCGCGCTGGAGCACGAGATCCTTGCCGTTTTTCAGCTGGACGACGTGCCCGCCTTTCAAATCTATAGAAGAAATAACCATGCCCCCATTCTAGCAGAAAAGCGCGGCTCTTGCTAGGGCTGCAGTGCTTTCTTATGCCGGAGCCTTGTGCTTTGCGGACGGGGGAAAGCCGAAAAAACTGCGCTCCCGGCAGGGAGGGGGTATCTGATTCTGGCAGGAGGGGTATCTGATTCTGGCGGAAAATTGCGTTTTTTTTCCGCAGGAGCTGCGCAAAACGCAGTTCCTGCATGGATATATACGGGCAGGAGCCTTTGTGCCGGGCGCGAGCCGCTGCGGCGGTA
>DGUD01000013.1:18888-28289 GCA_002393865.1 Treponema sp. UBA4319
GAGCCGCTGCGGCGGGGTTCGTTGGTTGAGCCGGTCTCAAAAACGCTTGCCTTTGGAACCGGCCCTGATGAGAGAACGGGGTGCACCCGCGGCCCCGAAAAGGAGAAGCCATGAAAAAGATGCTTGCGTGTGGAGCGCTTGTCTTTGCGGTGGTAGCGGCAGTTTTTGCCGTGAGCCAGACGGTCTATTGTGTCCCGAACGGGAAGAAATACCATAGCACCCCGCACTGCAGGACGCTTTCGCAGTCGGATATTGTCAATGAGATTACGCTTGAGCAGGCTGTGGCCGGAAAGCTGGAGCCGTGCAAGGTCTGCCATTGAGCGTGCATGCCCGGCTGCCGCCCGCAAAGACGCCGGGGCAGCCGGGCTCTGCCTGCGGTGCGGAGCCGCGTAATGCTCTGGGGCTTAGCCGGCGCTTTCTCTGTGCTCCTTGTCAGCTCCGGTGCGTAAGGCAAAGTCGCTGAATGTCGCGCTGCCGCCGGGCGTTTCCGTGGAATACAGAAAGAGCGCGAACCTGACGCCGCTGAACTGATCAAGGCTGTAGCACAGCTTTACGGGTGCGGCAAAGTCCTCAAAGCCCCTGCCGTCCCCGCCGGAGAAAGCGAACTGCGCGTGCTCGTTCCCGTGCTCCAGGCTGAGCGTCGCTTTCAGTACTATCTGCGCGGAAGCTGTGTCCTGCTCCGCGATGATGCGCGGCGGCTCGTCGTCATATACGCCCATTGTCCACGGCGGGTAGGGGAGCGTATGCGATGCCGCGATGATTTTGAGGCGGCCGCCCTTTTTTGTGACGGCGATGAATCCGTATGCGCCTTCCAGCGCGCAGAGGCCTGCGACGTCGCCCTCCTGCAGCCCGGATGCGTCCACGGTGACTGTCCCGGCGCAATGCCCGGTGAACGCCCGCTGCGTGAGCGTGTTTGCCGCCTGCACGACGTTCACGCAGCATTTGTCTGTCCTCACGCTGAACGTGTTCCTGCTCAGGCTGACGAGGCGCTCGTCCGGAATGTGGTTCCACTGCCACGCGGGATTCGTAAAGTCGTCGCTGTAGAGCGGCTTATAGCAGTAGTCCGGGCGCATGTCCGTGACGGCCTGCTGCTCCGGCACCGCACCGTTCTCCCCGAATACCGGAAAATCGTTCTCAAAACGCACCGGCACAAGCACCGGGATTCTTCCCAGCGCCCCATGATCCTGGAAGAGTATTGCGTGCCAGTTCCCGTCGCAGTCCTGCACGATGCCGCCCTGCGCCGCGCCGCTGTCCCAGCCCGCCACATCCGCGCAGAGCACGTCGCCGCCGCGGTAGGGGCCGTCAATCCGGTCGGATACAAAGCATGCCTCCGTGCGCATTCTGCCTTTTGGCAGGTGGATCAGAAAGACATAATACTTGCCGTTTATTTTGTAGATGTGGCTGCCCTCGTAGCCGAGGATTTCTTTCTCCTTGTCGCTGCGGACAATCACCGTCTGTACGCCGCCTTCTTTGGGCGCGGTCAGATTCTCGTCCAGCTCGGTAAGAAGAATCTCGCTGTTCCCGCTCACGCAGTACACGCGCCCGTCGTCATCAAAAAGCAGCGACATATCGTGGAAGAATCCTTTGATTTCGGATTTGTGCCACGGGCCTTCTATCGTGTCCGCGGTGAACAGAAAGGTTTTTCGCAGGTCGTTCGCCACAAAGCAGACGTAGAATCTGCCCTTGTGGTAGCGCAGGCTTGCGGCCCACATGCCCTTGCCGTACACGCCTTTGTTGTCCCGCAGCGTCTCTCCTTCGGTCGCCTCCAGCTCGTCGTAGACGTATGCCGCATGCTCCCAGTCCGCAAGGTTGTAGGAGCGCAGGATGACGCAGCCCGGCATAAAGTGCATCGTCGTGCTGACCATGTAATAGCACGTGCCTACGCGGATGACGTCCAGATCCGGAAAATCTGCCGGAATGATATACGGGCCGCATGTCCTCCTTGCCCCGCTGCTTGCCGGTCTTGTCTCCTCTTCTTTCTGGCTGCTTTCCATGTTGATGCCCCCTGCAAAAAAAATGCTCGCCTGCTGCCGGCCGCGCGCAGTTCCCTGCCCGCCCCGGACAGCGGAGGCTGCTGTAAGGAGCGGGCGGCTCCCGCGACGGCCTCCGTATACAGCCATTATGCTGCCAGCGGCGGATAAATACAAGTGGGGCTGCCGCCGCCCTCAGGATTCCGCAGCGCAGGGAATCAGGGGCGCTTCGGGGCAAATGCCGCTATCGGCATGACATTCTTCTTAAGTCCGCTCCTGAAAGCCCTGTCAAAAGCAGGGAGAGTTTTCCGTCGCAGCCTGCGATTCCGTAGCCGATAAGGCGGGTCGTGTTTTTTGTCACGTACGGCAAAAGGCTCTCCTGGATGTAGACGGTGTACTTCCTGCCTTCAGACCGGGCGGTCGTCTTTGCGGTGTACAATCGCGCAATCTCGTCGTTCCCTATGAATTTCGCGAAGAATGCAATCATTTCTCTGTCGGAATCGTCCAGTTCCGTCGTGTCCGAGACAAAATGCACGAATGATTTTGCGCTTACATATTTTGCGCTGTAGTAAAAGCGCTTGTTCTCATGCGCTTTCTTGTCATCGGGGTCTGAGAAGAATTCTTTGTCCAAGAATGAAAGCGAATAGGGCGGATAGCCGACGATGAAAGAGTCTCCCGCTATCCATGCCGTGTTCTTCCCGTCGGAATAGCCTACGGAGAGCGTGGAGCCGTCCGGATTCATTTTTTCCACGATTTCCTTTATCCCGCTTTTTTTTGCATAGCTCTTCGTCAGGGTCATTTTATATTCGCGGGCAAGGCCGTCCTCGAAACATTCTTCCTGGATAAGTATGCCCGTCTGTTCTTGAAGCTGCTCCGAAAGAAAATACCGCTGTTTCCTCAAGTTCCCTGCCGCGTCATAAAAGAGCATGAGCTTTGAGAACTGCTCGAAATCCTTTTCCGAATGCTGGATTTTGTGCTCTTCCGTAATCCCGCCGAATTCATTCTGGCGGCTGATTACCTTCCTTTCCGCAGAAAAGATAAAATTCTCTGAAAATAAAAATGCAAGCAGAAAAAAGACACTCCCTATTTTACGCTTTTCCATGTATGTTCTCCTCTGTTCGCATGCGATTATAGCATTTCACTTTCCGATGCGCAATTCTTCCCGCCGGAATCAGATACCATTCCCGCCGGAATCAGATACCCCTCCCGCCGGGAGCGGAACACAAAATTGATTTCCGTGCCGGGCGCGCATTTTTGTTTTCATGGCAGGGGGCAGCTTGCAGAACCCGTCCGGCTTCAGAAAGTCCCCCCCCCCCTCATGGTTCATGTTCATGCGATAATCAGAGAGAATTCTCCGCTTTTTCTGCTTTTCAAGTCCGCCCCTTTCGGTTTATACTGGAAGCATGAGAACCTTATTCAACGACAACTGGAGTTTTGCGGAGCTTCCGCTTACTGATTGCGATGCGATGTTCAAGGACGGAAATCCTGTTATCTATAATCCCGACGACTATTTCGATGCTGCGGGCGGGCTGGCATACAAGGCAGTCCGGCTGCCCCATGACTGGCAGATTCACCATGTAAAGGATTTGTACAAGAACAGCGTCGGCTTCTATAAAAAGACCTTCGAGCTGGACGAAGGACAGCTTGCCGGCCGGCACAACGCCATCCGCTTTGAGGGCGTCTACATGAACAGCGCGGTCTGGGTGAACGGAAAGAAGGCCGGCGAATGGAAGTACGGCTACGCCACGTTCGAGTTCGATATTTCCGCGCTGGTACAGTCCGGGCGGAACGAGATTCTTGTGATCGCCGTCTACCAGAACTGCAATACGCGCTGGTATTCCGGCGCGGGCATTTTCCGCGATGTCACCTACATCAACACGGCGGACGTGTATCTGCCGGGCGACGGCGTGTATTTCTCCGCGGTACCGGCGGACTGCGGACGGCTGGACGGCAGCTGGAACGTCAGGATTTCTGCCGAAGCCGCGGGCAGAATCAGCGGCCACACCATAGAGCATCTGCTTGCCGCCCGCGACGGCACCGTGATTGCAAAGTCTGCCGCCCCGCTTGCCCCGGTGCCGCTCGGCGATGAGGAATCCGGGTGGCTCCGCAAGCAGCTTCCTTCGCTCGGCACGGCGCCGCTTTCCCGCGCGCAGGACGAGCTTGCGGCCGAGCATCCTTCGCTGTGGGATACCGGCAGTCCTTCCTTCTATATACTGACCACGAGGCTCCTTGACAAGGACGGGGCAGTGATTGACGAGCTGAGCCAGCATTGCGGCTTTAAGTATGCCCGCTTTGACAAGGATGAGGGATTTTTCCTGAACGGCCGCCACGTAAAGATAAACGGCGCCTGCCAGCACCATGACCACGGCGCGCTCGGCTCGGCCTTCGACGTGAACGCACTCCGCCGCCAGTTCTCCCGGCTCAAGGAGATGGGCGCCAACTCCGTGCGCTGCTCCCATAACCCGCCTCCTTCCGCATGGATGGATTTGTGCGACGAGATGGGAATCATGGTGGACGACGAGGCTTTTGATATGTGGGAGAAGCCCAAGACACCGTTCGACTACGGGAACCACTTCAACGACTGGTGGGAGCGCGACACGACGAGCTGGGTGCGCCGCGACAGGAACCATCCTTCCCTGATTATGTGGTCAATCGGAAACGAGATTTATGACACGCATGTCGGGAACGGCTACGAAATCACAAAGAAGCTGTATGCCTGCGTTGCCAAAAACGACCCGTGCCGGAACGCCCCGGTCACCATCGCCTCGAACTATATGATGACGGAAGGCGCCCAGCACTGCGCGCAGGAAATCGATACCGTTGGCTACAACTATCTTGAGCGGCTGTACGACGAGCATCACAAAAAGTATCCCGGATGGAAGATATACGGCTCTGAGACTGGCTCTACCTTGCAGACCCGCGGCATCTACCATTTCCCGGAATCTTTGCGGCTGGTGACCTTCAGCGACGGGCAGTGCTCGGCGCTGGAGAACTGCACCGCGCCGTGGGGTGCCGCGAGCACCCAGACAATCATCACGAACGAGCGGGACTGCGCGTTCAGTGCGGGGCAGTACATCTGGACTGGCTGGGACTACATCGGCGAGCCGACCCCCTACCACACAAAGTCCTCGTTCTTCGGGCAGATTGATACGGCCGGATTCCCAAAAGATTCCTTCTACATGTTCAAGTCCGAATGGGCGGGCAAAAAAACAGCCCCGTTCGTGCATCTGCTCCCGTACTGGGATTGGAACGAAGGCCAGATGATTGACGTAAAGGCCTACACGAACGCGGATGCGGTCGAGCTTTTCTTCAACGGAACGTCGCTCGGCAGGCACACAATCGACCATCAGAAGGATATGGAGCCGTTCGGCCATTGGGTTGTGGAATATCACCGGGGCGAGATTAAGGCCGTCGCGTATGACGCCGCCGGAAAGCCGGTCGCGGAGGACGTAAAGCGCTCCTTTGGCGACCCGGCGCGCATTGTCCTGCGGCCTGAGACTGCGGCTGAGAACGGCGATACCGGCAATCTTCATTTTATTCAGATTATGACGGCGGACAAAGACGGCACCCTTGTCGAGAACGCGCGCAACTACATCACCATCAAAGTCTCAGGCGATGCCGAGCTTGTCGGCATGGACAACGGCGATTCTACCGATTATGACGAATATGCCTGCGCGGACGGAAAGACCTTGAGCCGGAAATTGTTCGCGAACCGCCTGATTGCGATTGTGCGGGCGCGGGGCAAGGCGGCTTCGTTTGAGCTGGCTGCCGCAAGCAAGGGGCTGCCGGGCGTCTCGCTGCGCTATGACGGAGCCCGCGGAACATGGGGCGGCTGTGAGCCCGGAGCCGCGATTGAGGCGGAATATGATTTTATCCCGGCGCGGAAAATCGAGCTCTGCGCGGAAGGTAGCACGAGCCTGGACGCAGCGCACCGGGAGATAGCGGTTCGCGCGCGGGTTCTCCCTGCAAACGCGAGCCTCAAGAAAATCAGCTGGAATCCCGTCCTGAAAGAATGCGTGGCGAGCAACAATATCGCTGTCGCCGTCGGAGCGCAGGCTGCGGACGGAAGCCAGAGCGCTGCTGTCCGTGCGGAAGGCGATGGCGAATGCATCCTCCGCTGTACCGCAAAGAACGGCAGCGAGCTTGACCAGGTAATCAGCGACCTGCCGTTTACCGTCAGCGGGGTGGGGAACCCGAATGTGAACCCCTACGAGCTTGTGGAGGCGTGCCGCATGAGCGGCTGGGATGACAAGGACGGAAAACCGAAGCCTGAGCTTTCGCTTGAGAGCGGCGTCTCCACGCGGAAGAGCGGCCCCACGTGGATAAGTTTCGCAAAGGTCGATTTCGGCCCGGACGGCGCTGATACAATCCATATCCCGGTTTTCAGCCACGAGACGGAGCTGTCCGTCGAGGTCTGGGACGGAACGCCGGGAACCGGTACTGACTACGAAGGAAGCAAGGCTCCTGCGGACGGCGGCGGAGAATGCCTCGGCAAATTCATGTACAAGCACGAGTCAATCTACAATGTGTATTCGGAGAATGTCTTTGTCCTGAGCCGCCGACTCTTTGGCGTGCATACGCTCAGCATTGTGCTTCCTGACGGGATCTACTTCCACGGTTTTTACTTTGACAAAAGCCCCAAGGCCTTTGCAAAGCTCCGCGCGCTCGATGCGGATGTGGTAGCGGGCGACTCCTTTGTCCGCAGCGCGGACGCCGTGGAAAAAATCGGGAACAATGTGAACCTCGACTTTGCGAACATGGATTTTGCTGCGGACGGAAGCGCAAAGCTTACGATATGCGGTAAATCGAACACCGAGAACAACACAATCAACGTGAAATTCTTCGGTGCGGACGGCTCAAGCTCAACACAGGTGATTGAGTTCGCGCATACGGATGCGTATGTCGAGAAAGCGTTCCCGCTTGCCTGCATACGGGGCATGCAGAAAGTCAGCTTTGTGTTCCTGCCCGGAAGCAACTTTGATTTCCGCTGGTTCCGCTTTGAAAAATAATGCGCTGTCCGGATGCCTGCCTGCATAGGGCAGGTATCCCTTTTGCCGCGCCTGCGTGCATCTGCTTCCGTTGTGGCGCGCCGGGTAAACGGCGCAATCGATTCGCTCTCGTAAAGGAGTTTTTATGACAAAGCTGGGAAAACGGCATACGCTGATGGTCATAGCGCTTACGTACCTTGTCTGCGCTATTGTGAAATATATCGAATTCTTTTTTATCCAGACCGAACAGACCTTCATCGCCGACAACGTTATCTGTAAGCTCTGGACGATACTCGTTCTGGTGCTTGCCCTGCGCGCCACAAAGTCGAACTTTGACGAAATCGGATTTGCTTTTTCCAGCCAGAAAAACCGCAGTACCGCCAAGGAAAGCGCCGGCTTTCTGGGGCGCTCGCCTGTGCGTTACGGGCTGTTTGGTTTTGCGCTTGGCATTGCGACTTTTGCCATCTCGTATTTTGTGGAAATCCTCATACTGCGCGCGCAGGGAAAAAGCGTCAGCCTTGCCTTTTATGTGACTAATTTTGCGCTGAGCGGCGCGACGAATTCCGTGGCGCTCTCTGTTCCCGCCCTGCTTATCTGCATCGCGGGGAATATCATCAATGTCGTGGCGGAAGAAGGCTTGTTCCGCGGCCTGTTCCTGCACCTTGCCGAAAAGCCGTTCGGCTTCAGAAAGGCTAACTTCCTGCAGGCATTCCTATTCGGCATCTGGCACCTTGTCAGCGTGGCGCTTGAGCTCAGGAACGGCACGATGACGCTTGCTGTCGCGGCGGTGATGGCGCTAGGCTATATCGTGCTTGCGGGGATGCTTGCGCTGGAATGGGGAACCTGTGTCTCCCTGACCGGTGTTCTCTGGGCAGGGATATGCGAGCACTTCTTCAACAACTTTATCGGCAATACTCTGCACGTCGTCACCGAGAGCGGGACGGATGAGCTTCAGATTGCCCGGATTGTCCTTTCGAATGTGCTTTCCCTTACGATTGTCCTGATGCTGAGCAAAAAGAAGGGAAAGCGGTAGGCTTGCGGCACGGGGACTCAGCTGCCAAAAAGCGCCGCGGCTTTTTGCATCCTGTCTGCAATCTGAACCTCGAACGGGCAGCGGGATTCGCAGGCGTGGCATGCTATGCATTCGGCGGCTTTGTGCGGAATCAGCGAATAATGTGAGCGCACGCTGTCCGGCACGGAGGCCTGCTGGATCGCAAGGTCGTAGAATTTGTTCACCATCGCGATGTCGATTTCCGCAGGGCACGGCTTGCAGTGACCGCAGTACGTGCATTGGCCTTTGTAGGAATGGTACGGCGCATGTGCGATTACCGATGCGTAGTCTTTTTCGTCCAGGCTCGCGTGCTCGTAGGCGACGGCCTGGTCAAGCTGGTCTTTTGAGTCGAAGCCGCACAGAATTGAGCTGACTGCCGGGCGGGTCAGGGAATAGTGGATGCACTGGATTGGCGTGAACGCGACGCCGAACGGCGATGTCTTTGCATCGAAAAGTTTGCCGCCAAAAAATCCTTTCATGACGGTGAGACCTACGTCGTGCTCCTCCGCAAGACGGTACAGCTCCGTGCGCTCCGGGTCGATGCCCTTCATGTTCTGGTCGTCGTAATGGTCGAACATGCTCATAAGGTCTTCCGTCGGCGGCCTCATGTCGAATGCCGGATTGATGCTGAACAGAATCATCCCGACGAATCCGGAGAGCACGGCTTTCTTTGCGATTACCGGGTTATGGGTGCTGAGCCCGATGTGCCGGATTGTCCCGCGCGCATGAAGCTCCTTTACATACTCGAAATATCCGCCGCTCGTGCTTGCCTTCCAGTCATCTTCGGAATCAACATAATGAATCATGCCGAGGTCGATGTAGTCGGTCTTGAGCCGGCTCAGCAGATCCTCGAAGGCTGGCTTTACGAACTGCATGTCGCGGCTGCGCACGTACTGGCCGTTCTGCCATGTGGAGCCTATATGCCCCTGGATGTACCATTTTTCTCTGGAGCCTTCAAGCGCGGCTCCGATTATGTCGCGCGATTTTGGGTCGGGCATCCAGCAGTCGATGATATTTATTTCCTTATCCTGCGCGTATTTGATGAGGGCGACAGATTCCTCGAACTCGTGCCTCTCAAGCCATTCTCCGCCAAATCCGATTTCGCTCACCATGAGAGCGGTTTTTCCAAGTCGTCGTTTGTTCATATTATATAAGTATAAATCATATTCTGAATAAATCAAGGACACCTTGAGTAGCTCGCCGGAAATCAATTTTGTGTTTCGCTCCCGGCGGGAGTGGTATCTGATTCTGGCGGGAGTGGTATCTGATTCTGGCGGGAGTGGTATCTGATTCCGGTCAAATCCGGCTGATACCGCCTCACCCCGCTGCGGCGAGGGCAGGGCTTCAGCATGAGATGTATTTTATCTGAAGACGGACGCGGTAGTGGAAAAT
>DGUD01000012.1 GCA_002393865.1 Treponema sp. UBA4319
CGGGAGTGGCATTTGATTCCGGCGGACGCTTTGCCGCAGGGGCTCCCTTTGTTCTCATATCGGGGCGCTGTTGGCCGCATGATTTGCACTGGCGAAAATGTCCTGTGGGGGTATCGCCCCAGTTGATGGGAGCTGTTTGGAAAAAGTATTGGCTGGGGAGACTTAAGTTGCTTTTCAAATATTTTTATTATATACAGCTAATATTCAGTTTTTTGGGATAAGGCCTCCACTCTCTTTATTGTCGTTTTCAAAATATCGTTCGCAAAAGTTTTCAAATGATAAGAGCTGTCCGTGCAAAATGGATTTCATAGCCTCTATCATGAATTTGTAGTCGCCAGATTTTATATTTTCTTTTTCCGCAAACAAGTCGGAGACGCTTACCTGTAGAGAATCTGCTATCCGTGCAAGGATGGCAGGAGAAGGGAATTTGTTTGCACATTCAATCTGTGATAAAAAAGGGATGGAAATATCCGCTCGTTCCGCAAGGTCTGCCTGCGAAAGGCTCTGGAGCTGTCTGAAAGTCTTTATATTCCGTGATAGGTTCGCCCGAATATCATTTTCTGTCATAGAATTTTCCTTTTAGGTATATTCATTATTTCTAATCGTTTAAGAAGGACTTGACAAATAACAAGCAGGTTTATATCCTATATCTAATAGGAATAGTTTTATTTACCGATAAGATTCTGAAGGAGAAAACGTTTTATTGTAAAACTCTTCATTCCTTTCAATAAAGGGAGGCTGGAAGCAAATGGGAAAGGATATCGTTCTATGGGGGTGGGGGCTGAATGGAAAAAAGGTTTTTTACCCTTTAATCCAGCAAGGATATAACATAATCTCTATCATTGACAGTAAATGTACGGCTGGGAATACAGGCCCGCGCGTGGGAGCCTGTACTATACCGATAAACAGCCCGTCTTTCATAAGAAAGCTGGATTCGTCTGTTGATATTTTTTTGACAATGGAGGATTTGAATATCTCTCGTGATATCGTAAGCTGGTCAGGGACATATGGTATCTCAAAGGAGCGTTTTGTTCATTTGCCCACGTGTTTGTCGTATATCGAGCTTTTTTCCACTGAAAGAACCAATTTCATAAAAGATTATGCGTCTTTTGTTGCTACGAATAAGCTTGATGGACAAGTTGCCGAATGCGGGGTGTTCGTTGGAAATTGTGCAAAATTTATAAACAGATACTTTTACGGAAGAAAGTGCTATCTTTTCGATACATTTGAAAGTTTTTCTGATAAAGACATAGAAAGCGAAATTTCGCTTGGTAGCAAAAGCTTTATAAATAGCTCTTTTTGCAAGAATCCAAAGATGTTTGAGAACACATCTCCTGAGTATGTGATGTGCAAGATGACAAATCCAGAGAAAGTGGAGATAAGAAAGGGGCTGGTTCCAGAAACTTTTAAAGGAATAGAAGAAAAATTTGTTTTTGTAAATCTTGATATGGATTTATATACGCCGACACTTGCCGCTTTGGAATTTTTTTTGGCTCACATGGATGAAGGTTGTATTTTGATGCACGATTATTTTTCTCCTAATTTGACTGGGATAAAAAAAGCTGTGGATGATTTTGAGGTAGAAATCCATAAGACTATTCCAAAACTCCCGATAGGTGACGAGATTAGCATTGCGCTTATAAAACAGAGAATGTGACGCTTAGCTGTGTAAAAAATCTTATCCTTCGATCGGTTATTTGCTACAGCAGGCGAATATGGCGTCTCTCATAGGTAGCCCGCACGGAAATCACTTTTTGTGCAGCAGGATTCGGCTGCGGGCGGAACGGCTCTGCTGTTTTCCGTGCCCTGCTTGCGGCATAAGTTCCGCCGCTGCCCGCCGACGCTTTTCCGCAGGGGCTCCCTTTGTTCTCATATCGGGGCGCTGTTGGCCGCATGATTTGCACTGGACTTTTCCCCGGGGCTCTGGTATCCTTACTGGCATAATGAAGTGCATTGAATTTTCGGATGTTTCCTTTGCGTATCCGCCGGTGGAAGGCGATGTCGGCTCGGACGGCGCGCAGATTGTGCCGGCTCCGGTCTTTGACCATTTTACCGGGGAGATTCCTTCCGGTTTTACCAGCCTTGTCGGCCCCAACGGTTCCGGCAAGACGACTTTCCTGATGCTTGCGAGCGGAAGGCTTGTTCCGCAGAACGGGCGCTGCATGCTGTTCGGGCAGGATGTGGCCGCGCTCGGCGAGGAGCAGAAGAACCTGCTGGCGTCTGTCATCTATCAGAATATGGAATTTGAGACGGATGAGAAAGTCGCCCGCCTGCTTGACTTTGTGTACAAGAGTGGCGCCCTCAAAGGTTCTGCAAAAGCCATTCGGGGGCAGGGAGATTTGCTTTCCGAGCTTATCGGCGTGTTTGAGCTGGAGCCGGTGCTCGACCACGGTCTCACCGGCCTGAGCAAGGGGGAAATCCAGCGGACACTGCTGGCCTTCTGCCTGCTCTACGGCAGTGCGAGCTGCTTTATGGACGAGCCGATGTTTGCCATGGAGGAGCGGCAGAAGGAGCAGGCGCTCGCCTACCTCAAAGAATACGCGGCACAGACGGGCACCGCGTTCTTTATCTCCATGCACGAGATTGCCCTGAGCCGCCGCTATGCGGACAGCATACTGCTTTTCTATCCTGACCGCACGATAGATTACGGCACGCCGGAGGAAGTCCTGACCGGCGAGGCGCTGGAGAAAGCCTACGGGGTGCCCGCCGCTATGCTCAAGCACAGCGAGGACATGACGCGGGAGGTGCTTTTGCAGGCGGCAGATGCCGTGCGGGCTGTGCAGGAGGCTGAGGCTACAGCTGCAGCTCGCCGTCCTTGAGCAGCGTAAAGGTCTTGCCGTCGCTGTATGTGATGGTGACGGTGGGAACCCTGACGATGCCGTCAAAATGTATGAGCGCGGGAGCGTCGCCGTCATAGTTCTGGCCGATGGCAAAATGGCATGTCCTGAAGGCCTTCTCGTCTTCCAGCATATTGCCCGTGATGCTTGCGGCCGGATTCAGTCCGATACCGAATTCCCCGATGTTGCGGGCGTTCCTGCTGTATACCGCGCCTGTTCCGTGGGCAAGCCTACCGCTCTCTTCCAGCTGGACGGCTTCTTTTTCTGCCGCCGTCACGTCCTTGAGGAGGCGCTTTGCTTCCGCCCCGCCGGATATATCCGTGACAAAACCGTCTTTGACCGTGACGCTTATCGGTGTCTGAAGCAGGGCATCTCCGTCGCTGAATGTCATGCTGCCGTCAAAGACAATGCTGCCTGCCGTGGTGCCGACCACGGGACTGATAAAGACTTCCCCTGCGGGAATGTTTCCGCCTGTGCCCGGCCGGGAAAAATCGCCGTCGTCAACAAGGCCTTTCCTTCCTTTGACTCCGACGCTGACGTCCGTGCCGCCGGGGGCAGTAATCCTGATGCTCTCTGCACCTTCGTAGAGTGCGCGGATTTTGCGGCAGCGCTCGCCGAGCAGCTTGTAGTCAATCTGCACGGTGCGCGCGAACATATCCTCTGTGAGTCCTGGCGTCCACACTGCCCGGATAGTCTTCTTGCCTTCCAGCAGATAGTCAAAGATGCTGTCGTAGCTCGTTCCGCTCGCCTCGTCCTTGTACGGGCTGGAGATGCCTTCCCTGTCCTTGCCCAGCTTGACGGCGGATATGGAGAGCACGATGTCGGGCGCCGATTTTAACGCGCCGATGACGGAATCCTCCGCGTAATCCATTGAGCTTTTTTTCTGCTGGAACATCAGGACGGGCTTTGCCCCGCTTTCCGTGAGCGCGGTGAAGAGTTCCTGCGCGATGACATTTGTCTCCGGGTTCGCGATGATAAGAGCCCGCTCATTCTTCTGGACTCTGAGCACATCCTGTACGACAGTCTGCGCCGGAGTCTTCTCTGCCTTAGTAAAAAATCCCATACCGGAACTATAGCACAGCGCCGCCCGCAAAGCAAGCCGGGCAGAAAAATACACTCCTGCGGAAAATTGTCCGGAATCGCAGCATGCCGCCATGTCCACGAGGCTTGCCCAAGGCAAAAAAATAGGCTATGGTTACGGGCATGAACATCTGCCTTTTTTCCCCGGAAGAAATAGAGCGGCCGCTCGACATCCGTGATGCGCGTGCCGGGCACATACTGAAAATCCTGCGCAAGCAAGAAGGCGATTCTTTTGCGGCCGGAATCATCGGCGGTATGGCGGGGCATGCGACCATCACGCACATCGATGTCTGGGAGGAACGCAGCACCGACGGGCGCAAAACCTTTGACGCGGGGACGATTTCTTTTTCTTTTACGCCGGAGAGCGACGGAAAGCCGCTGTGGCCCCTCTGTATGGTCATCGGTTTTCCCCGCCCTATCCAGCTGAAGCGGCTGCTGCGCGATATGGCGGGCTTGGGCGTGGCTGAGGTTCATCTGACCGGCACGGAGCTGGGCGACAAATCCTACCTGAAATCGACCCTCGCCACGAGCGATGCCGGCTACCAGATGCTGCTGGACGGGACGCAGCAGGCGGCGGGGACGCATGTTCCCCGGCTCTTCCACCACCGCACGCTGGAAGCATGCATAGATTCGCTAGCTGGTATTCCCCTGCGGCTGGCGCTTGACAATGTGCGTCCGCAGTGCAGCCTGAGCGAGTTCCTGCGGCAGCACCCGCAGGAGGCAGCCGGGCGCTGCGTTGCCGCTATCGGCAGCGAGCGCGGGTGGACGGACAGGGAACGCCAGCTCCTTGCCGGGCACGGCTTTGCCCTGCTCGGCATGGGGGAGCGCGTGCTGCGGACGGAGACAGCCGCTACTGTCGCGGCGAGCCTTATCCTTGCGGCCGGCGGAGCGCTGGGCTAGCCCCGGCAGGGCGCTTTTTCCTTCCGCGCATTTTTTTTTCGTCCCCTTGACTTTTTTTTGCGGGCAGGTATACTGTTGGTAATCAAAGGCGATACGGTCAGGTGTAACTGGCGTATCGTCTTTTTTTATGCTTGAAGCTTCAAGCCGTGCAAAGGCGCACATATTCCACGGGAATTTCTCCTTGGAATTGTGCGCCTTTATTTTTTTTCAAGGAGTGGTCTATGGACGTAACGCAGCTGGGTCAGCAGATTGCTGAGGTGGAAGGCAGCGTCTGGAACGTGTGGTTCCTTGCGGGCGCTGCACTGGTATTCTGGATGCAGGCAGGCTTTGCGATGGTGGAAGCTGGTTTTACCCGCGCAAAGAACACGGGGAACATCATCATGAAAAACCTCATGGACTTTTGCATAGGAACCGTGATGTGGTTCCTTATCGGCGCAAGCTTTATGCTTTCCTACACGGATCCTGCGACGGGGGAAGTGAGCCGGGGAATATGGAGCGTTATCGGCAAGCCGAATTTCTCTGTGTTCGTCCACTATGCGGATTTCGATTTCTCCAATTTTGTGTTCAACCTTGTGTTCTGCGCTACGACGGCGACGATTGTGAGCGGAGCCATGGCAGAGCGCACGAAATTCTCGTCCTACTGCGTCTATTCCGCAATCATAAGCGCGCTTGTCTATCCGATAGAGGCGCACTGGGTATGGGGCGGCGGTTTCCTTGCGCAGTGGGGCTTCCACGATTATGCGGGCTCCAACTGTATCCACATGGTCGGCGGCATCTGCGCCCTGATTGGTGCGTGGATGGAAGGGCCGCGAATCGGGAAATTCATTCGTGGCGCGGACGGCAATGTCACAAAGGTCAACGCCTTCCCCGGCCATAATATCACGATTGGCGCGCTGGGCGTCTTTATCCTGTGGCTGGGCTGGTACGGTTTTAACGGTGCCGCCGCGACCGACGTGCCTACCCTGGGCTCGATTTTCCTTACCACGACGGTGGCTCCTGCTGTTGCGACCGTCGTCACCATGGTCTTTACGTGGGTAAAATACGGCAAGCCCGATGTCTCTCTCTGCCTGAATGCCTCGCTGGCCGGGCTGGTCGCGATTACAGCGCCCTGCGATGTCACGGACTGCGCGGGAGCTGCCATAATCGGCTGCGTTGCCGGCCTGCTCGTCGTCTTTGGCGTGTGGCTGCTGGATTACAAGCTTCATATCGATGACCCGGTCGGTGCCGTCGCAGTCCACATGCTCAACGGTATATGGGGAACGGTCGCGGTAGGGCTCTTTGCGACGGATGCCGCGCCGGGATTTGCCTCCGCAGGAATTCAGGAAGGCCTGTTCTACGGAGGTGGCATAGGGCAGCTGGGCAAGCAGCTTGGCGGCATGGGGATTACGATTGTGTGGACGGTGCTGACTATCAGCATTGTCTTTGCAGTCATCAAGAAGCTGATGGGGCTCCGCGTCTCAAAGGAAGAGGAGATTATCGGCCTTGACAAGCTGGAGCACGGCCTTGATTCCTCCTACGCGGGATTCTCCATCTCCTATAGCTCCGAGGAGCTTGAGGAGGCACGTGAATTCGGCGTAAGGATTCCCGGTGCGGAAGAGGCTGTTGCCCCTGCGACGCGGCCGTCCTCATCCGATGCCAGTATCCACAAGGTTGTCATCATCACGCGGCAGAATAAATTCGATGCGCTGAAGGATGCGATGAATTCCATCGGGATAACGGGCATGACGGTCATAAACGTGATGGGCTGCGGCATGCAGAAGGGCAGCAGCGAATTCTACCGCGGCGTCCCGGTCGCCATCAACCTGCTTCCCAAGATAAAGGTTGAGATTGTCGTGAGCAAGATTCCCGTGGAGACCGTCATCGAAAGCGCAAAGAAGGCGCTGTATACCGGAAGCATCGGGGACGGAAAAATCTTTGTGTACCCCGTGGACAGCGTCGTGAAAGTCCGCACCGGGGAAAGCGGCTACGATGCCCTGCAGGATGAATAGCACCGTACAGGCTTGACGCTTCCCCCTGCAAGGCAGCTGCATTGCGGGGGAAAGCGGCCGCGCATGAGCGACGGTTCCACGCGTCCGCCCGGATTGTTGGAGCCGCCGCTTCCTCTTAAAACGAGCTTAATTGTAAAGTTTCGCAAATCCCGCTGCATTCGTCCTGTCTTTGCTATCTTTTTTCAGGCAAATTTCATCTTCTGCGGAAGCGCTGGCTTCTTTGTCAGGGCTTCAGCATGAGATGTATTTTATCTGAAGACGGACGCGGTAGTGGAAAATCATGTAAACTGTTTTAAGACGATTTTCTTTTTTATGCTACAAAAGCCAAGGATCCAACATAAAAAATGCGCGGAAGCGGAAAAACGCCCGGGCTGCCATTTGCAAAGCGAAGCGTGCAACAGGCAGTCCGGGTGTTTTTCCGCTGGGAGCGCATTTTTGTTTTCATGCTGAATCCCTGGGCGATTCGGCACTCTTCCCTACGTCAGGGCTGCGCGTCGTTGAAGC
>DGUD01000082.1 GCA_002393865.1 Treponema sp. UBA4319
CGGAATCAGATACCGTTCCCGCCGGGAGCGGAGCACAAAAGTGATTTCCGAGCCGCTTTCCGCGGGGCTCCGGCTTGAAAAGCAGAAAAGCCCGGAAAATTCCCCCTTGGAGGGCTTTCCGGGCTTCCTGCTGCTTGCAGGCCAATCCTGTGCGCGGCTTACAAGAGTCAGAATTCTTTGCCGATGGGGCTTTCCTCGTCAAGCAGGGAAATCTCTATGATATCGAAGAGCGGATAGTCTTTGTAAGACACGATGTATGAGATGGTGCCGACTGAGTCCGGCACGGCAAGCCCGATATGGGTGCCTTTCTTGATAAGCCTGATGCAGTTGCAGGTGTCCGAGCTGTTCGTGTCGCCCAGATGGAACATGCCGATAGCTTCCTGCGCGATGAGCTTGCCGTCCCGTTCCTCAAGGAAATACGCGGTGCAGTCAAAGTTTGCGGCTGTCGTGTTGTTCACTACCTTAATCTGGTTGTAGCGGGTCTCTGTGCCCGCCACGGTGAATTTGATGTGCTCCGCGTACAGTCCTGCCGCGCAGAGCATCAGGCTGAGAAGCCCGCTGATTATTTTTTTCATAAAACACTCCTTCCCGATTGGGATGCTCAGAATATAGCACTTTTTGTAACAGATTTCAATATTTTTGTATAAATTTCAATGCTTTGCAAAAAGCTTTTCCTTTTCTTCCGTATCTCGTGCCGCCTGTTCATTGCGTTTTTACTGGTCTTGCGTTATACTTTAAGGTATGGAAGAAGGACACGAGGAAGAACAGGTCAGCCTGGACAGTTTTGGAGTTTCAGAAGTGACTGAATTGTGCAACGAGCAGTTTGATATAGACAGCCTGAACCAGTGGACGACGGAGCTGGGGCTCATCCAGTCCGCGATTGCGCTGGTGGAAAAGGCCTTGCCGCAGTTCAGCGTCCGCATTTTCTGCCACGAGAATGAGATTCACGAATACCGCGAGATTGACCGGGAGGGCGTGCTTTCCCTGCCGGATGACTCCCTGTTTATCGGCTGCCTCTCCATGGTGCCCGGTACTATCTCCGTCCGGGATATGTTTTCTGAATTCCAGATTGACGATCCCCTGATGGAAGAGATTGTGCAGACGGTCTACCGGGGGCGCTACCTTGTGCCGGTGGCGCATGTCGGGGAGCTGCTCGCTTTTCTCCTTGTCTGCATAAAAGAAGGCGGGGAGGAATGCGAGCTCGGCGACAAGAGCGTCTCTTTCCTGAACGATGTCGCCAAGCGGCTCCAGATAAATCTCTATGCGGCGCTCATCGCCGGAAGGCGGCAGCGGGAGCTGCTTACCATGGCGCAGTATCCCCTTGTGCTGCAGCGGCACCGCTCGCTTGAGCACGTGTATTCCAACCTGCTCAAGGATTTGTCCAAGCAGATAGAGTTTGACCGGGGCGTCTGTTATGCCTTTGAGGTGGAGACGGGACTGCTGGTGCCCTTCAATATGCGCGGTGTGCGCAACAGGCCGTCCGCGCTGAGGGTGGGGCAGGGGATTTCCGGCCAGGTCTTTGAGAGCGGGCGTCCGCTCTTTGTGCCCAGCAGGGAGGAGCATACCGCCTATTCCATCATGAAGGAGGAGAAATTCATCTCCGGCTCCTTTATCAGCGTGCCGCTGGGCAGCGGCAAGGAGCGGATGGGCGTCATCACGCTTGTCCGCGACCCGGATTCCCCGGATTCCTTCAGCATGGAGCACCGCTACCGGCTGGAGATTGCCGCCGCGTTCATCGCGAGCGAGGTGACGAACCGCCAGCTCTTCGTAAAGCTTGACGAGAGCAATTTTAACGTCGTGCAGTCGCTTACGCGCGCGCTGGAGGCAAAGGATGCCTATACGGAAGGCCATTCCGCGCGGGTCACCAAGTATTCCGTGGCCATCGCCCGGCAGCTTGGCTACCCGCCTGAGCGCATACACCAGCTGCGCTACGGCGCCATGCTGCATGACATCGGGAAAATCGGCATCAGCGACGTCATAATCAACAAGACATCCCGCCTGACCGACGAGGAATTCTCCGAGATAAAGTCCCATGCGGAAATCGGCTATAAGATTCTTGACCACAACTCTTTCTTTGCCGACGTAAAGGATTACGTCCGCTACCACCATGAGGCCATGGACGGTTCCGGCTATTACGGCAAGAAGGCCGGGGAATACCCGGAGGAATCCATGATTATCAGTTGCGCGGACATCTTTGACGCGCTTACCTCTGACCGTCCCTACCGCAAGGCGCTCCCCTTTGAGGTGGCCTTTACGGAGATGCGCAAGCAGGTGGGGGTTCATTTTCCGCAGCACATCTTTGATGCGCTGGTGAACTGTATCCGTTCGGGGCTCGTGGATGACGATACCCCGGAGTACGGGGTGTAAAAGAGTCAGTTTCAGAAAAAAACGGCAGGCTTCAGAACTGCACTTTGTGAAGCCTGCCAGGAGGAGGATTGCAAGTCGTGCGAGCTCACTGACAGGATATCGCGCAGACCTGCCTGGGGCTGTCCGGGAACTTCCGCTTTCCGGGCAGCCCTGTTTTTTTTGCGGCACCTGCAAAAAAAATTCGCCGTAAGCGGCAAGGGCTCTCGTCCCTGCAATCTCGCAAACAGCATGGGCAATCGATTGCCTATGCTGCCTATTATAGTCCCTGTTTAAGCTTTTGTCAACTTTTTTTGTTGTGCCCGCAGGGAATTCGTCGCAGCGCCGCATGCGACCAGGGTTCCAGCATTTCTTGTACAAGTGAAGCATTCAAAAGGAGGCCGTGGGGCGTAGGAAAAAAGTAAGGAGGGATCCTTTAGGAGGATTCCTTGATTTTTTCCGTTACCGGAACCCGCTGACTCATTTTGAATGTTTGAATTACCGTTTCATGCTGAAGCCCTGCGCATGCGGCAGGGCTTCAGCATGAGATGTATTTTATCTGAAGACGGACGCGGTAGTGGAAAATCATGTAAACTGTTTTAAGACGATTTTCTTTTTTATGCTACAAAAGCCAAGGATCCAACATAAAAAATGCGCGGAAGCGGAAAAACGCCCGGGCTGCCATTTGCAAAGCGAAGCGTGCAACAGGCAGTCCGGGTGTTTTTCCGCTGGGAGCGCATTTTTGTTTTCATGCTGAATCCCTGGGCGATTCGGCACTCTTCCCTACGTCAGGGCTGCGCGTCGTTGAAGC
>DGUD01000042.1:0-10055 GCA_002393865.1 Treponema sp. UBA4319
TTTTCATGCTGAATCCCTGGCCGGAATCGGATACCACTCCCGCCGGAATCGGAACACAAAACAGCTTTCCGTGGGCAGCAGCGGCCAAGCCTTGCGCTTTTATGCCTTTTCAGCTATACTTGTCCCATGCCGATTTTTGCCTTGCTGCCGTATGTATTGCAGCTTCTGCTCATCATTCATATCATAAGGAACGGGAAGCCCTTCGTGTGGCTGTGGCTGCTCGTGTTCATCCCCTATATCGGGGGCTTGGCATACATCATCGTGGAGATAGTGCCGGAGCTTTCGCGGAACCATGCTATCGGAGACGCCATCTCGCAGGCGCTGCACCCGGAGGGAAGCATCAGAGAGCTGGAGGAGCAGGTAAAGTATCAGGACACAGTGACGAACAGGACGCTCCTTGCCGACGCATATTGCGACAGCGCCCGCTACGACGAAGCCATCGCGCTGTACGACTCCTGCCTGAGCGGTCCCTACAGCGACGACAGAGCCATCCAGTTCAAAAAAATCCGTGCGACGGCAGCTGCGGGCAGGAAGGACGAGGCAAAGGCCGCGATGGCGCGTTTCAAAGAAGAGGGCAAGCTCGATTCCGGCGAGGAAGTGCTGCTTGACCTTGAGCTCAACGACGACTATGACAAGATGAAGGACATATTCTTCAGGACAAGCAACTTTGAGGTCGGCTACCGCTGCGCCGAGCATTTCCACAAGGAAGGAAAGGACGCCGAGGCGGAGGCTATCCTTACGGAGATGAGCGACTGTATGCGCCGCTACCGCTACCTGCGGAGAACGGACAGCAAGCAATGGTACGCGAAGACAAAGCGTCTGCTCGGCTGAAGCACAAGGTGGCGACGATAGCACTCTGCGGGCTTGCGGGCAGCAGCAATTGCGGCGACCAGCTCATCGCGCAGGCGCTCTCGCAGGTACTGGGGCAGTCCGCTCGCATCATTCCGTACGACATACTCGCAAACAGGAAGAAACGCGGCGCCTGGTACCGGCTGCGCCGCACGGCAGCCGCTCTGATTATGCCGCAGCTGCCGCCGCCGCTCCGGACATGCCTTGTGACAGCCTACGCAAAATGCGTGTTCCTGCTTTTGCGGCGGAGCTACTACGATTTGCTCGTGCGCAGCGCGGATGCAGTGCTCATCGGCGGCGGCCAGCTCCTCCGCGACAACGACGGCTACATGGCGGGCGCGATGGACGCCCTGCACCGCGCGATGTGCAGGCACGGCCGGAACTACGCAATCATCGGCTGCGGGGCATCCCCCGGCTGGGGCGCCTATGCGCAAAAAGTATTCCGGCGGCTGCTCGACCATCCGCAGAACCGTGCGACAGTACTCCGCGACGAGGCTTCCGCCAGGGTGCTGCGGGACTATGGCATCCGCTGCCCGTGCACCGTGGCGCCTGACATGGCATTCAGCGGAGGCTGGAGCAAGGCTCCGGCAGCGGGCGCAGTGCCTGCCGTCTGCACGGCATCCCCGTACACACTCGCCTATTACGGTCGCACGGGCATCCGCGGCAGCCCCCGGCAGAACCGGAAGCGCATGCTGGACGAAATCCGCCGCTATGCCGCCGCACAAAAAGAAGCCGGCCTCCTGCTCTTCTGCAACGGCAACCCGGAGGACTTTCTCTTTGCCCGCTGGCTGCAAAAAAAACTCCGCAGCATGCTCCCGCAAAAAACTATCTGCCTTGCGGCAATCCCGCATTCTCCGGAGGACATGGCACGCATACTTTCCCAGTGCTCCTGTATACGCTCCTACCGTATGCACACCGCCATTCTTGCCTCGCTCATGCGCATCCCGTGCACACTTGTTCCGTGGGACGCAAAGGCCGATTCCCTGATGCTTGACGAATCCCATGTGCAGGAGCAGATTGACCGTGCCCGCACTGCCGCAGCCAGCGTGGCACGGATAGTGCTGCAGTCCTGATGAAGGCACAAGAGATGAGCCGCTTTCAAAAGCAAGGGACATTTAAAACTGGCTCAGATTCTTGCCCCGCACATACAGATGTGCTATACTTTATGAATGGGCTCAGTTTCTATCGCAACAAATTTCGCTCAAGATATGGAGCATAGCATACGCACCGTATTCTGCGGGGCACAGGAAGCCGTTCACTTTGCAGTGCTCGGCCTTGCCGCGTCCATGCATGTCCTCATCGAAGACGTACCGGGAGTCGGTAAGACAACACTTGCCCGCGCGCTGGCGCAGGCGGCAGGGCTTTCATTTTCCCGGATTCAGTTTACGCCAGACCTGCTCCCCGGAGACGTGCTGGGCATGCATGTCTGGGTTCCGTCAAAAAACGAATTCGTCTTTAAGGAAGGCTCCGTGTCCGCGCAATGCATCCTTGCCGACGAGCTGAACAGAACCTCTCCGCGCACGCAGTCTGCATTTCTGGAGGCGATGCAGGAACAGCAGATTACCGTTGACGGCGTGACGCGGAAGCTGCCGGAGCCCTTTTTTCTGATTGCGACCCAGAACCCGCAGACGTTCGCCGGCACCTTCCCCCTGCCGGAGGCCGAGCTCGACCGCTTCGGACTGTCTTTTTCCATCGGCTATCCGGGGAAGCAGGACGAGCTCTCAATCCTGAACACGGACAGCGCAAAAAGCGTGGAGCCGGTCGCGGATGCAGGCAGCGTCAGGGCAGTGCAGCAGGCGGTCAACAACGTGCACGTGTCTCCGGCGGTACAGCAGTTCATCATAGCCATCACTTCCGCGACGCGCACGGACAAACTGGTGAGCCTTGGTGCAAGTCCGCGCGCATCCCGGCACCTGCAGCAGGCAGCAAAGGCACAGGCTGCCTTCGGCGGCCGGGATTACGTAATGCCGGAAGACGTGCTTGCGGTATGCAACGCCGTTCTCCGCCACCGCATCATCATATCGTCAGCCGCCCGGCTTGACGGCATGGACACTGCGGACGTTGTCGGGGCAATCTGCAGGAACACCGATATTCCCGCCGGAGTATGATATGCGCCTCCACATACAATGGCTCCAGCTCTTTCTCTTTATCGCGCTGAGCCTTATGCTGTCGGCATTCGGGGGGCTTGCGGGATTCTTCTCGCTGTTCATCTCCGTCCTGCTGCCGCTCTATGCGCTTTTCGCACTGCTGTATCTGCTCGTCAGCTGGGAAAAGTATGCATGGTACCAGACCTTCTCCACAAACCACCCGCACAAAGGCGAATCCATCCGCTTTGAGATTCACCTGGCGAACGACGGCTGCTTTCCGCTTTCCGGAGGAACCTGCCGCTTCGTCATACCGGGGAAAGAGCAGCAGCTGCCGCTCCCTGTCGGCTTTCTTCCGGGAATGCCCGCGCACAGCACCTACACGGAAGACATCGCCTGTCCCTACCGGGGCACCTATACGGCCGGCATACGCGCCATCATCCTGCGCACGCCGCTCGGCATCATTCAGGTAGAAATCATCACGCAGCCGCAGATATTCTATGTGTTCCCGGAGCTCTACACTCCCGGCTCCTCGCTCGAAGCCTACATGACGACCATAGGCTCCATGCTCCCCGGAGAAAGAATCGGTATGGGGGACACATCGGTCTTTGAGTATGCGACGCCGCTCCGGGAGCAGATGCCTTCACGCGGAATTCTCTGGAAGCGATGGGCGGCAACGGGCATTCCTTCCTGCGCGGTGTACGGGGAGACCCGCTCGCGGGGAATCGCAATCGTCATAGATTTGTACCCCTGCTGCCCGGAGCCGGAAGCGCAGGAAAAACTTGCCGCCGAGGACATACTGATGAGCGCGGCATTCTCCGTTATGCGCTACCTTGCGTCGCACAGGATTAGCGTGAGACTCTTTTGCGGGAGCGAGCAGGAAGGGACACTCATCGACAGCGAGGAAGCGTTCAGGAAACTCTACGATCGCTCCGCGAACATCATTTTTTCCGACACATCATTTCCGGCGGCAGCCTTTGCGGAAGAGAACACAGCCATGCTGTTTTCCGCCCGGCCGATTGAAGCCCTGTACGGGGAATACAAAAAAAAGCTGGGCGCGGGAACGGAACCGCACCTCTTTCTCTGCCCGCCGCAATCCCTGTTTAAGCGGGAGTCGGCACGGAGCCGCATCCTGCAGGAAGAGCGCCTGAAGGCAGGAAGCAAAAGCTTTTTCTACATCGCCGACGCAAGAAAGGGCGGCAAGGAGGTGACCGATGCGTTCCGCTGAGACAGGCGAAGCCCTGGTTCTGGCAGCGGGCTATACGGGCATCATCACGGCCGCACTCTTCCTGCTGAACGCCGATGGCGCGCCACTTGTGCTGCTGGCATGGGCAGCCGCGCTTTCGCTGCTGTGCTTTTTCTCCTGCAGGAAAACCTTGTGCTCACGGCGGCTCCTGAAGACGGTGCGGCTGCTGTTCCGCATTGCCCTCGCCGCCGGCACTGCGGCAGTGCTCTTCCAGATGAGCGCGGCAAACCGGAGCTTTGCCGAGGCGTGGCTCGAATCGGCCAGGAACAGGCAGCCATCCGGCTTCTTCTCGTTCTTTGTCTGCGAGCTCTACGCGCTCATACTGTTCCTGCCGCTTTTTTTTGCCTGCGAAAAACAGTATGGAAAAGCCGCCGCATTTTTCCTTGCGGAGCATCTGTTCGCCGCAGGGATGCTGACGTCGCGGCAAGAGCTGCTCTGCCTTTCGCTGCTGCCCTTTGCCGTCATTCTTGTGCGTAGAAAAAAGTGGCAGACGCTTTTGCTCCCGGCGCTGTGCGCGTCGCTCTGCGCGCTCATATTCTCGCTGTCAGGAAAGCGGTCAGGGACAAACCTTGCAGACT
This sequence comes from Treponema sp. UBA4319, assembly GCA_002393865.1. Classification (GTDB taxonomy): domain Bacteria; phylum Spirochaetota; class Spirochaetia; order Treponematales; family Treponemataceae; genus Treponema_D. The sequence goes on from DGUD01000042.1 coordinate 4,758, forward strand.
ATATCCCGCTCGACACGGGACGCCTTATGGCTGCGCTCATGCCCGACTTTCCGCTCATGGCGTACATCCCCGGCTACGGAAGCACGCTCCACGCGGAAAAGCCTGCCTATTCGGTCAACCCGTCAGGACGGGAGATTTTTTTGGTGCAGGGCAGGCCGTTCAGCACCTACTACCTTGCGACAACGCGGTATGCCTCATGGAACGGCGCGAACTGGAGCTTCTACACCAGCATCAATGGCAGCCGTCAGGTGGGAACCGTATTCGGGGCAGACAGTGCCCGCGTTCCGGCAGAGATGCGCACGGCATCCATCAGGCTCACGCTGCAGGACGATTTCCATGCGGTGGTTCCGCTCACGCCGCGGACAGCATTTGTCAGCCTGCCAGCGGCATACGCGCAGGCGGACATCTCCATGACGGACTCGCAGGTGCTGTCCGTGCATCCGGCACTGACCAAAGGCACCACCATCACACTCTATGAGGGGGAAGCAGCAGACACCGTGCCGGAGTTCAACGCGGCAGGCATCTCTGTCATCTCCCCCCGCATCCTGGAACTTGCGGAGGAGCTCGGAGCGCCCCACCCGAACAGTGCGGAAAGTGCCGACGACAGGGCGCGGCAGGCATACATCGGACGCGTGCTCGACTACCTGCACGAGGGTTTCGTCTACTCGCTGGAAAGCCCCCGGCCGCCCAAAGAGGCCGACCCGTACGAATACTTTCTGCTCAGCTCCAAAACAGGATTCTGCACATGGTATGCAGGCTCCTTTACGCTGCTCATGCATGCAGCGGGAATTCCCTGCCGCATGGCAGAAGGTTACCGCGTGGTAAGCGATGCCAGCGGGCGGGGAAGCATCAGGGGAATACATGTGCATGCATGGCCGGAAGTCTACATAGACGGCGCATGGCGGGTCTTTGAGGCAACCGCCGTATTCAGCACGGCACATCCGTTCTCGTACCTCAGGCAGGGCGACCGGAAGACAAGCGCCGCCCTAGCAGCCATGCCGGAATTCTCCTCGCAGAGCGCACTTCCTCCCGCCACGAGCACAAAGCGGTCCGGAAACACCGTGCTCTGCATAGCCGCAGCAGCGCTCCTTCTCGCAGTAGACGCATACGTGATGCAAAGCAGGCTGCTGTCCGGCAACCTGCTCAGACAAGCGCGGCACATCGTAAAAGTCTATGCAAAAAAAGGCATCGCTCCCCCCGCAAAGACCGGCTGGCTCGCATGGAAAGAAGCGGTCAGGAACTGCGGGGAGACGCAGAAAGAACAGCAGCTCCAGAAGGAGGCGCTGCGCATCGCCGACGAGATGATACGCGCGCTCTACGCCACGTAGGGAGGAACATGCACTTGCCCTGCGGCGGCATCCGCTTTATAATAAAGCTGCCATGTTCATACCGCCTTCATACACAAAAGAACAAGCACTGCACGACATAGGGACGGGCATCATCATCGCGCTTATCTCTATTCCCATATCGATGGGCTATGCCTCTGTAGCAGGGCTCCCCGCCGTATACGGGCTCTACGGCTCGCTGCTTCCGCCGGCGCTGTTTGCGCTCTGCACGACATCGCCCCGCTTTGTATTCGGGGTAGATGCAGCTCCCGCGGCACTTACCGGGGGAATGCTCGCCTCGCTCGGCATTGCGGCAGGAAGCACCGGGGCAGAGCAGATGGTGCCGCTCATCACGCTGCTCACCTCGTTCTGGCTGCTGCTGTGCTTCCTGCTGCGGGCGGACAGGGTGCTCAAATTCATATCGGAGCCGGTCATGGGAGGCTTCATAACCGGTATCGGGCTCACCATCATCTGCATGCAAGTCCCAAAGCTCTTTGGCGGCGGTGCCGGTACCGGTGAGTTTCTGGAGCTAAGCATGCACATCGCCACGGAGGCGAGGGAAAAATTCCACCTGCTCTCGTTCGCGCTCGGCATTGCGACCATAGGGCTGCTGCTTGCAGGAAAAAAAATCTGCCCGCGTCTGCCGCTCCAGCCTCTGCTCATGCTGGCAGGAATGGCGGCCACCTACTTTCTGCGCCTTGGCGAGCGGGGCGTACAGACGCTGCCACCCGTCGCACCGGGGCTACCGCGACTCTTTTTACCGGACATACGGCTGCTCGGCGGGCAGACAAAGGGGCTTGTGCTGCCGAGCCTTTCCATCGCCGTCGTCATTCTCTCGGAAACCCTGCTCGCCACCAGCAGCACTGCCCGCAAGCACGGCGACAAACTGCGCCCCCGGCAGGAAATCGCAGCCTATGCGCTCTGCAATCTTGCGGCAGCTGTCAGCGGCACATGCCCGGTCAACGGAAGCGTATCGCGGAGCAGCATGGCTGGGCAGTTCGGCGTGCACTCGCAGGTCATGTCCCTTGCGGCCGCCGCACTCATGGTGCTCATCCTGCTCTTCGGGACGCCGCTCATCGTTTATCTGCCAGTCCCTGTACTAACCGGCATTGTCATTGCGGCGCTCATCGGTACGCTGGAATTCCCGCTCGCACGAAAACTGCACAGCGTGGATCGCACAGAATTCCTTATATTCATGGCCGCAATGCTCGCAGTCCTTCTGCTCGGCACCATCTACGGCGTCATTACGGGAGTCCTGCTTTCCGCGATTACGTTCATCATCAGGCAGGCTTCCCCCGCCGTCGATTTCCTTGGTATCGTGCCGGGAATGCAAGGCTTCTACTCGCTTACCCGGAAATCTTCTGCGGCAGTGCCCGTCAAGGGCGTCATCATCTACCGCTTCTCAGGCCCGCTTTTCTACGCCAACATCGGAAGCTTCTGCCATGACATAGAGAGCGCTATCTGCCCGGACACAAAGACCGTCATAGCCGACGCAAGCGGCATCGGCAGCATAGACGCAACGGCTACAGAGCAGCTGCTCACCCTCTACCGCACACTGTCGGCACAAGGGCTGCGCTTCTACATCGCCGGGCATGTCAGCAGCGTGAACGACCAGCTGAGGGCATTCGGGGCGCAGGAACTCGTCCACCGGCGGGCTGTCAGGGCACGCATCGCATCAGCGCTGGAAGACACCGGGCTCACGTTCCCCTACCCTGCGGACGAGAACTATATCTCAAAAGAAAAGAAATACAATACGCAGCTGGCCGAATTTGAATGGGCGTTCGGCACGGAAGCTGAAAACATCATGCAGAAGCTTGCGCTCGCCGTCGCGAATGACATCGCCGCAAGCGGCGAGCTTGATATGGAGCGCATCAGAAAAATGGAGAAGGAATATTCGGACGGCTACTGGAACGACGTCGCCGAAGACGAATTCCTCGACATACTCGCGTTTCAGATTGATGTGCTGCGCGCGGAAGGAAAAATCCCGGACGCGCACAAGGCACATCATATCGAGCAGAAAATCAACGAGCTGCATATCCAGCTGGAAGAAAAGCTGCTCGCCCGCAGCACAGAGGCAATACAGCAGATTGTGCATCACCGCTACATGCTTGACCAGCAGCTAAAGAGCCGCTTCCCCCGCTTGTCCAGCGCGCTGGAGCTGGAGCGCGAGCGCTACTTTGATCAGCTGCTCATGCAGAACAGCCCGCTCGCAAAGAAAATCGCAGAGCTCATCGCCCTTGAGGAAGAAGACCAGCACGCAGCGGAACATGATGCAACGCCCTGAGCGACGGCACGCTATTTTTCTTGTAACTTCCCGGAGGCAGCGCTGTTTATCAAAGTGATTATGCAAGAGCAAATCACCGCAGTTTTATGCGCATGAGCCGGGCACACACGGCTCACGCACGTTTTCTGCATCCTCCTCTCCTTTGACCTCCGTTTGTCCGTCGGGCAGGCGGAGGTTTTCTTGTAAGCAGCGCCGCTCTTCTGGCTCAGAAAAGCGGCACAAACGGTCACATCTGGTTCAGGGCGCTCACGACGGCATCCACACCAGTACGCCCGGTATTCGTGGATTTTCCTACGCCCCAGTACTGGCTTCCGTCCTCACAGGTAATCTGCACATAGGCGACAGCAGACGTATTGTTCCCCGTACCGACGCTGTGCTCGTGGAAGGCAGTGACAGTAAAGCGCGGAACCGGAGTCTTTGAGAGCGCGTTGATAAAAGCGTCAATCGGTCCGTTGCCTTTGTCTCCGATGGCATACTGGCTGCCTTTCCATGTCACGACGGCACGGCAGAGCACGGTCTCTTCGGCAGATGCGTCTTTCTTGCCCTCAAGGTGCGTCTCCGCAAGGTCAACAATCTCCATATTGCCCTTAGCCTCAAGCCACTGCCGCACGAATATCCCGTAGATTTCATCCGGCTTCAGCTCGCGCTGGGCGCGGTCGGCGGCAAGCTTGACAACATCGCCCAGCGCGGGGTGCATTGCCTTTGGCAGAGAAAGTCCGTATTCCTGCTCAAGGATAAATGCCGCGCCGCCTTTGCCGGACTGGCTGTTTATCCTGATAATGCCCTCGTACTGCCGCCCGATGTCATGCGGGTCAATCAGCAGGTACGGCACATCCCACAGCGCATCCTCCGGCATTTTTGCGCGCGCCGCCATGCCCTTGCGGATTGCGTCCTGATGGCTGCCGCTGAATGCAGTAAAGACCAGCTCGCCCGCATACGGAGCGCGGGGATTTATCTCCATGCCCGTAAAGCTGCGGTACTGCTCCGCGATGCCCTCAATGTCACGGAAATCAAGCTCAGGGTCAATTCCCTGGGAAAAGAGATTGAGCGCGACATTCACCACATCAAGGTTGCCGGTACGCTCACCATTGCCGAATATGCAGCCTTCCGTGCGGTCTGCGCCGGCCAGCATGGCGAGCTCCGCGGAAGCGACTCCTTCGCCGCGGTCGTTATGGCAATGCGTGCTGATTATCACGCTGTCGCGATTGCTGATATGCTTGGAAAAATACTCTATCTGATCCGCATAGACATTCGGGGAGGCGCACTCCACCGTAGTCGGCAAGTTCAGGATTATCTTGTCCTCCGGGGAACAGCCCCACTCGGCTTTCACGGCTTCGCAGATTTCTACGGCATAATCAATCTCCGTCATAGAGAAGCTTTCCGGAGAATATTCCAGACGGATTCTCTTGCGGTCTTCCGCAGACAGGCAGGACTTTATGCATTTGACGCCGTCAACAGCAAGCTGCTTTATCTCTTCCTTCGTCTTGCCAAAGGTGTACTTGCGCTGCGCCGGTGACGTAGAATTGTAGATGTGGAATATGGCTTTGGGGGCGCCTTTCAGGCATTCCATAGTGCGGTGCACCAGTTTCTCTCTGGCCTGGCAGAGCACCTGAATGGTCACATCGTCAGGAATGCGATGCTCCTCGATAAGGCGGCGGATGAATTCGTATTCGGTGTCGCTTGCGGCGG
>DGUD01000042.1:10129-10599 GCA_002393865.1 Treponema sp. UBA4319
CGATTTCCTTGAAGCCGATTTTTACCAGCAGGTCAAAAAAGGCAAGCTTTGTCTCTATGCCCATCGGATCCACGAGAGCCTGGTTTCCGTCACGGAGATCAACAGAACACCAGAGCGGTGCCTTTGTGATTTTGCGTGACGGCCACTCGCGGTTCTCCAGCGGGATGTCAGCAATCGGGGCATACTTACCTTTCGGATTCATAACAGACATAAAACACTCCTTTTCTTTCCGACCTGCGCAAGCGGTGGATACCTTTTATTTAAAACAAAAAAGACCCGCCGCCGAAGCAACAGGTCTTGTTATTTCTCACATAAAAAAACAACAGAACTCGCACACAGACCTATTTCCGGCATTTTGAGGAGGAACCAAGCTGTAGTAGTAGCGCTGTCATTTTCATGCCTCTGTTATACTTCAAAACAAAAGAATAGTCAAGCGAGCAAGGCGCAAAAGCAGGGCTTCAGCATGAAAA
>DGUD01000119.1 GCA_002393865.1 Treponema sp. UBA4319
CAGGCATGATGGATTGTAAGAAAGCGCTCACAGAGACAAATGGCGATTTTGATGCCGCAGAAAAGCTTCTGAAGGAAAAAGGGCTTGCCGCAGTGGCAAAACGTGCGGAGCGCGCAACAAAAGAAGGACGTATCTTTATCCGTCAGGACGCAAATAAAGTCGTTGTCGTGGAGCTTGTCTGCGAGACGGACTTTGTCGCAAAGAATCAGGAATTCATCGCGTGCGGTGAAAAAATCATGGACGAGATTTTCGCAAAGGGCTATACAAAAGCAGAGAAGGAGCTTTCCGATGTCCTGCTCGACTTTGCGACCCGCACACGCGAGAATATGTCCCTGAACAAAGTTCAGGTCATTGAGATTCCGTCTGGTGCCGTCGCCGGTACCTACATCCATTCCGATTTCAAGACCGCGGCCGTCACTATCGTGAAGGGCTCCACTGATGAGAGCGTCAAGACCTTTGCACGCGACTGCTGCATGCACCTCGCGGCATTCACTCCGGCATACATCAAGCAGTCCGATGTGCCGCAAAGCTACATCGACGAGCAGAAGGAAATCTTCAAAGCTCAGATGGACAACGACGAGAAAATCAAGTCTAAGCCGGATGCTGCGAAGGAAAAGATTCTTGAGGGCAAAATCAAGAAGCACCTTGCGGAGATTTGCTTTGTTGACCAGATGTTCGTAAAAGATGACAAGAAGTCTGTCGCTGCGAAACTCGATGAGGTCGGCAATGCTGTCGGCGCAAAGCTTGAGTTCGGCGATGTCCAGCTCTTGCTCTTGGGCAAATAATCTTTTATAATGGAGCTGTCCGTTTTCCTTTGGATTCCGGGCAGCCCGACATGGCGGGAGCGGCAGAAATCGCCTGTGCTGTTTTGCTTGCCGTTTCCTGCAGGCTCAGAGCCGTCTTGCTTTTGGGCTATACGTGACGCTCTTTTGGAGCCCCGCCGGCTCGGAGGGCATTCTTGGCAGTCGGCTTCGTGCCGCAGATTGCCGTTTTGCATTACAAAAAGAGACGCATCTGGAAATTGCTGGTTTCCGGATACGACCATTGCCTTTTTGGATGGGCTCAGCCCGGAGGAAAGGCGCAGCTTGTCCGGAAACCAAGTGGAATTCCTGACAAGTCCAATACATGTATGGGGGACTTTTATGGCAGGTGATAACGAGAGCCGTATGGAAAAAACGGTCAATGCGCTGAAAGAAGAATACAATACGATTCGTACAGGAAGGGCTTCTGCCTCTATTTTTGATAAGGTACGCGTCGATTATTACGGTACCCCTACCCCGCTGAATCAGGTCGGCACTATTTCCGTTCCTGAGGCTCGTATGATTGTCATTTCCCCGTTTGACAAATCCCTTATCTCTGCAATCGAAAAGGCTATACAGACAGCCGATTTGGGGCTGAACCCGAATAATGACGGAAAGGTAATCCGCATCTCGATCCCGCCGCTGACGGCCGAGCGCAGAAAGGAGCTGGTAAAGCAGGCAAAGGCATCCGCCGAGAACTACCGTACCACCATCCGCAATATCCGGAGGGACGGAAATGACGCGCTCAAAAAGCAGCAGAAGGCCGGGGAGCTTACAGAGGATCAGCTGAAAGACGAAACCGACAAGCTCCAGAAGCTCACCGACAAATATATAGAAGAAATCAACAAGGTATACGAAGCCAAAGAAAAGGAAATAATGGACTGAAAAGTGGCTGCGGATACGACGATTCCATCAGAAATGCAAAAGCAGGCTTTGCCCGTCCACGTCGGTCTTATCATGGATGGCAACGGACGCTGGGCAAAGCAGCGCAAGCTTCCGCGAACAAGCGGGCATGAGGAAGGCCTGAAGCGGGCAAAAGATATTGCCAAAGCAGCAGCCGACCTTGGCCTCCGCTACGTGACTCTGTATGTGTTCTCCACGGAGAACTGGAAACGTACCGAGCAGGAAGTTGGTTTTCTGATGAATCTTATTCACACCCATCTGGTAAAGGAATTTCAGTTCTACCGGGACAATCAGATTCGCGTAAAGCTGCTCGGCGATATCACCGGGCTGCCGAAAAATATCCAGGACGATATCCGCGAGGCAGAGGCTGATACCGAAAACTTTACGGGGCTTACGCTCTGCCTTGCCATAAATTATGGCGGCAGGGACGAGATTGTGCGCGGCGTAAAAAAACTGCTCGCCGGGCACAAGGACGCCGGAAGTCTGTCGGAGCAGGATATTCAGGCGAGTTTTGATATCCCGGAGTTGCCGGATCTCGATGTGCTTATCCGCACCGGAGGCGAGAAGCGCCTCAGCAATTTCTTGCTGTGGCAGTCTGCCTATGCGGAACTGATTTTTTCGGATACATTGTGGCCGGACTATAGCCCGGCCGAATTTCTTTCCGACATTGCGGAATTCAAAGGCCGGGTAAGAAAATTTGGAGCGGTACCGGTATGACAGCAAAACAACTTATTTCCCGACTTTCAGTTTTTTTTATCGGCGTCCCGCTCGTACTGCTCATCATTTTTCTTCCTTACTATAATCATATCGTGCTGCAGATTTGTCTCTGCGTCGTAAGCGGCTTTGCTGCAAGCGAGCTCTATGATATTTTCTCGGTGCGGACAAAGCTGTATTCACGGGTCTTTACGGTCATCTGTACTATGTTCATTCCGCTCGTCGCCGCTGTCTATGAGGTTGCGCCGGCCTTTACGCACAGCCCCTTTGCTGTCGGTGAGGAAGTCATAACCTATGCGATGATAGTCTCGTTCCTTGCGGTGCTCTGCGCGGAAGTCCTCTCTGCCGGCAGCTTTGAGGAATCCAACGCCCGTATGGCAGCAACGCTGTTCACGGCTGTCTATGCGGGCTACCTGCTTACCTTCGTATCACGCATGGCAGGCTTGCGGCATCAGGGGGCGGACGGGCAGGACATTGCTATCCCGGCCATTATGGTGTTCATCCTTATGGTCTTCTTCTGCGATAGTTTTGCATGGTTGTTCGGCATTCTGCTGGGAAAGAACAACCGCGGCGTCATAAAGGCGAGCCCAAACAAGAGCATAGCAGGCTTTACCGGCGGATTTCTTGGCTCCATTGCCGCCGGTTTTGCGGGCGCATACGTCTTTCCCGGACTCTTTCCAGGTTCCCCGCTCAAGCTTATCGTGCTGAGCCTGTGCATTGCTTTTGCCGCCATTGTCGGCGACCTTGCGGAGTCCGTCTTCAAGCGCTCTGCTGGAATAAAGGATTCCGGGCATATCGTTCCGGGCAGGGGCGGCATCCTTGATTCAATCGACTCTATACTGATGGCCGCCCCCGTCTACTATCTTCTGTTCGCCCTGCTCTACGGTCGCCTTGCCTGAGCTGCGGCGGCTGCAGCCCCAAAATAAAACGCCTCGTTGTAATCACCGGGACAAAGGATATTCCATGAAAAAGATATTGGTTTTAGGCTGTACCGGCTCTATCGGCAGCCAGACACTTGATATCATCCGCGCGATGCCGGATGATTTTTGCGTTGCCGGGCTTGCTGCCGGGCATGATGCGGAGAAAGTTTCCCTGCTCGCCCAAGAATTCGGCTGCCCGTCGACACTGTTTGCCCGCGATGGAATTGAGGGAATCCGCCAGCTTGTGCGGGACTGCGGTGCCGATATCGCGGTAAACGGCATCGCGGGCTCTGCCGGGCTGGAGCCATCCGTCCTGGTGCTGGAGCACGGCATGGATCTTGCGCTCGCAAACAAGGAGACTGTCGTGATGGCATGGCCGATTGTCCGGCAGATTGCGGCGCGGCAGCATGCGCAGATTATCCCTGTCGATAGCGAGCACAGCGCGGTGTTCAGCTTGCTGCGGCAGGCCGGACGCCAGACAGTAAAGGAGCTGGTCATAACCGCAAGCGGCGGCCCCTTCCGCACATACAGCGATGAGCAGCTGCAGCACGTTACGCTGGAGCAGGCATTGCGGCACCCGACGTGGAGCATGGGCAAAAAAATCACTGTTGACAGTGCGACGCTCGCAAACAAAGGGCTTGAGGTGATAGAGGCCTGCCGGCTTTTTGATTTTTCCCCGGAGAATATAAAGGTTGTCGTGCATCCGCAGAGCCTTATCCATAGCCTTGTGCGCACAAAGGACGGCATGCTCTACGCACAGATTTCCAACCCCGATATGCGCCGCCCTATATTCGGCGCGCTTACCTACCCTGAGATCAAGGAAAGCTATCTTGAGCCCTTTGAGCTCGCCGGGCAGGAGATGAGCTTCTTTGCGCCGCGGCCGGAATCATTCCCCCTGCTGCCGCTTGCCTATGATTGTGCGCGGAAGGGAAATTCCTACACGATTGCCTTCAATGCCGCGAACGAGATTGCGGTCGGCGCATTCCTTGCTGGAAAATGCACTTTTCCTCAGATTGCGCAGACAGTTGAGGCTACCTTGCGCCATGACTGGAGCATGAAGGCGGATACCTTGGCAGCGGTTTTTGAAGCCGACAAAAAAGCCCGTAACGAAGCGGCGTCCGCGCTTGTTTCTCTTACGGGAGGTCAGCGTTGACTATTCTGTTGGGGGTTCTATGCCTTGGGTTCCTGGTCTTTTTCCATGAGCTGGGGCATTTCTCGGCGGCACGGCTTTTCGGTGTGACGGTGGAAGCCTTTTCTGTCGGTATGGGGCCGGTCTTGCTCCACCGCACGGTCGGCAAAACCGATTACCGGCTTTCGCTCATTCCGCTGGGCGGTTACTGCGCCATGAAAGGCGAGCATGACTATCAGGATGCGCTCGAAAAGGAGCTCCCTGAGATTCAGGGGGAAGCAGATTCCTTTTACGGCGTCCATCCGCTCAAACGCCTGCTCATCGCGTTTGCAGGGCCGTTTTTTAATATTGTTTTTGGTTTTATACTCTTTTTTGTCGTTGCCCTCATGGGGTACACGTACCAGAGCGCTGGAACGACAGTCTCTATGGCCGACGAGCTGTATGAGGATATGAGTTCCCCTGCCCATAGGGCAGGTATGCAGACCGGCGACCGTATCATAGCGGTGAACGGGCTTGCGGTGGATGATTTTGACGCAATCGTCGGAGCCGTCTCCGTCCATGCCGACGAGGACATCACCATCACCGTCGAGCGGGACGGTGTGGAAAAGAGCTTTACGGTCCGCACGGAGCTCGACAAGGAGACCGGAGCCGGGAAGGTTGGCATCGTCGCCAATATGGATTCCGTTGTGGAGCGGAATTACGGCCCCTATTCCTTTTTTCCGGCGCTTGCCGAAGGCGGCAGGCAGACGGTACGCTTTATTTCCCTGACCTTCAAGAGCATCGCGCTTCTCTTTAAAGGTGTCGATGTGACAAATGCTGTCGTCGGCCCGGCGAGGATGACGACTATGGTCGGCAGCACCGTGCAGGAAGGCTTTTCGGCAGGAGCGCACATCGGTATCGTAAGTACGTTCCAGCTCCTTGCGCTTATCAGCATCTCCCTGTTCATCACCAACATGCTGCCTGTGCCAGTCCTTGACGGGGGGCTGATATTGTTCGCGTGCGTCGAATGGGTCGCGCGGAGGAAAATGCCGCCGAAACTATTGTACTATATACAATTGGCAGGAATCGTGATTATTACCGCGCTCTTTGTGCTGGCGGTTGCCGGAGACCTGCGCTATTTCTTCTTCAAATAGGAGGCACTGGATGAACGGAAAGAACATGTATTGCGGCTACGCGGCTGCCCTGCTCCTCTTTCTCTGCTCAGGAGCAGGCGCACAGAGCAGCGGGTTCCAGTTCGGAAGCAGCAGAAAGACGGATGCCCCTGTTCAGGTGTCGGCTCAGTCCCACACGGACAAAGTATCGGCTATTCTTCCTCTGGAGAACTCGAAGAACGCTGACAGCTCCTTTTTCACGGCCGGCAACGATGGCTTCCTTGTCAGATGGGCAGCGTCAGGGCAAGGCGCGCACTACCAGATTGGGACGCTGAGCATTCCCTTTATCTCCCAGCATCCGAAAGGCAACGATATCGCCGTCTGCGAGACTGACGGCGTCGCGGTCAACCGTATCTCCGTGCTCAGCTGGAAGGATTTCTCCAGACTTCATACGGAACGGTTTAAGGATAATATAAGCTGTCTTGCCTATTCCGAGCAGGGAAACTACCTGCTGGTCGGGACGGCGGCGGTGGGCGGCATGTATATCCTGAATGCAAAGAACGGAACCATCATCAGGAACATAACGGAGATACCCAGCATCATCACGATGGCCCGGACGGGCGCTTCGGAGAAAACCGCCGTCATGTATTCTCCGTCAGGGTATCTGTATTACTACGATTTAAAGAAAAATAAAGTTATTGCGAAATTCCAGACGACGGCGTCCCTTGAGCAGCCGGTGCTCTTCGGCACCGGAAAGTTGAGCAACCGTTTCTTTGCTGGTGTCAAGGGCAATACCATCTATGTCATCGATGCGACCAACGGCAAATGCATCGCCCAATATGCGGCGACGGCTCCGCTCATCTTTGCCGGCCGGACGGAAGCAGAGGAAGGACTGTACTTCATAAGCTCCATGGGGAAAAATTTTGCGCTCCAGCTGATTGGTAACGAAGCGCTCGCGCCTTACCTGAAAAGCAGCCCGGCGGGGCTTCAGCCTGAGAGCACAAAGCTCAAGACATTCGCAGGGCTCAAATCTGGCGATAGTTTTACGGCGGCGGCAAAGAATTCCGAGAGCGTGTTCTTGGGCACGCAGCATGGGACAATCTACAAGATGTCCGACATCGCTGAGTCGGAGAACTATTCGCTGGCGCCGCTCTCGGAGAAGATTTTTGACCGCGTGTACGATTTAGGCGCAGAAGGCAGCGACTTCTACCTGCTGACGGACACGGCGCTCTACAAAGCTGATTTTGCGAGCAAGCTCACGCAGAAAGTCGCCCCGAACCAGTCGCAGACAAATTTCATAAAGGATGGCGAGAGCGTCATACTCTGGTCGAAAGGTACAAAGAAGGCTGTCCAGCGGATAGCCCTGACAGGCAACCCTGAGGGCGCGTTCGCAGAGGTGCTCTTTACGCCGCAGAACCGCCTGCAGAATGTGCGTCTGGCGGGGAGCAAGCTGCTGTATGTGCAGGGCAACTCCACGGTGAGCCAGTACGACCTGAACACGGGAAAGACGTCGGTGCTGTACACAGGGACGGCCGTCGAGGACGCCATTCTTGACGGAGACGCCATCTATGTGGCAAAGACCTCTATGGGCGGCACGGATGCCCCGCTTGTCTCCGTGAACCTTAAGACCGGGGAGACCGCACCGGTCAAGATAAACGGCTATGTCGCCTACTCTCTCAGCTCCACAGGCGAGGCCGGGAGCGGAATCTACGGGATTGCGATGAGAAGCCAGAATGCAGGTGCCGCCGTGACGGAGGTCTTTGCCTATTCCCCGGAGAACAAATCCGTGCGCACGCTGCTCAAGCTCTCCGACGAGGATGCTGGCGCCGCCACGGTGCTGGCATATCCGGTGCTCTACACGAATCTGGGGAAAAACCAGATTTACGCCTGCAACGTGCAGAACGGCAGGAATACGAGCTACCGCAGATCATCCGCCCTGCCGGGAAAAACGGCCGCAGGAGATCGCCATATCATATCGCTGAACAGCGACGGGAGCATCTCCTGGTACGAGAAGAACAATCCGCAGGCAGTCGCAAACTGGTGCTTTACCGCCAGCGGTGAGTGGCAGGAATTCTGAGATGCAGCGTGGGCTGCGTTGATGCTCGCGGAAGGACTGCATCTCCGTAGCTTGCTGCGGGGTGCGTTGATTAAAAAGTAAAAAAGCGCTATCATAGCGGCAGAGGCAGGAAGATTATGCAGGCTATCATACTTGCGGCTGGTATGGGAACACGGCTTGGTTCCCTCACCGCCGAGAACACAAAATGCATGGTGCAGGTAAACGCTGTCACGCTTATCGAACGGCTGCTCCATCAGCTGGAGCGCTACTGCCTTTCCAGAATTGTCATTGTGACCGGCTACAAAGGCCAGAAGCTGCGTGATTTTATAGCCACGCTGCACATTCAGACCGATATCGAATATATCGACAACCCTGTGTACGACAAGACGAACAATATCTATTCGCTCTACCTTGCCCGCAGCAAGCTGCTCTGCGAGGATACGCTGCTGTTCGAGTCAGATACGATTTTTGAGGACAGCGTGATTGAGTCCCTCTATTCGGATCCCCGCGAGACGCTCGCGCTGGTGGACAAGTACGAGAGCTGGATGGACGGCACCGTCGTGCGCATATCCGCCGATGACGAGATTCTTGATGTGATTCCCGGAAAGGATTTCAATTTCTCCGATACGGCGCAGTATTACAAAACCGTGAACGTCTACAAGTTCAGCAGGACATACTCCGAGCAGTATTACGTTCCCTTCCTTGAGGCCTACATCCATGCGGTCGGGAACAGCGTCTATTACGAGAATGTGCTCCGCATCCTCACCATGCTGGACAATACCGGCATCCACGCAAAGCGCCTGAACGGGGAAAAATGGTACGAGATAGACGATATTCAGGATCTGGAGATTGCGTCAACGCTTTTTGCGGACGAGGATTCCCAGGTGCAGATTTTCCAGCATGCCTATGGCGGCTTCTGGAGATTCCCCAAGCTGCTGGATTTCTGCTATCTGGTGAACCCGTACTATCCTCCCAAGAAAATGCTTGACGAGATGACGGCAAGCATGCCGCAGCTGCTGACCCAGTATCCGTCGGGGATGGGCAGAAACAGCCTGCTTGCGGCAAAGAATTTCGGCGTCGAGCAGCGCTGTATCGTTGCCGGAAACGGCGCCGCGGAGCTGATAAAATCGCTGTCCGCGTATACAGGCAGCGGAACCTGCGGGTTTATCCGCCCGACTTTTGAGGAATACCCGAACCGCTGCGCCCCGTCGGCTTCCGTCGTCATGCAGAGCGGGTACCCGGATTTCTCCTACAGCGCAGATGACATCATGGGCTTCTTTTCCGCGCACCCTGTCAGCACGCTGTTCGTCATCAACCCTGACAATCCTTCCGGGAACTATATACCGAAAGCTGACGTGCTGCGGCTTGCAGAATGGGCGGAACGCCGCTCCGTGCGCCTTGTGCTTGACGAAAGTTTTGCGGATTTTGCGGACGAAGCAGAGAACTCTCTGTTCTGCGACAAAACGCTCCGGGACTATCCCCATCTTGTTCTGGTAAAGAGTATCTCAAAATCCCACGGCGTTCCCGGCATACGGCTCGGCGTCCTCGCCAGCGCGGATACGGAGCTTGTCTCTTTCATAAAGAAAGACGTCGCCATCTGGAATATCAATTCCTTCGGGGAATTCTATATGCAGATTGCGGGTAAATACCGCAAAGACTATGCCGCCGCGCTCAAGAAGTACCGTGCGGAACGGCAGCGCTTCCTTGCTGCGCTGCGTGGCATCCCCTACCTCCGTGTGCTGCCAACACAGGCTAATTTCGTCATGTGCGAGCTGAAGGGCATGAGCAGCGCCTCTGTGACAAAGCGGCTGCTGTCCCAGCAGGAGATTTTTATAAAGGACTTGAGCGCAAAAATTGGCGACGGGCGGCAGTATATACGGCTGGCGGTACGCGGTACGGACGACAACAATCGTCTGATTGCCGTTCTGAAGGGAATCCAGCCGGAATAAACGCACCCGCCATGCAGGAAAACGCCGGATGCTGCCATACAGCATCCGGCGCAAAAGCGGCTTATTCTGTGTTTCGCATACTGTCCGCTGTTCCGCACGGAACAGCGGTTAATGCTCCAAGTGCGCCTCAGCGCTTCCCTAAGCTTCTACATGCCTGTTGCAGCCACGGAGCAGGGCTTCCTTATATACATCCAGATACTTATGTGCCGCGATATCCCAGCCAAAGTTCTGGCGCATACCGCGGTTCTGCATCTTCATGATGTCTCCCTTGCGGTTATAGTATGCCCATGTGGCCCAGCCCACGGTGTTGTAGATGGCGCTCGGATCAAGCTGGTCAAAGACAAAGCCTGTACCCTCGCCGGTGTCCTGGTTGTAGTTCTGCACGGTGTCCGCAAGCCCGCCGGTGCGCCGGACAATGGGCAGCGTGCCGTACAGCATGGAATAAATCTGGTTCAGTCCGCACGGCTCGTAGCGGGAAGGCATCAGGAAGAAATCGCTGCCGGCCTCGATAAGGTGGCTCAAATCCTCGCTGTAGCCGATATAGGCCTTGAAATTAGGCAGCTGGTACTGGAGCGAGGCAATCTCGTTCTCGCACCATTTCTCGCCGCTCCCCAGCACGACGACCTGCACCTTCATGTTCCGGCAGATGTGGTACATCGCGCCGTGCATCGGCCCGAACAGCTCTCCGATGCCCTTCTGGTCGACCAACCGGGTGACAATGCCGAATATGGGAATATCAGGATCCTGCTCAAGCCCCATCTGCTCCTGCAGCCGCTGCTTGCATTTGGCCTTTCCGGACATATCCTTTATCGAATACTTGAACGGAAGCCTCTTGTCCGTCTCCGGGTTCCACTGCTCCACATCTGCGCCGTTCAGGATTCCCTTCACGACATCGCTCCTGACGCGGAGCAGCCCGTCCATGCCGAAGCCGCCCTCCCTCGTCTGGATTTCGTGGGCATAGGTAGGAGACACCGTCGTTATCATATCGGCAGAGGAAACGCCTGCCTGAAGAAAGTTGATTCCTCCGTTATGCTCGAAGCCGGCACCGTAATACAGCCCCCAGTCGATACCGAGCGCCGGATACTTGTCCTTGCCGTACTGTCCCTGGTAGCCCTGGTTATGGATGGTCAGCACGCTTGCGGTCTGCTCAAAACCTGAGTAGCGGCAGATAAATTTAAGGAGGACGGGAGCAAGGCATGACGACCAGTCGTGCGCATGGATGATGTCCGGGAACCACTGCAGCTTGCGGCAGAGCTGGAAGGCACCGTGGCACAGCACCGCAAAGCGGTACGGGTTGTCATGGAAGTCGGTCTCGCCGGGCACGCCATAGATGCCGTCGCGCCCGAAGCACTGCTCGTGATCGATAAAGTAGACGGGCAGCTTGTCGCAGCCGGGCATCTTTGTCGTATAGACGGCAGACCATGTCTCCACGCTGCCTGCGGCAATTGCCATCGGACCGGGCAGCTGCTCCATCTTCTTCCGGTCGATTTTATAATACCGGGGAATGACGATTTTTACGTCATGCCCCATATTCGCAAGCTGAATCGCCAGCGCGCTCACCATGTCGGCAAGCCCGCCGGTCTTTGCGAAAGGAACAGCCTCCGCAGATACCATAAGGATTTTCATCGGTCTACCTCCTGTCGGGAGCCTCCAGAACCTGAAGGCAAGCTAAAAGCAATCTCGTATCCGCCGGACAAAGCGGCTGATGGACTGCCTCTTGTTTTAAGAAATCAGACCTGTCCGGAAAGCGAAGTTTCAGGACAGCCTTATTAGGGAAAGCGCAATAAACTTCCCTGAGGGACGATTCCCTCATATACATACAGCAATCCGGGAGCGGCTCAGTGCCGCTTCAAATCCTCCATCGCCTGCTTGAAAGCCGGGCGGGAATGCAGTATGCTCTGCTCGCTCACGCAGTAGGCAAGCCTGAACCACCCCTTGCCGCCGAAGCCGCTGCCGGGCGCCGCCAGAATCAGGTATTGCTTCAGGTAATCGGCAAAGGCCATGTCATCGCCGCCGAAGGCGTCTGGCACCTTACACCACATGTAGAACGCGCCCTCCGGAGCCGCATGGGCAATTCCCGCCTCGTCAAGTATAGAGACCAGCTCGTCCCGGCGCTTTTTGTACAGGAAATAATCTGCCTCTGCATCCCAGCTTTCCGCGACGACCCGCTGGAACAGCGCCGGGGCATTCACGTAGCCGAGGATGCGCGTGGTAAAAATGCATGCGGCGACCAGCTCGTCCTTGTCGGGGCAGGCGGGATTCACGCAGATATAGCCGATGCGCTCGCCGGGCAGGCTCAGGTTCTTTGCGAACGAGGTGACGACGACGGCGCTCTCGTACAGCGGGAATGTCGCGGCAACCTGCACGCCATCGTAGGTGATGGCGCGGTAGGGCTCGTCGCAGATAAGGTACGGCGTCCGCCCGCAGGATGCCGCATGCTCTTTCAGCACGGCCGCGAGCCGGGCAATATCCGCTGCCGGATACACGCGTCCCGTGGGGTTGTTGGGGCTGTTGATGAGCACCGCGGCGGTCTTTGCCGTCAGCGCCCGCCCGATTGCCTCCACATCAAGGGAGAAATCCTCCTTTGTGGGGACCTCTATCAGTGTGCCGCCGTAGTTGTGCACGTAATGGCGGTATTCGGCGAAGAAGGGCGCGGGAACAATCACGTTGTCCCCGGCATTCAGGATTGCCTTCAGCAGGCTGTTCAGCGCGCCGGCGGCTCCCACCGACATGACCACGCAGTCTGCGGAGACAGGGCAGCCCTGTTCGGCGGCAGTCTTGTCGGCCATCGCCTTCCGTGCGAAGGGATAGCCCGCGTTCGGCATGTAGCCGTGGAAATTCTTCTCTCTCCGGGCAGCAACGCGGGCAATGGCCTGGAGCACCGCTTCCGGCGGGTCAAGATCCGGGTTCCCGAGGCTGAAGTCAAAGACCTTGTCCTCCCCGTACTGAGCCTTCAGCCGGACACCTTCCTCGAACATCTTCCTGATGACGCCCGATCCTTTGCTGTTCATTGTGTCGTGTATATACGCCGATATTGGCATCTCGTGTTCCTCGCTTTTTTCTATTGAGGCTCTGGAGGCTGAAAGCCCCCAAAACAGCTCTTTTCCTTGTAATTATATCACAGCTTTGTGGTTTAGACAAATATATATGGGATACTTTGGAAAAATAAATCGGCTTCTCTGCGCGGTGCTCCTTTCCGTCTGTACGCTGCGGGCGTACGGGCAGACGGAGGTCTTCTCAAAAAAACTTCCCGCGGAAGAGCGGCGCAAGGCGGAGAGCGGCGAGGTCGTCATCCGCAAGCTCGGATCGGTAAAGGATATATGCATCGTGAGCGACAATGCCAGCGTGCAGAAAGCCGTTCAGGCGATGAAGAAGCTGAAGCCGGTCTACGTTGCGGAGATAATCAGGATGTATCCCTATGAGGGGAACGAGGATCTTCCCGAACGTTTCCGCAGCAAAATCATGGATATTCCCTCCTACGCGGGCATCCCCTACTACTCCGAGCATGGCGGCAAGTGGTACGACTTGTATTCCAGCGCGGAAATCGTGTCCAAGGAATCATCATACCTGCCGGGCGGTATCCGGACAGAGAAGGTGCTCGCAGACCTTGAGATGTCGCCGTTCGGTATGATACATACGCGCATAGAGAGCAGCCTTGACGGTAGCAGCTACTACTACGAGTCCCGCAACCTGAACAAGCTGCGCTACCACGACCAGTTCACCTGCGTCCAGCCAGAGAAAATGCAGTCCGTCATCGCTATCTTCCGGGACGGGAACCGCTGGATTCTCTACGGCATCGGGGGAGTAAATGCGCCAGACGTCTTTTTCCTCCGCAACAGGATTGAGGTGTCCTTTATCAACAGAATCAAGACCTTCTGCGCCTATTTCTTTACAAACTTTTAAATTAACAGTACACTAAGACATTATGGATACAAAATCGTTCACGGATGTCGTCATATTGGCCGGAGGCATCGGGGAGCGGCTCTGGCCGGCTTCCCGCCCGGATTACCCCAAACAGTTCATCTCCCTTTCCGACGGGGTGTCATTCCTGCAGTCATCGGTACTCCGTGCCCTGGCGGTGCGGCCGAGCGGCAAAATCATCGTCATCACGCGCAAAGACCTCCTGCAGCCGGTCTCCGAGCACTG
The DNA here is from genome assembly GCA_002393865.1 of Treponema sp. UBA4319. GTDB lineage: Bacteria > Spirochaetota > Spirochaetia > Treponematales > Treponemataceae > Treponema_D. The sequence goes on from DGUD01000119.1 coordinate 13,709, forward strand.
CGCGCACCTCCTCTACGATCTGGACGAGAGCCAGAGACGCAAGCTGCAGGAAGACCTGTACATACTGGCGGAGCCCTGTGCCCGGCACACCTGCGCGCCCATATTGCTTTCCTGCGAGCTGGTGGAGCTGCTGGACGACACCGTCGCGCACACCATGCTCGTGCTCGCCAGCGACCATGTCATCAGCCCCGTCGATGCCTTTGTCGCTGACTGCCGCAAAGCTGCCGCAACGGCGAACGAGGGCTATTTTGTCTGTTTTGCGATTCCGCCGAACGAGCCCGCCACCGGCTACGGCTACATCAAGGAAGGAGCGCCGTTGTGCGGCGACGGGAGCATCTTTTCTGTCGCCCAGTTCAAGGAGAAGCCTGACGAGGAGACCGCCCGCAGCTATCTTGCGAGCGGTAAGTACACGTGGAACAGCGGCATGTTCGCCTTTACCAGCTCATTCTTCAAGGATGAAGTCAGGCGCTATGAGCCGGACATCGCAGGTTCGTTCAGGTACTTTTCCGGTGCCTCCCGCCCGGAAGAGCGCACGGTGAACGGCATCAAGTATATCAGCGGCTGGGAGCCGATGGAGGCTGCCTACCGCACGGTGCCGGCAATCGCCGTGGACAATGCCATCGCGGAGCGGACGAATCGTGCGGCCGCCGTGCGGGCGAGCTTCGGCTGGGACGATGTAGGCAGCTGGGATGCCTTTGAGAAGCTTTTCTCCAAGAACGACAGCAAGACTGTCGAGATAAAGGGCGGGAACAACTTTGTCTACTCAGACATTCCCGTGGCGCTCTGCGGGGTGGACGATCTGGTTGTCGTCATCAAGAACGGCAGCGCCCTCATTATGAAGAAGGGCTCCAGTGGCATGATGCGCGAGGTCGTCCGCAAGGTGAAGTCTCAGGAATCCGCGCATCCCGTTCAAAACTGAACCGAACCTCGCTGCTCTGCGGCGAGGTTCGTTGATTCCTGCTTGCGGGTTGCCTGGAAAACTGCTGTTTCCGGGCAGCTCCAGCCCACGGGCACCGCTCCTGTGCTCCGTCTTCCGTCTTTTCGTTCCCGCTCCGCACAAAACTGATTTCCGCAGCTCCTGTCTTGCACATAATGATATAATCTTCTATAATATGCCACTATGAACAGAAGACTTATCACATCAGCCCTGCCGTATGTAAACAATATCCCGCACCTCGGCAACCTCATCCAGATGCTCAGTGCCGACGTATTCGCCCGCTTCTGCCGCAGCCGCGGCTACGAGACGCTCTATGTCTGTGGTACCGACGAATACGGAACCGCGACGGAAACCCGCGCCATAGAGATGCACAAGACTCCGCGCGAGCTCTGCGACTACTACTATGCGCAGCACGTCGATATCTACGACTGGTTCGACATCGCCTTCGATAAATTCGGGCGCACCTCAAACGAGCAGTGCACGGAGATAACGCAGTCCATATTCAGGGATCTGGACAAGAACGGCTATATAACGGAGCATAGCAACAAGCAGCTCTTCTGCCCGCAGTGCAAGATGTTCCTTGCCGACCGCTTTGTGCGCGGAATCTGCCCCAAATGCGGCTACGAGGATGCCCGCGGCGACCAGTGCGAGAAATGCGGCTCCCTGCTGGATCCCACCGACCTGAAGTCCCCCCGCTGCTCTACCTGTGGGGCAACGCCTGAAGTCCGCGAGACCAAACACCTGTACATAGATCTTCCTGCCATCAGCGCAAAGCTGGACGAATGGATGACGCAGGCAAGCAAGGAAGGCCGCTGGTCGGAGAATGCCATCAAAATCACCAAGGCATGGATCCGGGACGGCCTGAACGAGCGCGCCATCACGCGCGACCTCAAATGGGGCATCCCTGTACCAAAGCCCGGCTACGAGAACAAGGTCTTTTACGTGTGGTTCAACGCCCCCATCGGATACCTGTCCATCACCAAGCAGCTCGCAGACGAGCGCCTTCGCGAGGGCAAAGAAAGCTTCGACTGGAAGAGCTGGTGGCTGCCGGATGAGAGCGAGGATGCAAAGGGCAAGACCCCCGTACAGCTGTTCCAGTTCATCGGGAAAGACAACATTCCCTTCCACACCGTCGTGTTCCCCTGCAGCGAGCTGGGCAGCGGGCATAACTGGACAAAGCTCTTCCACATGTCCTCCACCGAATACCTGAACTACGAGGACGGAAAATTCTCCAAGAGCAAGGGAATCGGTGTCTTTGGCAGCGACGCAAAGGAAAGCGGCATCAAAGCGGACGCATGGCGTTTCTACATCTTCTACAATCGTCCTGAAACGCAGGACTACCAGTTCACGTGGAAAGAATTCAGGGAAAAATACAACGGCGAGCTTATCGGCAACCTCGGCAATCTGGTAAACCGCACGCTCCTCTTTGTCACGAAATACTATGGCGGTGCGATTCCTGACGCCCCGGTAGACGAGGCGCTGTGGGAGAAAATCCGCAGCCACGAGGCCAAGGTCACGGAGCACCTTGAGTGGGCCGAGCTGAAGGACGCGTTCCACGAGATATTCGCTATCTCCGATATCGGCAACAAGGCCTTCCAGGACGGCGAGCCCTGGAAGACCCGCACGAGCGATCCGGAGCGGGCGGCAAAACTCATCCACAACCTTAGCTACCTCATCAAGGATCTGATGATTATGGCGCACCCGTATATGCCGCAGTTCACCGAGACCATCATGTCATACCTTGGCAGGCAGATTTCAGAGCCGCGCCTTGGCGAGCCCGGTATCCCCGGCGGCCTGACGTGGGCGGATCTGGGCAAGACGGAGGGCTTGTCCGAAGTCAAGGACAGCGCCGTCTACTTTACCCCGCTCGACCAGAAGACCGCCGACGCGTTCCGCGCGAAATTCTCCGGCAGCCAGAAGGAGCGCTCCCAGAAGGAAGAGAAGAAGGCAAAAAAAGAGAAGAAAGCGCAGAAAGCTCCTGAGCTGGCGGCCGACCAGCCGGCTTTCTATAACAAAAACATCGACCTGCGCGTCGCGGTCATCACCAAAGTCGAAAACAATCCCGACGGCGAGAAGCTGTACGTGGAGCATCTTGACGATGGCTCCGGGACAGAGCGCATCATCCAGAGCGGGCTGCGCGACTACCTGAAGCCTGAAGACCTGCTGGGCAAGCATATCATCCTTGCCTACAACCTTGCGCCGCGGACTATGCGGGGTATCGAAAGCCACGGCATGCTGCTTGCCGCCGATTACAAGGATGCTGACGGCAAGGACTGCGTGGAGCCACTGGAGGCGCCATGGGCGGCAGCAGGCACAAAGGTCATCCTGGAGGGTGCCGATGAATCGGCGGAGAAGCCCGCGGAAATCAGTGCGGATGACTTCTTCAAAGTTGCGGTGCGCGTGGCAGGCAAAGCCGTGCAGGTGGGTGGCACACAGCTCATCGTAGCCGGGAAGCCCCTGTGCACAAGCCACACCGTGGATGGCGACGTGCACTGATTCGGGCGGAGGGTGCATACCACGCCCTTAGGGCGGAATAGGAGTATGCACCCCTTGGCTGCACTAGCTCTTAAGAACATGAACTGCGAAAGCAGTGAGTCCCTCATATCCCGCACGCGCTGATGGCGCATCCATACAAAACGCTTCTGAGCCGGGCGCATTCTGCCGATACTACAGAGGAAGCCCGCATTTTTTTATAGTCCACAGGCGGGCTGCCGCAGGACAGTATGGAAAAGCAACGATTTTTACAGACAGATTTCTGGGCGGCGTTCAAGGCCAATCATGGATGGAAAGCACTCTCTTTTTTCATTGACGCCGAAGGACAGCTCTTACCCGACGCCGTATGTGACGACAAAAATAGACAGGGTAAGAACAGTTCTAGGTTAACAAACGGTAGTAGTCATGCTCAGATTGTTTCTAGCATCAGCTTTGTACCTGCAACGAACGGTCGTTCCGGGGAAAACAAAACGGAGAAGGAGGAAAAGGATAGCACGCTTGTCTTTGTCGATAAAACCATGCAGGTTGAGAGCGATTCTAGCTCCATACAAAAAACTGTCTTTCGTCTCAGCGTCCTGGTCCGCTCCTTCTCAGTCAAAGTGAGAAAGTTCAGCATCGCCTACATACCGATGGCGCCGGAGCGTGGTGCCGGGGAGGATGCCTCTGCCTATCGCCTCCGATTGCAGTCCTTGGCGGGTGCGCTCAAGCCCTATCTGCCCCGGAACACCATCTGCGTACGCTTCGATCCGCCCGTCGATTTTGCCACGTGCGAGGAGCGCGATACGTTTGCGGTGGCTCTTGCCAGCGCGTCCGGTAAAAGTTCCGGCGCCCTCTTCCGCGCGCCTGTAGCGGTACAGCCACCAGACACCGTCCTGCTCCCGCTCGCGCCGGGCGAGGAAGAGCTGCTTGCCTCCATGAAGAGCAAGTGGCGATACAATATCCGCCTGGCAGAGAAAAAAGGCGTCTCCGTCCGCGCGTATCATGCCTCTGACAGCGGCTTTCCGGAAGCGTTCGAGCATTTCTATGAGCTGTTCGAGACGACGAGCAAGCGGGACGGCGTAAGCTTCCACGCAAAATCGTATTACCGGGACTTGCTGGAGCGCGGCTGCCCGGATGCAGGCGAGCCTGACAAGCCTGTCATAACGCTCTATCTGGCGCAGCACGAGCAGGATTACCTTGCGGGCATCATCACATTGTGCTGTGCGCGGGAAGCCGTGTACCTGTACGGGGCGAGCGGCAATGTCAAGCGCAACTACATGCCTGCCTACCTGCTCCAGTGGACTGCCATCAGGGACGCAAAACAAGCCGGCGCCCCGGTCTATGATTTCTACGGGATGCCTCCGACGGATGACCCCGGCCACCCCATGCACGGGCTCTACCTTTTCAAGACGGGTTTCGGCGGGAACATTGTCCACCGGCCGGGCAGCTTTGATGTGCCGCTCCGGCGCCACGGATACCGGGCATATATTGCGGCTGAGCAAGTGCGGGCATGGTGGCACCGGAAAGTGCTGAAAAAAATCAAGGGAAGATAGAGCAGTTTCTAGCAGTCCGCAGTTTTCGGACTGGCGCCATGGGAGCGTTTTTTTGCCTGGACCTTTACCGGCATGATGCTCAGGTTGATGGTCTTTTCCATGGCACGGTCGGCCGCAAGATCCACATTCCAGAAGAAGCCGGCCACGAGCGTACGTGAAACCTCGCGGATTTTGTTGCCGGCATCCAGACGCCTGAACGGGATAGTCGCGCTGGAAAACCCGCACTCCTCGTTCGGCTCAAAGAGGAAGGAGATGCGGTCTGCGTTGTCGACTATCTGCAGCAGCGAGACGCCGCCGTCGGCAGTATACGGGCTGTCCGCAGGCACCGCTTTTTTGTTCCCCCGCAGAATCAGCTCCGCGGAATACTGCTGTGCCCCCTGGGCAAAGTCTGTCTGCGCGAAATTCGACTCGACAACCAGAACGCCTTTGAGCGGGAACGGGCTCTCGTTCTTCAGTATATACTGGACGCTGAAACCGCTCGACGAGATGATAAACGTCTTTCTCAGGCTCACCGGCAGATGCATGGCGGAGAACGTCCCCCTCCCCTCCATCTGGATTTCCCGGCGGCGGCCGTCAAACTTTTTCTCGGAGAAAAGCACCTGCGAAAAGATTCCGCTGCCAACCGGCTTCTGGGCAAAATAATCCTGGATTTCCTGCGGCTCAAAGAGGTGCTCCACGAACATGCCGCGGGAATACGCGTCCTCCTGCTTGTCGAACTGCGCTATGCGGGAAAGGCTTGCCGCGTAATTCGAGCTCACGCCGATGATGTCCAGCTCGGAGACCTGGCCTGCAAGCGGCGAGATGACGGCATGGAATTTCTCTGTCTGGCAGATGTACTCGTTCAGACCGTCGCCGTTATAGTCGAAATTTGTCAGCGACTCGGAGAAATCATAGCTGTCGCGTATCATTTTTTCAGACTCATTTAATATACGGTACGCGTTCTGGCGTTTTTCCGCGATGGCCGGGATGCCGAGCGGCAGCGCCACATAGTTCGAGCCGCACTGAGCCTCCCAGAGCTTTTCCTGCGCAAAGCGCTTGCGCTGCTTGTCGCCGCCATGGCACTGCGAAATTATCATGCTGATGTACATCATCCGCTCGTACAGATGCCGGTTCTGCCGGTAAGTGTTCAGAAAGTCATAGATGGTGACGGGAAAACGGCTCTTGTTCTCGCATTTCTCGTATACTTTCCGCGCCCACTGGGAGACCTGACCGTCCATCCCGGCGGGAATATACGAGGGTAAAAAACGGCGCGCGCCTTTGAGATAGAGCTGCGGCAAATCGAATTTGACCTGGCACTGCGTGCTGTCTTCGATAAGCGTATTGATGTACTTGAAGCACTCTGATTTGATGAATTCCTGGGCATGCTCCACCGGGAGCGAGATGACGGCTACCGGGTCAAAGTCACAGTCACCGTCGCCGCAGTCGTTGCTGACGGCGCGCTGGACACGGGCTATCCATGCCTCGCCCTTCTCGTCTGGTGCCGGGCGGAATTCTGCATGCAGGGGCAGCACTTTCAGCGTTTTTCCCTGCTCGCTGGTAATGAGCGGGTAACAGCCCCGGCAGGCGGACGGAATGAGCGTGCTGTCAAGGAGCACGTATTCCATTCCGCATGACTGGAAGGTCGTGACGAGGGAAGGATCCCAGATACTGCCGAACAGCGTCATGCCGCGCGGACGCTTGCCCACTGTCGCGCGGAGCAAGGCGCTCATTTTCTCTATCTGGCCGCTGCGGTCAACCGGAAAGAGCAGCGGAAAAATCGGAGAATAATACCCTCCGCCCAGCACCTCAACCTGATGTCGGCTGGTGAGCTCGCGCAGAATCTGGATAGCTTCGGGATATGTCTCCTCGTAATAGGAAAGCTGTTCCCCCGTAAAGGAAATCGTCAGGGGGAACTTTGGGTGAGAATAAAGGAATGCCAGAAATTGCTTGTACACTTTCTGGTAGCACTCATCGTAAAACGACGTGCCTGCCGACGAGCCGCAGCCAGAATCGAGTTCAAGACAAATATGCAGTACGCTCATTTCCGTCCAGAGGTTTTCGCACCGTAGACTATTCTATAGCACTTTTGCCAGAATTTAAAGAGCTTTTTTCCCTCCGGCGGCAATTTTGTACGCGCGCTGCTCGCGGAGCAGGATATATCCTCCGCGGCATCAAGGACTGACGGCTTGCCGCACAGCAGCTCAGAGGGCTGATCCTGCGGTACCAGCCGGATAATTCCCTTGGGACATGACTGCAAGCATGCGCCGCAGCCGTTGCAAGAGGCCTGCACCACGGCGGTGCCGTTCTCCAGACTGATGGCGCCCCTCGGGCACGCAGCCACACAGTCGCCGAATCCCAGGCAGCTCCAGATGCAGCTATACACGCCGTCATACAGGGAATGGAAAAGCCTGCAGTTCTTTGTGCCCTGATAGTGCAGCAGCTCATCAGGCAGCGCTTTCTGCGCGGAACAGAGAACAACCGCCTTCCGGCCGCTCCCGGAGGCTGCGACGTCGGCGCCGCCGATGCTGGCGTCAAATTCGCCCTGCGAAAAGAGCGGGTTTGAGGTATTCACCTGCTGCGCATGCAGCGACGGCAGAAAGACAAAGAACAAAAAGAACAGGACGAGCGCAGCGCCGAGCAATATCAGCAGCATGAACAGGACTGTCACTACCATCTTGCGATTCCTCCCTGGCTAAGCCAAGAGACATTCCACGCCAGCAGGATAATCATGATGGCGGTAATGCTCAGCAGCAGAAGAAAGTTTGTCTTGAGCTCGTTTTTGGGGCGGCTCGCCTCCGTCCGCCTGCGGATGGCATAGAGCACCGGCAGGAACATAAAGCACGAGAGCACGCAGAAACAGGAATTCAGCACGCAGTCAAGGAGCGAGATGCTCTCGTTCACGCCGAGCAGTATGGCGAGCACCGAGACGGTGTATTCGGTGGCGCTCTTTTTGGACGTGATGCGGATGACGGATTCGATAAATATGGATATGACGGCATACACGAGCACGGCGACAAAGGGGTAAAGCTCTGTCAGCCTGACGGGGTGCAGAAGGTTCATCACTATCAGGTATGTCAGCGAGGATGATGCGCTGACGCTCAGCAGCATTTTCAGGCAGCCGCGGAGCATGTGGCGGGGCGACGAGCTCAGCAGGACAGAGCGGTTTATGCCGATGCCGTAGATGAGCAGCGCGGACGCATACATCAGGTAATAGGCAAAATTATGAAAGAGCATCGTCACCTCCGTTTTCGGCAAGCGCCTCTCCCGCGACCAGCAGTTTTTTGTGGACAAGGGCAGAGCCTGCGATGCAGAGGACACAGAGAAGCAGCGCTCCAGGAACCGAAGCCCAGAACATGCCGATGCCGCCGCTCTTTGCCGGGAGCACCTGCAGCTGCACGAGCCCTGTGCGGGATGGCAGGGAGAGCGTACCGTAGCCAAAAATATCCCTCACGAGGAAAATGAAGAGCGCATAAAGCGAGAAGAGCCCGCTCTGTTTCAGGTTGGAAAGGATATCCGCGTACAACTGCCCTGCGCCGGGCTGGTACAGGCTTCCTATCAGGAACGAGGAGACTGCCGGCAGGAACAGGGAGAATCCCAGCGTAAGTGCCATAAGCGGGGAATACAGCACGAGCAGCTGCTTGAAGATAACCGCCTCGGAGACAAGGAGCACCGCGATGAGCACGGAGAGCAGGTTGTCGAGCGAAAGCAGCGACACCAGCCGCCGGAACAGCGTGCCGCTCAGCATCAGCAGGTTGAGCAGGATGACAAGGATGATTCCGTAGGCCAGCCGCCCCGGAAACGGCACGAGCATCGCCATGGATGCCATCATATATATGTAGATAGTGTTCTTATTCATTCTTCCTCCGCCGGGCTTGCCGCTGTCCGGATGATTCCGGGGATACGACGTTCCCAATAGGCAATCTGGGAATTCCGCGCGGACGAGATGATGCTCTCCTCCGTACGGGCGCTGGCTGCCAGCACGCACACAAAATCCGCGGAGCTCTTCCGCTCGTCATACAGATAGACCATGGGAAAGGGGCCATAGCTCGTCACCGCGCGGATGATGACGGCATGGAGCGCAGCGTCGGCCGCCCCATCCCGTGCAAGTGCAAAGGACGCGCAGCTGACGACAAAGGGCGTGTTCAGCTCGTCGGCCGCAAGAACCGTATAGCCATCCGGAAGCACCTGCTCCACCTGCTGCCGCAAACCTTTTTCCCATGAGCTGCGGCTTATCAGCGTGAACAAGACCAGCAGCGCAAAGAAAACGACGAGTATGCCGCTGAATATGCCGTACTGAATCAAGCGCTCCTTGTACTGCGAGAGGTCAATCTGCTCCTCATGCTCGCCGTCAATATCGATATCAGCCATATCAGACTCCTTCCTGCAGGGCGTTTACCCGTGCCAGCAGCACCTTTGACAGCCGGCGCCTCACCTGCCGCTGTTCGACAACCTGCACCATGACAGAGAAAAGATTCATGAGCAGCACCACGAACACATAGCCGGCCGGCGATGTCCCGCAGCCGATTATAAGGAACGCGCAGATTCCGGCCACAACCGCGTAGAGCGTCTTGCCCCAGAGCGTCTGCGGCGTAGTCCCGTACCATTGCAGCAGGTAGAGCGTCGAGAACAGGACGCCGCTCGTCAGCAGGGCAAGGAATACGTCTCCGTAAACAGGCATGCCGGACGTCACAAAGAAACCGGATGCAAAACGGACGAGCAGGAGATATGTCCCCATGAACACGGCCGGAATCAGTATATCCGCCATATCAAAGGAAAAGAATACGAGCGAGGTCAGCAGCGTAATCAGGTTGAAGCGGAAAGCCGGAATCGCGGCTCCGGAATCCCAGAACAGCGTGACGTAGCCGTCGGGAATCTCGATGCCGAAGGAAGAGAATACCGTCCTGTTCAAGAAGTCCGTAATCGCCGCGTCCTGCGGCAGCAGCGTCACTGTCCCGCCCTGAATGAGGCTCAGCGCCGCGTTGCGGTTCAGCAGGTCGGCATTTGTCAGCTGATAGGGAGGGAAAGCCGCCGTGTTGAGGAAGTACGCGAGGGCGACCGTAATCGCAACCGTATTGATCCACGAGGCGGCAAAACCGCCGAACACGTATTTGTACAGCAGCATGACCGTGAATGTAAGGAAGAATACCTCCACGGGAGGAAACGGGGACGGCAGCAGGAGCCCCACCATGATGCCTTGTATCAGTGCGACGAGCCATGAGTCCCTTGCCGTGCATGACAGCGCCCGGAACAAGGTCTCCGCAAGCACGGAGCCCGCCACCGCTGCCGCCGCCACCAGCAGCGAGGCATAAGAGGCCGTCACGAGCAGCATGACGAGATGGGGCAGCAGGAAGAGGAGCGTGCAGATACTGACCGTCCGCAACGACGGGCAGAGATGCACGAAAGGACGGCTTGTGATATCCGTGTAATTTTTCATATGAAAAAACGTAGACAATTTCATACTTTTCGTTCCTTAATGATAGCGATTGTCTGGCTCAGCGGCAGCATGGACGGGCAGCTGCTGTTGCACAAGCCGCAGCCGGAGCAGAGCTGTGCCGTAGAGGCAAGCCCCTTGTCGGCGGATGTGCCCTGCAGCACGGTGGCGGCAAGCAGGTCGGGAAGGATTCCCTCCGGGCAGATACGCCTGCAGCGGCCGCAGCGGATACAGGCATACGGGGTCTCGTCGTGAAGCTCGTCGGCTGGAACAAATTCCACGGACTTCACGTCCTTGCCGACCGGCATATCGAGGCTGTTGACGGCAAAGCCTGAGAGCATACCGTTTATGACAATTCTTGCAGGCGGCCGCTTGAAGCCGCCGCACTGTGCGGCAAGCATACCGATTGTCGTCCCGATTTTTACGCGGAGCATACCGGCGGAGCGCAGGCAGTTGCCCGTCACGTGCACAAAGCGGTCTATCACGGGGATTCCGCAGGCAATAGCCTCATACACGGAAAAAAGTGTAGCGGAATCAACAAAAATACATGCGTGAGAAATACGGGCAAAGACTTCATTCGGAGAATTTCGCACGAATTTTCGTACTTGCTGCACAATATTTTCCACGAAACCGGAAGGATAGCGCTTCTCGTCGACCTCCATGCTGAGGACGCTGAAATCCTTCACGATGCTGATATGCTCAAGCGGCGCATGTTTTTTGGGCAGGAGGAATATGATGCCGTCTGCCGCCATCGCCTTTGCGGTTATGGCGGCTCCCTCCATAATCTGCGCCTCGTAGCGGGATGCGATAAAGCCGTCAGTCAGTCGGCTGGGATCCTCATCAAAAAGCCGCACCACAAGAAAGCGGGATGAGGGAAGCTTGCAGTTCAGAATCTGCAGCGCAAGGGATGCCGCGGTACCGCCAAAGGTATTGACGATTCCCTTGGTGAGGAATGAGCGGAGGATGTCCTCCGGCGGCAGATGCTCCCAGTCAAGGTGTTCCGTGCGTTTTCCGAGGAAGGAGAAAGCGCCCTCAAGCTTGATTCTGATGGCCAAGCCCCGCCGCCCGTCGGAAAGGCAGCACCTGCCGATACCCATCACCTTGCCGGGAATTGGGGCGTGGACGGCAGCCTCGATGCCGCCATCGGATTTGAGCGGCACCGCGATTATCTGTCCTTCCCGCACATAATCGCCCACAGAGACCGCGCATTTGTAGCGCTTCTGGGACAGGCGGTTGAACGGGACAAGCGCATACTGGGGCAAAAAGGCGTTCACAGCCTCAGAGAAACCTTTGTCCCCGGATTTTATCAGACCAGTTATCGTTTTCATACGTTCTTTCTTCCAGCTGTATTAGTATAGTAGACACAGAGCAGCAGCGGGACACAAAGCGCCGCGACCAGCAGGACGAGGCTTACCCCGTCGCCCTGTGGTTTTCCCGTCGTGCGGGAAAGCCTGTATGCGGCACGGCAATGCCTGCCCTGCCGCTCCAGAAGTTTCTCCAGCGCAGGATAATCCAACGCCCGGATATCTTTCTCAAGTTTATCCTTGAAGTCCTTGTCGTACTCATAGATGACGCGCTGCCGCTCCTTTATGCCGGAAGCTGCCTGCACATATTCGGTGACGGTAATCTTGTCCCCGTCCTTGACTGGCGGGCGCAGCTGTGCATCATGCAGGCTCCGGTACGGAAAGGCAAGCGTATCCCATGCCCAGGCAAAATAGTCCTCCAGCGAAGGCAGCAGCTCTCCTTCCGTGCCGGGCTCCACAGGCATCGGCAGCTGTATGCTGCCTGCCGGGCTGCGCGGGAAAAAGCGGGCTGAAAAGAGGAATGACAGGAGCAGCACGAGGAGCGGCACGCACAGCAGGAGGACAGGGCGGACTGTCCCGGCGTACATGACGGGCAGCTGCTCCGCCGTAAAAATAAGCTGATAGGTAAAGGCACATTTTTTGTCGCGGTCGGCCTGATACTGCTTCAGGATGTATAAGGCTGCCGCGCTCGACGCAAGCACAAGGAGCGAAAGCAGCGCGCAGCGCACTGATTGTATGAGCAGCAGCACCATCGCCGCCCCCAGCAGAAAGTCGATGTAGACGCTCCTGCACAGTACGCGGACATCATTCCGGCGCCCCCACAGGCGGTTCGCAAGGAAGAGCGACGTCATGTACAGGCAGACCGCAGCCCCTGTCACATAGAAGGGCATGGAAAGCGTCAGCAGCAGCGGAAAGAGCGCCGGGAACACGAAAAAACGTCGATGCGTTGAGAATATAGAAAAACATAGGAATACTAGTAAACATGTCACAGGAACTGCCCACGGATAACGGCTCTCGTCATCGAGCCCCGCATGGGCATGAGTCTGGGAGACAATGCTGCGCAACGCCTTCGCAATCTGCTGCTCGTAGCTGTCCGGTATATAAAAGAGCCGGTAACGGTTGTCCTTGTCTGTAAAATACTGGAGGCGCTGCACGAGATACGGCGCCGAGGAATCCGGCGGCAGGGCGGTCATCGGCGCCTGCAGCGGCGTCCGCTGGGCAGAGAGCGTTATGGTATTGCGGCACCCCGCTGCCTCCAGGCAGGAGAGCACCGTCGCCTCGTCCACCGAGCGATCGACATACAGCACCCGGTAGCTGCTCCAGATGCGGCTGACCGCGATGCTCCTGAACAGGATGAGGCACAGGAGCGTGATGAGGATGCAGGCAATCGGCATGGCATATTTTGCCCTGAGCGGCGGGATTCTGATTTCCATCATGCAAGCACACTGAACGCAAGGCCGATGAAAAAGCCCAGGAGGCAACCGATGGCGACTTCCGCCGGTGTATGCCCCTGCACTTCCTTTATGGGCTTAAAGTCCATGATTCCCTTCTCCGCCAGCGTCCTGCCAAGGCTGTTCAGCAGCCTTGCCTGAATACCGTTCGCGCGGCGGACACCGACCGCATCGCGTACCGTCACCAGCAGGAAACCAAGGGAAAGGATGAATACGTCGCTGCCGACGCCTGAACGGAAGCCAATCGTCGTGCACAGTGTGGCCACAAGCGCCGAATGGCTGGAGGGCATACTGCCGGTGCGCCAGAGCAGCAGGTCGAACAGCTCGCCTACGCTGTGCACCTTGCGGGAAAAAAGCTTTATGAGCGTCTTGAGAAGTTGCGAGGAGAACCAGCTGAAAATGCAGGAAAGTAATACCGGATTCGTGAAAAACAGATGTAATTGTTCCCTTGCATTTGCCATACCCCTATTTTACGCCATTATAAAGTTTTGTCTAGTAGAAAAGAGATTTTTTTTATACTATATAGTAAGCATGGAATTCCAAAGCTTTTCCGCCGGGCCGGACGATGACGGCAGACGCATCGACCGTATACTAAAAGTAATCTTCAAAGATAATCCGGAAGTCAGGTATCAGGAGGCGATGCGCAAAAAACTCATCAGGGTGAACGACACACGGGTTGCCCCGGACTACCGTGTCCGCGCCGGTGACAGCATCTCTGTCGCGGACTTTCTGCTCTGCGGAAAATCACCGGCCGCCTCCGCTCCCCGGCAGACGGCATGCAAAGGCAGCGGGGATGGCGCTGAGCCCCTGCGGCTGGAGACACGGTTCCGCAACAAGCATATCTGGCTGCTGGACAAACCCTATGGCATCCCCGTGCAGGCGGCAAAGGGATGCCCCCTGAGCATTGCCGGCCTTATCGCCGCAAAGCAGACCGGCTCATGCGGGCGGCAGTCCATCGCGTTCACGCCTGCCCCGCTGCACCGCCTTGACCGCTATACCACCGGGCTGCTCGCCGTCTCGCAGAGCATGGAGGGGGCACGGTGGTTTTCAGGCGCGCTGCAGGAGCACCGCATCCAGAAGACCTATCTCGGTATCACGCAGGGCATTCCTGCCGGGCGGGAACGCTGGCAGGACAAGCTTTCCCCGGCGGCCGGA
>DGUD01000067.1:0-1930 GCA_002393865.1 Treponema sp. UBA4319
TCCTCTTCCACCATATCTGGTGTAACAGGCTCTTCTGGACTCTGCCATGCCCATTCATCATAGGCATAGCCGTATCCAGCACTGGACATTATCTCTCCCCAGTATCTTGATGAACAGGACCATTTTAAAACACCGAGGTCATTCACCTTAAAAAGGGGGCATCCATATTTTCCTTCCTGATGATAACTGCCATCAAATTTTATTCCCTTTACAAAAAGTCGGTTCGCAATCAAAAGGCTCACCAGAAGATTTGTTCGCCTTAATATTTTGATGTATTCTTCTTTCCCTTGTTTAGGAACAAAAATCGGAATTATCTCATCTTTCTTTTCAATCTGATTATCATGAATTTCGTCAGCAAGTTCCCTGTAATTTGTGTTTTTTGAATTCGTCCACCCGGCAAATTCTATTCTGAGACCATTTTCTTCCAGTATGTCTTCGTTTAAGATTCTCATTTTTTATGTGTCTTATTCCACCTTAAACAAATCCATCTGCAAATCTGGAACGCACTTATAATGTTTGCCGTTTGCGGTGCAAAGAGTTTCATTATTTTCAATGGCTGTCGAGGCAATGAGGGCATCCGCTAGTTCCATAGAATCACTAAGGGCATAGTTTTCAACATATTCCATTGCACGGTGAGTGATTTCTTCGTTCATAGGGATTATTTTTGTTTCTGATTTTTCCAGAAATTTCTTTATACCCAAAAGTTCCTGCTTATTTAATGCGCCTTGAAGCAATTCCATATAAGAAACAGCAGAAATTGAAAAGGGTATGTTCACGCGTACTATTTTTTGGCATTTTCATTTCCTCTGAAGAACCAGATAAGAACATCGCTATCGAATATCAAACTGACGCCCCTTTCTCATATTGCGGACATAATCATCAACAGAAATTGAATTGTCATGATTTTTCCAAAGACCAAAAGCTTCGTTAACGGCAGAATCATAAGAACTTTGAACATCTTTTAACGCCTGAAGTTTTTCTTCCCTTGTTGAAGAGTTTTCTTTTTTTTGTACAAAATCATCTAAAAATGTGATTATAACTTTCTGAGGCTTTTTTGAAACTTTTTCTTCGACCAGACAAACATTGCCGTCATAATAACCGTTTACTGCAAGCATATTTCTACCTCCGTTTATGAAGATATAATTATTATACCATGAAATCAGTTTTTTTTGTGAATTATTTGAAAGATTTGTAAAGTTCAGAAGGAAGTTTAAAGGGCAGGTGTGAGAGAAAATAAAAAGGCCTAATTAAGCGACGAAAATATTTGTGTATGTAGAAAATGGTTTAGGAAAAAATGCGTTAGCGCTGGGAGCACCGCCGAAGGCGTTCTGTAGCGAACGAAGAGAGCGGAAGAATGAGCGTAAGCGAAGTGCGGACATAGCGACCCGAAGGCATGGGATTGCCGTGTCTAAGCACGGCAATGACAGACCGAAGGGTAACGCCCTGTATCCTGCTATGTCTGCTATGCGCAAGCCGCAAGAGCGGCGTGTTAAATAATTTCCTCTCATGCAAACGAGCAAAGCGAGTATGCGCACGGCGAATACCGCATTACGAAAGTTTTATTGTACAAAAGGACTGTCTGCACGCTACTCTTATTTTAGAAAACAATTTACTTTCAGGAGACATATATGGATTATGTAACACTTTCAAACGGAATTAAAATGCCACAACTTGGCTATGGCGTGTATCAGGTGACAAAGGAAGAGGCTGAACGCTGTGTTTCAGATGCACTTGAGGTTGGTTACCGCTCAATTGATACGGCGCAGTCGTATTTCAACGAAGAAGAAGTGGGGAACGCGATTGCAAAATCAGGCATTGCGCGCGGCGATATTTTTCTTACCACAAAAGTCTGGATTGAGCATTACGGCTACGAGGCGTGCAAGAAGTCGGTGGAAGAATCGCTTAAGAAACTCAAGACTGATTACATTGA
>DGUD01000067.1:2009-16471 GCA_002393865.1 Treponema sp. UBA4319
AGACTGATTACATTGACCTCATGCTGCTTCATCAGCCTTTTGGTGATGCCTACGGAGCATGGCGCGCTCTTGAAGAATTTTATGAAAAAGGAATTTTAAAGGCAATCGGAATCTCCAACTTTTATGCCGACCGCATGGTGGAGTTTGCATCCTTCAACCGCATAAAGCCTATGGTGAATCAGGTGGAATGTCATCCTTTGAATCAGCAGATAGAGGCAAAAAAATGGAACGACAAGTACGGTATTCAGCTTGAAGCCTGGGCCCCTTTTGGCGAGGGACGTGGCGGTCTTTTTGAAAATCCTGTCTTGAAGGAAATCGCCGCTGCGCACGGAAAAACAACAGCTCAGGTTATGCTCCGCTGGCACCTGCAGAGGGGAATTGTGGTTATTCCAAAATCAACCCACAAGGAACGCATGGCAGAAAACCTGAATGTCTTTGATTTTACCCTCACTGCCGAAGAGATGGCAAAAATTACTGCTCTCGATACTGCAACAAGTTCTTTCTTCAGTCATCAGGATCCTGCAATGGTGGAATGGTTCATAAAAATGGTTGAAGAGCGGAAGAAGCAGCAGGATTCTTCAAAAGAAAAGAAGAATTGGTAAACAAAATCATACGGAGGAAAACTTATGAAAAAGACACTGTTCATCACCGCAGGCGCACTTATTGCCCTTGCGCTCACGGCCTGTAACGGCACAGACAAAAACGCGCTCGCCATCGCAAAGCAGGGCGTATTCGCTTCGGGCGGCACGGTAACGGAAGCGGTCGCTGGAAATTATGCTCCCGAAAAAAGCTGGCTTGACCCGACTCGCGCAGGAAACACGGCGCATGTTGACCACGCAAACACATTCTATCAGATTCCGGCGGGCAAGGCGAAAAATCCTATCGTCTACCTCCACGGCTACGGACAGAGCAGAACCGGCTGGCAGACAACGCCTGATGGTCGCGAAGGCTGGAGCGACATTTTCCTCCGCAAAGGCTATCCTGCATTTTTGGTAGACCAACCGCGGCGCGCTTCGGCAGGAAACACGGCGCGAATGGCGAGTGC
Source organism: Treponema sp. UBA4319 (assembly GCA_002393865.1). Lineage (GTDB taxonomy): Bacteria > Spirochaetota > Spirochaetia > Treponematales > Treponemataceae > Treponema_D. Next base: position 3,055 of record DGUD01000067.1, read on the forward strand.
GGGCGGAATTGACGCATGGGGGCGAGGACGGAAAATCCTATATGCCCGGCGACCAGGCATGGTACACCCATTTTAGAATCGGACTTGTCGCCCCTGACCGCTACGAAGGCTCGGCGTTCCCTGCAGGTGAAGAAGCCCAGAATCAGTTTTTCCGCCAGATGACACCAAACACGGGCGATTATGACGAAAAACTTTTTGGAGAAGTGTTGAGCAAGGTTCTTTCAGACGCAAAGACAATGACTGGTAAAAAGGCAATCTACATCACACACTCGCAAGGCGGACGGGTTGGCTGGCAGACCGACACCGAGAACATGGCGGCAATCGTTGCAATCGAACCGGGCGGAACTCCTGTTGTTGGAAGCGAAGAATACAAGAAATTCCTTGCGGCAAAAATCCCCATGGTCATCTACTTCGGCGACTACATCGACAACGGACCTGAAAACATCATGAGCACAGGCTTCTGGAAACAGGTACGCGACCAGGCTGTAGATTTTGCAGAACACTACAACGCAGACGGAGGAGACGCTACTGTGGTAGATCTTCCAAAAGCCGGCATCACGGGAAACAGCCACTTTATGTTCCAGGAGACTAATAACAAGGAAATTGCCGACCACATAGAGGCATGGCTCAAAGAGCGGGGGCTGTAAGGAAACACAAAGGGGGAAAGTCTCCCCCTCGCTCCAGCCCCTTAAAATCCCCGGATAAGAGGTACAAAATGAAACAGAAACTTGCGATAACGGTAGCGATTTTTCTTCTTTTCTCGTGCAATGCGAGTAGTGCGGGTGTGAAAGACATTTCTTCAGAAGGAGCGCACATGAAAGCAAGCAACATCACACAGGACACACGCATCCGCGACATCATCTCTGACGGCGGCATGGGCGGCTGGGCGAGACTTCTGTTCCCTGCGGACGGGGGCTACTGGTCGGGCGACACGCTCGGAACGCACTCTCACTCTCACTTGGTAATAAGGAAAGGGGGAAGCCTGCTGTAGACTTCGCGCTACGCGCTCGTTGCGAATTCCCCCATCGCTCCAACTATTTCCCGCGATTTTTGGGAGCATAGCGGACAAAACTCGGTAAGTTCGCCGTGGGCGAACGACCACCGCCCCCGAATTTGGTACATTGCTCCGCAATTTTTATCGTACCCACCCAAGCCCGCCCCGATATTTTTCCTGGATTCTTAAAAATCTCTCCCCTAAATCCCCGAAATCATGTTATACTATCCATAAATCACGAAACAGGAGGCGCGAAATGTCAGCGGCGGAAATGAAAAACCTCGAAAATGAACTTGCCTTGCTCTCGTATGCGGAGCAACTTGCTGTAATAGAATACCTTGTAAGACGGATGAGGCGGCAGACGGAAAATCAGGCGGATGGCTTTGAGGGCGAGCCGAACGAGGAAACGCTTGCAGCAGCGGCGGATATTCGGGAACAGATCGCAGTTGGTGCAAGCGGCACAACCGATTTGGACGCTTTTTTTGAGGAGCTTGATAACTGATGCTTGAACTCCACAAAAGTGCGCAATTCAAAGCGGACTACAAACTGATGAAACGGCGCGGCTATGATATGCAACTTTTGAAAGATGTTGTTGCAATCCTACAAAAAACCGCTTCGCTCCCCCCGCAGAACAAAGACCACCAACTTGTCGGCAACCTAAAGGACTTCCGCGAGTGCCATATCCAACCCGATTGGCTATTGATGTACTATGTTACGGGTGGCGGGCTGTATCTTTCGCGCACGGGAACGCACAGCGACCTGTTCAAAAAGTAACTTCTTCCGCGAAATCCCATATTTTTCTTAAAATTCTCTCCCACAAATCCCCAAAATCGTGTTATACTATCCTCATGCAATGTGAAATCGGGAGCGGACACAGCTCTTACAGCGAAAAAAGTACAGAAAATCTCACAAAACCACTGTCAACCGCTTTTAGAAAAAAAAATCGGATTTTTTTTTCTGCTTGCGCTAATGTGTGCTGCCGCTCCTGCCGACAAAAACTTTTGTGAAAACCTCTATAGAGAATTTGAAGAAGTTCCTCAAGCTGGCCGATGAGCACAAAATCCAGAACAAGGTTGCAGCCAAGGCATGCGGGTACACTCCCGCCTATTTCTGCACATTGAGAAAAAAGCACAAGGTCAAGGGCGATTCTATTTTTACGCACGGACTGAAAGGGCGGCCGTCGAACAACCGTATCCCGGACAGGACACGGGAAAAAATATTTGCCCAGTACATTGCAGACAATAGTGATGTAACGCCCGTCAGCTTTGCTTACCACCGCGACAATATGGAAGAAAATTATGGCGTGAAAGTTTCTTTGACTTCTATGAGAAAAATCCTATCGGAGAAAGGTATCATCTCCCCGTTCTCGCACAAGAACCCCAGGGCGAAGGAAACGCATCTCAGGCGTTTTCGCCGTGACCATGAAGGAGAGCTTGTCCAGTGGGACGCAACTCCATTCCAATGGTTCAAATGGTGCGGGGACAACGCCTACTATTCCCTGCACCATGCCACGGACGACGCGACCAGCAAGCTCCTCGGAGCGTACATCTGCAAGAACGAATGCCGCTACGGCTACATCGAGACGCGGCGGCGTGTGATTGAAGACTACGGCGTTGAGCTGGAGGACTATTCCGACAGGTCTCCCGTGTTCAGCTACAACCCCAGAGAGGCGGCCGACATATCGACGGAGCTGCAGCTGGAGGCGGAAGGCGGGAAGAAAATACCATTATGGCAGGCGATGGGAAAGGAGCTTGGGATAACACTACATCTTGCAAAGTCCCCGCAGGCAAAGGGTAAGGTCGAACGGCAGGGCGAGACCATACAGCTCCGAATCTGCAACGAATTCAAGAGGCTCAACATACGAACCGTAGAACAGGCAAACGTGTACCTGCGAAAGCAGGGCGTGGACTATTTCAACTCCCATTTCGCCAAACCGCCGAGGAAAACAACGCCGGTTTGGAGAGTCCCGCCCCAGAATACTAACGACATTCTCTGCGTCAAGGAGCCGAGGACGGCCGGGCGCAACGGCGTGGTTCGCTTCCAAGGGCTCCGCTTTCTTGCTAAGGGGCTGTTCTATGCACGGAACCACAAGGGCAACGTTTGTATAAACGACAAGGAAATCTGGTTTTCCGCAGATGGTAGGCGGTACGAGCTGGAGTTGATTGACGACATAGCGCAGCTGTCGGAGTCTGCGCCGCAGGTGCTTGAGCGGATTATAAGCCGCTACATGTTCGAGGAAGTCCACGAGCATGCTGCATAAGCTCGACGAGGGGCATCCTGTCTGAGTTTAAGACAATTTTGTGCCGATTTCGGCACAAAATAAACTTAAAGACGCATGATAGTTTCCATTCCTTCTCCAGTGCCAATTGCATTATCTTTTGCATCTATTGATTTTCCATCAACGGATTATCCGCAGTGGTATTGTCCACTGTCGATAATCAACATTGGATTGATGAACCTAATGAGGGGGTATCCTCTCTAAGTTTAAGTTTATTTTGTGCCGATTTCGGCACAAAATAAACTTAAACATGAAGGATTCTCTATTTTTATGAGGGGATTCCCTTGACACCGGGGGATGAACGGTCTATTATGAAAGTATATGACAGGGAATGCAAGATAAAGCGTGTATTCGCTTGCTGCGCAAGTTTTTTCCCTGTCATGATTTAGCTGTATACATTTCCTTTTTTTTAATTACATTCCGAATACGTTCGGATTTTTCAACATTTTAAGATAATTTTGTGCCAATGTTGGCACAAAATAGTCTTAAAGATATTTCCCTTCAATACAGCCTCATTTCACTCTTGATTTCATCATGCCGGAGAACTGAACTCCGGAAAGGAGCATGTCTGTATGGAAGGACAGAAAACTTTGAAGGACAAAAAATGGAACATTCTGTTCCCGGAAACGGACAACGGGAAGCCCTTACACCTCCGTTTTTCTAGGAAGCGGGACAGGGACGAGTACAAGGCCGTCAAGGCATTCCTGCGGAAGCTGGAGGGAAGCGGAAAAGGCGGGAAGCCTCCGCGCCGGGCTGTACGGCCGGACTTGCAGGGTAGGCAGCCCTGCATGGTCAAGATGACCTACGGCGGCTCTGCTGAAGCCCATAAGAAATTTCTTTCCCATTATATGCCGCAGGTTGGGAAGGAAGGGGTGAGCGTGCAGCCGGAGCTGTTCGGGAACGTGACGGAAGCGCGCTACAAGGCTGACATGGCGCCGTCCGGTAGGCATTACAAATTCATACTGTCGCCGGGAACACCCATGTCGGCGGATGAGCTCAAGACCTTCACGCAGCTTTGGATGGCAAAGGCCTCGCGGGACACCGGCATAAAATTCGAGTGGCAGGCGGCGGTGCACACTGATACAGGCCATCCCCATGTGCATGTGCTCATCAACGGGCAGGACATCGACGGGAACGCCATCCGCCGGATTCCGCCTGATTTTGTCCGTAGCTTTGGACGGCAGAATGCGTCGGACATCCTCACGTCCATGCTCGGCACCCTGAGCCGGAAGGAGCTGGATGCCGCAAAGGAGCGGCAGCTGGAGGCGGACAGGTGGACTCCGGCAGATGCAGAAATCGAAGGGCTTGCCGCTTCGCTGGGGGCTGTGGGCGGGAAGCAGGCGTTCATCCCGGTGACGTTCCCCGCCCCGCGCTTGCGCCGCCGGATGGAACACCTGCAGGGGCTGGGGCTTGCCTCCGTCAGCTCCGGCTGCTGGAAGCTCCGGGACGGGTGGCAGGACGACCTGCGGGCGCTCGGCAGGTACAACATGTACTTTGATGCCGCGAAGTTCATTTCCCCCTTGTCAAAGCTGCGGCTCTATGATGCCGGGACGGACGGCAGGATAACGGGGGTGCTCAGGAAGATATATACAATGGATGATGAAACGGTGTGGACGAATGCGGCCGTGGTTGAGGATGTGCGCACTGGCAAGGCTTGGTATGTCCCACTGCGCACCCCGGCAGGGGACGGATGGAACTACGGCGAGGAGGTGACATTCGAGCCCCGTGCAGGCGGCAGGGGCAAGGGTGCAGGCAGGCTCGTGCACGGCAGCGGGTATACGGAACGGCAAGGGAAGGAACGTTGACGGGAAGGCGGCATTTAAGTTTATTTTGTGCTAACATTAGCACAAAATTGTCTGAAATATCTAGGAATGGAATCATATATAAAAACATGGGCTGCCCCATGAAGGCAGCCCGAATTGGCATGGCGCCCGGAACGTCTTCCGAACATCATACACTTGGAGGTTCCCACACGTCTATGGAAATTGTCCCCAAGTTATTTACGCTTATAACTGTACCATATTTTCTACAAAATGCAAGCCCCCCGAAAGAAAGATACTGGTATTTAAGTTTATTTTGTGCTACTAGTAGCACAAAATTGTCTTAAATGCTGCCTGCTGCGGTGGGTTTACCCACATTACCACAGCCGCTACGGCTTCCCGTGTGCCTCCGCGACTGATGGAAATGTGGATAATTCCCCCGCTAAAAATAACAAATTTTTCTAAGGTTGAAGTATTGACTTTAGATAAACTGTATAATAGTGCTTGACATTATGCCCGTTTCATGCTATGCTTAAATCCTCACCACCACCGTGAGGAGATGGTGTCAGCCGGGTGCAGGACGTGCGCTGCCCTTGAATGGGCACGTCAGGAGTATTTTTTATGAAGAAGGCATTTGTCCTGACTATGGTGGTGATTGCTGCAGCATTTGCTTTTGCGGGCTGCAAGGATGACGGAAAGGATTCTGCAAAGGGTGGTGGAAAACTCTCCTCAAAAAACGGTATTTCAGGAAATACGTTCGTTTCTACAAATAAAGATACCGAGTACTATTCTTTTGAAAGAATTGTGTTCAACAAGGATGGAACATGTGTTCTTATTGATGGCGACGAACAAATGTCTATTTATTATTTTGTGGATGAAAAATTACGTCAGTTGTATCTCTATAAGATGAAAAATCCAGATGGGACTTTCCCTGCTCCTGCAGAAACGATTCCCTATGAGGAAGACGACAAAGGCAATGTAATCCTCAAACCTGTCAATGATACAGGTTTGGAAGTTTATGATGAGGAATTCATCAAAGAGTAGATAGCAGCCCTCGGACGACAATCCGGGGGCTTTTTTTAGGTGTGCAAGAAGGTGGTACCGCATGTTCATAAACGAAGACGTGGAGCTTGACGAAAGCTCGCTGCCCAAGATGATGCAGGAGGACATAAAAATCCTGCGGGACTACTACGCAAAGGGCGAGTGGCTGCTGTTCGACAATTATTTCGAGGCTGCGGAGGCTTGTGCCAAACAGTTCTGGAACGACGGCAGGATAAGCTGGGCGACGCTCGAAGCCTACCGCAACAAGTACGGCATTTGCTGAGGAGGGCGGCATGGGCTTTTTCAGCGATTGGGAAACACATAAAAAGGAGCATATCTCCAAAACCATATTGTGGGAATATGACACTGAATCGCCCCGGTGGGACTGGAACCGCATGGCCGAGACCGTCGTGCGGCGGGTGCTGGAATACGGCAGGGAGGAAGACTACTATGCCATGCTCCAGCTGTACGGCGGCTTCGGCAATGTGGGGGAAATAGTCCGCCGCATCCCCAAGCTCCACCGGCGTGAAATCTGCTGGGCGTGCGCCCTGTTTAAGCTCAAAGAGGAGGAGCTGCTGTGCTGCAGAAGGGAACAGTCTCGGAAAAAACTTTTGGGCTGCTGAGGATGCTGCTGTCGGAGCCGGAATTCCGCAACTTCTTCCTTGTCGGGGGCACATCAATAGCCCTGCGGCTGGGGCACCGGAAAAGCATCGACCTCGACCTTTTCACACGGGATGAAATAGATGTCCCGGAATTCTGCCGGTATCTCCAAGGCCGCTACGGCTTCAAGGAGCGTTTCCGTGCGAAGAACACGCTCAAGGGCGACATAGGCGACATCTTCATCGACTGCATTCGGTACGACTATCCGCTGGTGCGCCCCCTTGTGGAGGAGGAAGGTGTGAGGCTTGCAAGCCTTGAGGACGTCTGCTGCATGAAGCTTGCTGCAATCACGGACGACGGCACTAGGCTGAAGGACTTTGTGGACATCGCCTACCTTTCCGCACGGTTCAGCCTTGGGGAGATGCTCGGTTGGTACCAGGAAAAATACGGTGACGTCAGCACAATGCAGCCGCTGAAAGCCCTGCTCTATTATGACGACATAGATTTCGACGGCGAGCCGGTGGAGCTTATCAACGAGGACTTCTCATGGGAAGCAGTGAAGGGAAGGCTGCAGCTCATGACGAAAAACCCCGGCAAGGTGTTTGCGAGCTTCCCCCTGCCGCAGCCGCGCCGCCGTGAACGGGGTGGCATAGAGCGCTGATTTTTTATAGTGCACATAAAAAGTAAGGGCACCGCGCCATGCGGTGCCCTTTCTTTTTTGTTTATGTCCTTGTTCCGCCGCCGGGTGAGGAGCCGCCTCCTTCCTTGCCGCCCTTGGCGGGGGCATCCTTCGGTGGGACGGGCTGATTCTTTCCGGCACCAGAACCAGTATCACGCTTTGCGCCGGGAGTCTGCTTGAAGGCTGTGCCCATGAAGATGTTCCCGTTCGTTCCGGACATGAACTTGCTGCCGAAGTCCTGTGCGGCGCCCTTCGCCTCCCTGCCCATCTGGCGTCCCGCGCCCGCAAAGAAGCTTCCTGCCAAGGCACCGGCGGTGGCAAACCGTTCCGGGTGTCCCCGTGACTTCTGCTCTGTCTGCCACATGCGCTCTCCAAGCCCGCCGTCCTGTGTAACAGCCTGTTCCATCGCAGCCTTCCGTTGTGCCCAAGTTTGCTTCGCGGCATCGAGGCCTGCACCGAGAACCCTGCCGCCAGCGCCTGCAGCACCGAAGCCAAGACGTCCAGCCTGGGCGGCATGCTTCCCGGCAAACGCTGCCGCAGCTCCAACACCCGCCGCCGTCGCAGCAAACTCGCCCATCGACATGTTGGGTGTACCGTTGCATATCGTCTGGGCAATCTTCGGGGCATTGGCGGTAAGAGCCGAGACGACGATGCCGGTGAATATGACCATTGCGAACTGGACGAAGCCGAACTGGGCACCGTCGTTCATGACGTTATCCGCCATGCAGGCAAAGGCGTGCACCGCCCAGAATAGTGTCGTCGTTATCATCAGCATCTTGATTGCCTGCGCAAAGAGCGCCGTTATCACCTTGCTCGCGAAATCCTTGAGCCCGTCCATGAGCATGAAGGGAATGAACAGCCCGCAGGCGGCGCAGCTGATATGCCATTCAGCAAGGCACATGATGTACTGCACAAGGCAGCCGAGCGTGAGCACGATGATGCCGACGCAGGCCACAAGGCACAGCCCGTAGCGGAAGAATGCGCCAAAGTCGATGTGCAGCAGCTCCACCGTCATGTTACCGGCCTCAACCATTTGTCTTACATTCTGGTGATGCTCGCCGTTGATGTCACTCTCCTGCTTCATTTTTTCGAGTTCACTTTTGCTTTTTTTATTGCCGAACACACCTTCGTTCTGCGAATTCGCCACGACGTCGAACGCCCACTCGTTCTCGCGCATTATCTCCGCGCTGATGAGCACTACGTTGAAGATGGCGTCGGGGGACAGGTAGCGGTACTTTGAACCCCATGGTGTTTCGTGTGTGGCGTAAAGGTTCAGGTGCCACTTCCCCATATTGTCCTTCGAGATGCACTTGGTGACGGCGGACATTTTCTTATTAAAAGTTCCCGTCTGCTTCTTCTGCTTTTTCCCGGTGTTCCCGCTGTACATGTTGGAAAGCTCCGAGTATTCTTCCAGCCGACCCTTGAAGTCCTCCAGAATCTGCCCGGTGGACTGCCCGGACGCACCTATCGCAATGTCCTGCGTGGCGTTCATCAGCCCGTTCGTGAATCCGGGGTAGAAGTGCATGATGACGAGGAAGAGGAAGAACTTCACGATGTAGCCGACGTAGGCCTTGCGCACTTCCATCGTGCCGAAGGCGACCTGGACGCTCGACCAGATGACGCCGATGAGCATGATGAGCTTTGCGAAATCGAGCGCTACGGCCATGTAGTAGCCCAGCTGCCTCCCGAAATAGTCCACCACGTAGGTGAGGGTGTTGTCCATCATGGTCAGAACCCTCCCCGGGCGTATTTCCCTTTCCCTGAGCCGGACGGCTGCGAATTGGAGTACGTGTCCTCTCTCTCGGCGAAGAACCAGTCCGGGACGGTGCTCCGGTTGTAGGCCTCGGCCCGCTCGATACGGGCGCGCTCCTCCTCCGCCTCCTTCGCGGCCTTCTCGCGCTCTTCGTTTGCCTGCTGGTACATCTGGAGTGAAAGCGAATCCTGAAACAGCTCGACAAGCTGCTGCGTCGCCTGTGCGTTGAGGTGTGTGCCCATTGCGGCCGCGTATGTCACTTGGAGCTGGGACATGTCCGGGTTGGTGGACAGCATCTCGATGAATTTGCCGTTCGCCTTGTGAAAGTCCTCGCGGCCCTTATTGACCTGCTCAAGGCTCTTTTCCGTCTCCGACACCAGCTCCGCGGTCTTGTCCTTAACTGCCTGTTTTGCGTCCTGCAGCATCTTATAGTCGGTAGCATCCATGCCGTACTGCTGGCGGATGTACAGGCGCTCGTCGTCGGACAGAGACCGGCTCCACTTTTCAGCTGCATCCAAGAGCGCGCTTTTCGCGCCGCCGTAGACTTTTTCGCCGAAGGTGGAAAGCCCTTCCGGGCTGGAAATGCTGAGGAGGTCGGACAGGGAGAAGCTTGTGCCACCGATGTCCACGGTCGCCGACGAGATTGCGTCCTTTGCCTTCTTGACGTCGGCGAGCATCCCGTCAATTTTGCCGACCATACTTCTGATTCTCTGCACATACTCGCTCTGCGACAGCATGGACTCGAACGGGTTCCCGCTGCCCCAGTCGATGGAGGAGATGTCAAGACCCGTCGCCTGCCTGATTTTGAGCTTCAGATCCTGCTCGGCAATCTCCACCTCCTTGATGACCTGCTCCAGCTGCCTTGCGTCCTGAAGGTACTGCTCTATCTGCTGGAGCAGCAGCGCCTCTATGTCCGCGCCGTTCTTAGCATCGATGATGCCGAACGCGTCGGCCGCCGCCTGGGATGCCGCGAATGCCGCCAGCATGAGGGCGGCGGCACAGCCTCTGAAAACCTTCTTCATCTGTGATTCCTCCTTCTTATATATTTGGTATTGTCTAGGGCGTCCGGCAGGTATGAGAAATCGATGCCTTTTGCCCTTAGTATTTGGTTGACAAGCGGGCGCCCGCAATTCCGGCCGTATTCCTGTTCGAGGCCGTCGAGCAGGAGATGGTCCTCCTGGCTTGTCGTGAGGATGCCCAGCTGCAGGGCATCGAGGTCGAGCTGGAATTTCCGGCTGCCGAGCGATGACTTGTAATAGTAGTCCCTCTTCTTGACCATGCCGTTCGCGAGCAGGTCTATCTCGCTGTCCTCCAGCCCGAACTTGCGGTAGGCCTCTTTTATCATGGGCGTACCCGCGCCGGGGTCGGCAAGGTAGATTTTGGTGGGGCACTGGCTCACGATGGTGCCGCCGATAGGGCTTTTTGCCGCGTCGTCAATTTCCTGCGTAGCGAACACGACGAAAACGTGCTTCTTCCGCAGCGTCTTGAGCCACTCCACAATCTTTGCCGCGAACACGGGGTTCTTGAGGAACACCCAGGCCTCGTCAAGGACGAGCAGCACCGGCCTCCCGTCGAATACCTTCTCGCACTCATGGAAGAGATAGTAGAGAGACGGGGCCACCACGCACTCCGACATGTTCATGAGGCTGCCCATCTCTATCATTGTCCAGTCGCGAATGGCGACGTTGGCTGACTGGGAATCGAAAAGATTCCCATACTGGCCATCGATGACGTACGGGGAAAGCCCGTCCTCAACGTCATTGTTGTGGGTCTCTGGGTTCTCGTAGCTGCAGTACTGCTGGAAGCTCGTAAGGTCGCGCTCTGCCACGGGCTTTGTCGAAAGGAGCTTTATCGTGGAGAAGATGGACTTCCGCATTGATGGTGTCACCTGCACCTTCTGCTCCAGAAGCAGCATTTCGATGAAATCTGCTGCCCAGCGCTGGTCTTCCGGGGTATCGAGCTCTGCAAGCGGCTGGAAGGTCGTCGCATCCTTTCCCGGCTCAAGATAGTTTCCGCCGACGCACATGGTCAGGCCTCTTGCAGAGCGGTCTTTGTCGAAGATTATCACGCGTGCTCCCGGATACTTGAGCCACTGTGCTTCCAGAAGCTCCAGCAGCGTTGATTTACCTGCGCCCGTAGGGCCGGAAATCCACGTGTGCCCGACGTCATGCACGTTCAGGTTGAGGAAAAACGGAATGCCGAATTCGGTCTGGCAGACGACGTGCGGGCGGGCGCTTCCGCAGATGTCGCTCATGAAGCCGTTGTTTGCCATGCCAGCCCATACGGACGAGGCGGGGACGATGTGTGAGAGGTTTGTTGTCGAGATAAACAGCTCCCGCGAATCGGCATAGATATTTCCGGGCTGCATGGCAAGGAATGCCTGGAGCGCGTTGTGGGTCTCCTCCTTGGCGGAGAAACCCGCCGAAGTCACAATGCCCATGATGTATTTTGCGGCATCTTCCGCTTCCTGAAGGCTCTTACTGAAAACCATGATGTTGGACAAGTAGCTTCCAAAGCCGATGGCGCCAGATGACAGCGCGATCCGTGCTGCAGAAGCATCCGCCTCTTCTGCGATTGCGGCGGAATTCTCTCGGTCAGAATTGACGTGCATGACGCTCTCCATGACCATCTGGCCGAGGGACTTGCGGGCAGAATGGAAGCGCTTTTCCGCCGCCTCGATTTTCTTCTCCGCGTCCTCCCGGCTGTAGCACATGAAGCGCGTAGACCAGCGCAGGGAACAACCGGCGCGGTTTATGAGGTCGAACATCGCGGGGCTTGTCGTGTTCGGAAAATCCTTCACCGTCACTATGGGGATGTAAAAGTCCCCCAGCTTCAGCGGCGTCGATGTCTGCATGTCGCTGTCGCTCACAATGCTGTCAAGAAAGATTTTGTAATCTTCCGGAAGCTTTCTGTCTCCCCAGTCCATGCTCACTGAGGAATGAATCAAGGAGAAAAGTCCGTTGTCGTCAAGTCGGTGGATTGCCATGACTGTACCGAGCACCGCTGTCACCTTGCTCGTCACCGCAATGAAATCGTCGACGCAGCTTTTGATGATGTCCCGGTTCTTTGCTTCCATCGCCTTGCGCTTCTGCTCCCGCTCTGCTGCGCTTACGGCCGATTCGCCCTGCTTCTTGTAGAATGATGAGGCTCCTTTCAGCTCAGCCTCGCGCGGGAGTTCATACGTGAATATGAGGAAGTAACGATTTTCAAAATGCTTCCCGTGCCCAGAGAAGTTGTAGGCGCGTGCCTGTTCCACGAGCTCTGCCGCAGGATTCTTCGAGGGGCTGCGGGGATATTCGTTGCTCTGCCGGCGCTGGAGCTCGAACTGTACCGTCCAGCCTTTTCCGAGCTGCATTATTGCACGGTTGAACATGGTCGCAACATTTGCGACCTGCGCTTCGGATGCAGAGCCTATGTCCGGAGCCACGAACTCGAACGCACCGCAGAGTGCGCCGCCCTTGAGCAGCACGATTCCGGGTACCGCCATGATTGTCCACGGGCACAGGGACGACATGTCGTCGCATCTTTGTCCGTAGACTTTGAAATTAATGTCCCTGAATATCGACATAACACTTACCCCCTGTACTGGAGCTCCGGCACGTCCTCTACGATGTAGAAATTGTTGTGCGGCGAGAACTCCTCCATCTTTTTGATGATTGCATTCGTGCATATCGTCTTCCCGGTTCCGATACTGCCGGTGAATACCTTTTCAGCGGAACACCCGCTTGAATTCCCACCAACCTGCGGTATATCATTACCACGATGGGGTTCGGCGGAAGCGCCGGGCGCTATGCTGTGGGGCTGCCTCTCATGGGCAGCCCTTATTTTCTGTATGTCAATCGTTTCCCAGTTGTCCAATACACTCACCCCCTGTAGAATTCCTTGACGTCAAGATTCTGGAATATGAATTCGAGGAGCATGTTGTCCTTCCGGCACAGGAAGCGGCAGAAGAGCATCGCCGCTATGCCTAGGAGGATGCACACTCCGGAAATCATCGAGCTCAGGATGACTGTCACCATGGCGATGGCGCAGAAAGCTGTCTGCCCGATGCCGAAAAACATGGGTTTTTCGAGCAGGCTTTTGTGTACCGGTGCGGAAAAAAATTCATCCATTTCTCATGTCTCCTATTTTCATTTTTCTGTTTTCTGGAAAGAGGGGGGGGCGGCATTGCCGCCCCCTTGCTGCGGTCAGGATATTAATCCCACCGCAACGATGCCCATTGTCTTTGCAGCATCAGCTGCAAATGCCAGAGATTCAGACTTGACGGAGCCGAAGAAATAATTGACGATGCTTGTGGCACCGAGAATGCCGC
>DGUD01000115.1 GCA_002393865.1 Treponema sp. UBA4319
AGTCTTTAAAATGCGTTTGCCCTGGACAGGGGACGGGAATCGGTTCTGTGTCCGGCGTGCGCAAAGCCGCTGCGTGCGGCTCGCTGCGTTGATTCGCGCGGCCGGAGGGGCATGCCGCCCTTTCAGTGCCCGCTGCCGGAGCTGCCCTTCGTCTCTCCCGGCGATTCGTGGAAATACGTGCGGTAGGCGCGGTAGAATGAGGAATAATCTGAGAAGCCCGAGCGCTCGCAGGCATCCTGCGCCGTCGCGCCGTCCCCCAGCAGTTCCCTTGCTGCGACGAGCCGTTTGCGCAGGATGTATTCCCAGGGGGAGGAGCCGACGCCTTTCCTGAAAAGCCGTGAGAACTGCGATGTGCTCAGATTGAAATGTCCGGCAAGGGCGCGCACGCTCAGTTCCTCAAAGAGATGGCGGTTGATGTAGCTGACCGCCCGCTCCGGGAACGTCAGTACTGCCGGCACCGTCTTGCCCCGCGCGGAAAAAGCCCCGGCAATCATGTAGAGCAGCATTCCGATATGTGTGTGCAGGACGATGTTCCGCTCGCGCGGGGCTGCGGGAGCCGCCATCTCCGCAAAGAGCTGCTCTGCCAGCTTCATGTCCATGTCTCTTCCGGTGAACAGGTTCCCTTTCCCCAGCGGGCGTTCCAGAAACGGCCGCAGCAGCAGGGCGTCCGGGTCTATGCCCGCAAGATATGCCGCAGGAAAATTTGCGGCGTAGCGTTCGTAGCGCGAGCTGCCCAGAATCCGGGCGGCATGGGATTCCGAAGGGCGCATTATCAGCAGGCTGCCTGTGTCCAGCGGGTAGCGTGAGCCTTCCACGAGGTATTCCACGTTCCCGGATATGAAGAGATACACCTCGCAGCGGTTATGGACATGCATTGTATAGTCCGCCTGCTCCGGACGCCCGTCTACAGCATGGCGGACATATATATCCCCGAAATCGAATTCTTCCAGCATCGCGGCAAGCATAGCACGTCATGCGCGAAATTGCAATATAATTCGCTTTTTTTAGCAATTGTAATGCAAATATGCTCGTGCTAGTATGGGCTTATAGCAAGACGCTTGCAGTGCTTCACAGGCTGGCAAGCGCCTTAAGGAGGCTTTCATGGAGCATACCCTTGCGGCCTTTGCCGACGAGGCGGACGGGATGATTGACGGCCAGATTGCGGCTCTGGTGGAGAACGGGATTTCCCTGCTGGAAATCAGGGGCGTGAACGGTAGGAATATTGCGGATATCGGCGCGGCAGAGGCAAAGGAGCTCCGGCTCCGGCTGGACGACGCGGGAATCAGCGTATGGTCGGTAGGATCCCCGTTCGGCAAAATCGGTATCGGGGATGATTTTGAGCCGCATCTGGAGCAATTCCGCCGTTGCCTTGACACCGCCGGCATCATCGGGGCTCATACGCTCAGGCTTTTCAGCTTCTATGTTCCGGCCGGAAAAGCGGAGGACTGCCGGGGGCAGGTGCTTGAGCGGCTTGCGGCTTTTGCAGGGGCTGCCAGAGGCTATGCGATTACCCTCTGCCACGAGAACGAGAAGGGCATTTTTGGCGACGTCGCCACGCGCTGCGCGGAAATCCACCGGGAGCTGCCGGAGCTGAAGGCCGTCTTTGACCCGGCAAATTTTGTCCAGTGCGGCCAGGATACCGAAGAGGCGTGGAACGTGCTTGCGCCGTATGTCTGGTACATGCATGTCAAGGACGCGCTGCCTGACGGCCGTGTGGTTCCCGCCGGGGCAGGGGCTGGCAGGCTCCCCTTCCTGCTCAGGCAGTACAAGGGCAGCGTGCTCACGGTGGAGCCGCACCTGGCAGTCTTTGCCGGATTGGAAAAGCTTGAAGGCGGGCGGAAGCCCGCGCTTGCGCCGTACTGCTACCCATCACAGAGGGCGGCGTTCGATGCGGCGGTGGAAGCCCTCAGGGCTTTGCTCAAAGATGCGTAAGGAGGCATAGGATATGGAGAAAATCAGGCTCGGAATCATAGGATTGGGAAATATGGGCAGCGGACATCTGAGGAATGTGCAGGCGGGCAAGTGCCCCTCCGTGGAGCTGAGCTCCGTCTGCGACATAGACCCGGCTCGGCTGGAGGGCATCTCCGGCGTGGCGAAGTTCACCGATGTTGATGCGATGCTCGCGAGCGGCCGTATCGATGCCGCCCTGATTGCCGTCCCGCATTACCTGCATCCGGAGATGGCGATGCGGTGCTTTGCCCGCAAAATCCATGTACTCACGGAAAAGCCTGCTGGGGTTGCCACGCGGCAGGTACGAGAGATGAACGATGCTGCGGCGCGCTCCGGCGTGAAATTCGGTATCATGTTCAACCAGCGGACGAACCCGCTCTACGCAAAGGCTCGCGAGATTGTGCAGGATGGGCTGCTCGGCCAGCCCAAGCGGCTTGTGTGGATAATCACCAACTGGTACCGCACCCAGGCCTACTACGATTCGGGGACTTGGCGCGCCACGTGGGATGGCGAAGGCGGCGGCGTGCTCTTGAACCAGGCTCCGCATAACCTTGATTTGTGGCAGTGGATTTTCGGGATGCCCCGCCGCGTGCGGGCGTTCTGCAGCGTAGGAAAATACCATCACATTGACGTCGAGGACGATGTGACGATTTTCGCCGAATATGCGAACGGAGCCACCGCAAGCTTCATCACCACGACGGGCGAGGCGCCGGGCACGAACCGCCTTGAGATTTCCGGTGACCGGGGCAAGCTAGTGCTTGAGGACGGCAAGCTTAAATGGTGGAAGCTGGATGTTCCGGAGCGCGAGTTCTGCTTCTCGGCAAAGGAGGGCTTTGTCAGCCCCCGGATGGCGTACGAGGAGTTCTCTGCCGCTGAGCCGGAGGGGCACGCGCTGGTGCTGGAGGCCTTTGCGCAGGCAATCCTCAGCGGTTCCGCCATGATTGCCCGCGGGGAGGAGGGCTTGAATTCGCTCTCTCTTTCGAATGCGGCCTACCTTTCCGCGTGGACGGACGACTGGGCGGATATTCCGGTGGACGAGCAACGCTTTGAGGCATTCCTGGACGGGCTCCGCAGGCAGGAGAGGCTGCATCCGCGAAAAAAATAGTGTCCGCTCACAGGGAAAGCCCCGGTGCGCTCTGTGAGCGGTGGAAAGTCCGATGGTGATAGCTGCCCGCCGTCCCACCCGGTCACGGAAATCAGTTCTGTGTCCGGCGTGCGGAGACGGCGGGCACAAAGCGGCTGCGTGCGGCAGATAAAGCCGCTGCGTGCGCCGTCCCGCCTTTATCCCAGGGCTTCAGCATGAGATGTATTTTATCTGAATACGGACGCGGTATTGGTAAATCATGTA
>DGUD01000021.1 GCA_002393865.1 Treponema sp. UBA4319
CGTAGAATTTCTGAACACGGGCAGCGTTTTTACGTAGACTTTCCGGAACGGCTTGGTGCTGCTGCGGATGCGGTCAAGCAGGATTTCCGCCGCCATTTTTCCGATTTCGGCGCCGGGAATTTTTACCGTCGTCAAAGACGGCTCTATCACCTCGGACTGGAGGATTCCGTCAAATCCCGCAATCCGGATGCCGCCGGGAACGGAGACATTCATCTTTTTGAGCGCCTTCAGCACGTTTATCGCCAGAAAATCGTTCGC
The DNA here is from genome assembly GCA_002393865.1 of Treponema sp. UBA4319. Taxonomy (GTDB): domain Bacteria; phylum Spirochaetota; class Spirochaetia; order Treponematales; family Treponemataceae; genus Treponema_D. Next base: position 259 of record DGUD01000021.1, read on the forward strand.
GCAGCTGAAGGAATCCGGCAGGAAGGGCATTCTTTCTATCTGCCGCACAAGCCATTCCTCGTCCGCATAGGGCTCCGAATCGTTCTCCAGAATGCAGATTTTTTTGTCCAGCTTAAGCCCGTGCTCCTCAAGGGCGTGCGAAAAGCCGGTAAAGCGCTCATAGAAGCTGTTGCAGTGCCGTATGTCGCCGATAAAGCCCAGCTTCTGCGCCCCTTGCGCGATAAGGTGCCCGGTGAGCGCGATGGAGCTGGCCATGTTTTCCATCGATATAAAGTCGTAGTCAAGGATTGCGAGCCCCGCCCCGGCAAAGGCGTCCACCGAAAGCAACGGGATGCCCTGCGCGCTCAGCATCTGCAGGTAGTCCGCATCAAAAATCTCTATGGTGATGATTCCCGCCGTCTGCTCCGGCACCATGTGGGACGGAAGGCGTTTTTCGGCCAACGCGGCATCCTTTACCTCGTACATGGTCAGCGTGTATCCCGCGCGGCTCAGGCATTCCGTAAAGGAAGGAAGGAAGAGCGCGCCAAAGTGGTAGTCGTTGGGAATCCGCTTGGTAAGCAGCACAATGTTCTTCATTCCCTGCGGCGGCGTCTTTTCAGGGGCGGCAGGCTGCCGGGGCGCCGGCTCCGTACCGGCACCGAACTGCATGTAGCCGAGCTCCTCCGCTTTCTGCAGCACAAAGCGCCGGGTGGCTTCCGGGACGCTTCCCCGGCTGTTGAAAATCTTTGAGACCGTGTTCCGGGACAGGCCGCAGGCATCCGCGATGTCCTGCATGGTAATGCGCTTCAGAGCCATCGAAAGGCTTCCTCCTCTTTTACATTATGTAACAGCACTGACAGTGTAACACAGGCGGAATAAAAAAACAAGGGTTTTTACAAAACGTAAACTAAATGTCAATAAATTACAGAAAATTTGCTTATTTTACCAGAAAATAGCAAAAAGTTTACAAAATACGCAAAAATAAATTGACAGAATGTAAAAGCGGGCGTATACTTTACTTATAAAGCGGTTCACAAAGTAAATGTCTGTAAAAAATATGGACATCTTTAAAAACTGCATTTTTCAGCACTTTCCATATAAGAAAGCTGCCCGGAAAGCAGGCGTTTTCCGGACAGGTCTATTCAGGAGGAACTATGCGTGCATCAAGTGAAAAGAAAAAGGTACAGAACGTAAAAGAGCACATTCCCTTTTACATCCTGATTCTGCCGGCGGTCGTCATCGTTTTCCTGATGAACTACCTGCCGATTTATGGCGTCCTCATCAGTTTTCAGGATTTTATGCCGGGAGACAAAATTCTCTCCGACACGACGATATGGGTCGGCCTCAGGAATTTCACCCGCTTCTTCAGGGATGTCCAGTTCTGGTCGCTGATGAAGAACACCTTCCTGATTTGTATCGAAGGCTTTATCATCGGATTCCCGCTGCCCATCATCGTCGCGCTGCTGCTCAATTCGCTCAAGTGCAAAAAGTTCGGCAAGTTCCTGCAGACGATTTTTACCGTGCCGCATTTTATTTCACTGGTCGTCCTGGTCGGTATGCTGAATCTTTTCTTTGGAAGATACGGCCTTATCAACAACATATTCGCGGAGCTCGGTCTTGAGCGCTATTCCTATTTCCTTGAGCCTGCTGCGTTCCGCCCGCTCTACATTCTTTCAAGCAACTGGCAGGATTTCGGCTGGAGCGCGATTATCTACCTTGCCGCGCTTTCCAATGTGGATCCGCAGCAGCACGAGGCGGCTGTCCTTGACGGAGCCACCCGATTCCAGCGGGTCATCCATATCGATTTTCCGGCAATCCTCCCGATTGTCAGCGTCATGCTGATTATGTCCATCGGCGGGCTCATGGGGGTCGGCTACGAAAAAGCCCTGCTCATGCAGACGGACGGCAACCTGGGTGTAAGCGAGCTGATATCGACGTATGTCTACAAAAAAGGCCTGACGGGCGTACCAGACCAAGCCTACGCGACGGCAATCGGTCTGTTCAATTCCGTCATCAACGTCGTGCTGCTGGTCATCGCGAACACGACATCAAAGAAGTTCTCTGAGAATTCACTGTGGTAGGAGGAAGCCATGAATAGCATCAGTTCCAATATCGAGCGTCTGGACAGAGACGGCAGCGGATTCTTCTATATTGTGACGGAATTCATACTGATACTGCTGGCGTTCATCGTCCTGTATCCGCTGTACTTTATCATCATCGCGTCCATCTCAGACCCGGACGCCGTGCTCGCGGGCAAGGTCTTTCTGTACCCGGTGGACATCACGCTGTCGGGATTCTCAAAAATCCTTACGGTATCAAGCGTGTGGAAAAGCTACCTGAACACCATCGTCTATACGCTGCTGACCGTGGCGATTTCCCTGCTGGTGACCATCCCCGCAGGATGGGCGCTGAGCCGCAAGAATCTTCCGTTCAAAAAGATTCTGATGGTGTACTTTATCATCCCCATGTTCTTTGGCGGCGGACTGATTCCGTTCTACAACGTGATGAGCGGGCTGCATCTCATCAACTCGATGTGGGCGGTCATCCTGCCTGCGGTTCTGTCGGTCTGGAACCTGTTCATGACAAAGACCTTCTTTGAGTCGAGCATTCCCGACAGCCTGATAGAGGCGGCAAAAATCGACGGGGCAGGACATTTCCGTACCTTCCTGATGATTGTGGTTCCGCTCGCAAAACCCATCATCGCAGTGATGGCGCTGTACTATGCGGTCGGCCAGTGGAACAGCTACTTTAACGCCATGATTTTCCTGCAGGACGAAAAGCTGTATCCGTTGCAGCTGGTGCTCAAAGAGATTCTGATTGCGGCGGAAAGCACGGTCGGCGGAAGCGGCGAGACGATTCTGGAGCAGTACCGGCTCGCGACGCAGATTAAGTATGTGTCGGTCATCGTGTCCAGCCTGCCGGTGCTGATGCTCTATCCCTTTGTGCAGAAATACTTCAGGCAGGGAATAATGATTGGTTCTTTAAAAGACTAGCGCACTATGTTATTAGGAGGATATATATGAAAAAGATTGTTACGGTTGTTTCTGTGACGGCCCTTGCGCTCTGCGCGCTCACCTCATGCGGAAAACAAAAGGGCGGCAAAAAAGGCACCGGGCTGGACACGCTCGTGTCCGACTACGGCTTCCAGTGGACAGATCCGGCAAAACCGATTTTGAACGAAAAGGCTGCGCAGGAAATTTCTTTCAGCGTGTATTCTTCCAAAAATGCATCGGCGCTGGACTACAACGACATGCTCGTTATGCAGAACCTTGCGGAAAGCACCGGCGTCAGCGTCATCTGGGAAAACGTCTCAGAGTCGGTCTATGCCCAGCAGAAGAACCTGATTTTCGGCGACGCGAACAACCGCCCCGACGCAATCTACCATGCGGGAATGAGCTCCGGCGAAATCATCAAATATGCAAAGCGCAAGGTGCTCGTACCCATCAGCGACTATCTTGAGTATATGCCGAACCTGCGGAAGATTTTTGAGGAACGCCCGGACATCAGAAGCCAGCTGGTGAACGTGGAGGACGGAAAAATCTATTCCCTGCCGCGCATCGAAGAGATGGGGCTGCTGCAGAATCCAAATCTGCTGTTCCTGAACAAGGCGTGGACAATCAAGGCGATTCAGGCGGGGAGGCTTCCGGGCGTGCAGGAGGCAGACGTAAAAGACGGGCTTACCCTGAATGCATCCCAGATGGAATCGCTGCTGACCTACTTCCGCGACAACGACATGAACGGGAACGGCAAGGCGGACGATGAGCGCCCCCTGAATTTCGTGTACAACAACTGGCAGGGAAACCAGTGCGACCTGTACGGCATGTTCGGTCTGAACGACAACCTGGAGCACCGCATCATCGTGGACGGAAAAGTGACGTACACGATAACGGACGAGCGCTTTAAGGAAGCCACCAATTTTATCGCCGGCTGGGTGGACAAAGGCCTTATCGACAAAGTATCTTTTGAGCAGTCGCAGGACAACTTCCTTGCAAACGGCAAAGGCCTTGAGACGTACGGTGCCTTCTACTGGTGGGAAAGCGAGACGGTCGTCTCCAATCCCGGAAACTACATCACGATGAATCCGCTCGTCGGGCCGCACGGCGACCAGACCATCTGCGTCTCCAACAATCCGGAAGTCGGCATCGGCGAGGTCGTCGTGTTCAGCAGCTGCCCGAACGTGGAAGTCCTGCTCGCCTACTTTGACCGCTATTATGACCCGGAGATTTCCGCGCAGATAAACTACGGCCCCATCGGCATCGTCTATGAAGAGGCGCGGGACGAGAAAGGAATGCTCGTCCAGAAGCCGATTCCCGACGGCATGACGTCCGACGAGCTGCGCCTCCAGAACGCGCCGTTCGGCATCATCTATCTTTCCGATTACGCATGGAACAATGTGGTCAACATGGAGCCGCGCGCAAAACTCAGGCTGGAGCGGCTCCGGAAGCATGCAAAACCCTTTGTGGGCAAGACGGTGCTTCCCTGCGGGAACCTTCCGTTCACCATGGAAGAGCTAAACACGCTGAGCACCTATGAGACGAACCTGAACGACTATGTGCGCACGAACCTTATCAAATGGCTGATGAAGGGCGGCGTCTCCGATGCGGACTGGAATAAGTTCCAGAAAGAAATGACGGAAAAAGTGTATCTGAACGAGATACGGACCGTGTACCAGAATGCGTACGACCGGTTTTAAGCGGAGGTAAGGAATGGCACACAACAGACTATATGCGGCAGCAGCAGCGGGAATGCTTTTTGCGCTCGCGTCCTGCTCAAAGACAAATACAGCCCCGGAAATCAGCGGGATTGCGGACGCCGTCGTTCAGGCGGGAACAGAATGGAATGCAATGGAAGGCGTCGCTGCCTCCGACAAAGAGGACGGGGAGATTACATCCCGCATCTCCATAGAATCGACGCCGCCCCTTGCATTCAGGAACGGAAAGGCCGTTCCCCAGAATGCGGGAAACTACGAGCTGGTATATGCGGTGACCGATGCGGACGGCAACACGGCGGAAGCCTACGCGACGCTGACGGTCAGCAAAAAGACGGCGGATGCCGTTGTGTACCGGACATTCGATTTCAGCACCGCGCAGGCAGACGACTCCTGCTGGAAAGCCCAGATTGCCGACGCAAAACTGGCATCCGGCTCACTGCAGCAGGGCGCCTACGTCTTTGACATACAGAATCCGGGGAACGGGGACGGCGACATCCAGCTGGTGCGGAAAGGATTCCCGCTCAAGGCCGCCGATTACAAAGTGCGCATCTGGGCAAAATCGACAAAAGAGACCTATGCCCATATCATCGCCAGGGATGAGAAGGCGAGCGGCTGGGCGACATTCGGCGGCGCGTTCAACGTCAAGATCGGAACGTCCGTTGCCCCGCTGGAGCTGAACTTTACGGGCGCACGGAACGGCAGGGCGGAACTGATGCTCAACCTTGGAAAGATTGTCCCGAACCCGGAAAACCCGGCAGACACGACTCCGCAGGACTTCCGCGTGACCATCGACAAAATAGAGCTCTACGAGATTTCCGGGGAAGAACGCAGGAAGCCGCTGTTCAAAAACACGTTTGAGGCAAACGCAGAGGGCACGGTGCAGGTAAGCGCCGGGGACGGCTCCGATGCGCACGTCACGGCGGGAAGCCGCAGCGCCGCAGTGCAGATTTCCCGCTATCCCACTGACGGCGGCGTGTGGAGCATAAAGGCGGATGCCCTGCTTCCGGGCGTGCAGATTGAAAGCGGAAAAAAATATTACTACAGCGTAAAGCTGGGCGCAGAAAAGGCGCAGGGCGGGGAATGCCTGGTGGAAAGCCGCTCCCAGTTTGATGCGTGCCGCGTCAATTTTGCCGGAATCAACCTGAAGGCAGGCGAAGCGTCGGTGCTCAGCGGAACATTCACCGCCGACAAAGACGTAGCGGATCCGGCAATCCGCCTCCAGATAGGAAATCCGTCCGACGGGGTAAGCGCGAATACCATCACCATCACGGAGGTGGAATTCGGGCTGCTCGAAGGCGACAAAGAAGTCGTCAAGACAATCAATGCATTCAGCCCCTTCGGCCGCACGACGCGCAACGCAGAAAAAGAAGGATTGGCGTGGGAGACATTCAACGGCACCGATGAGGACAACGAGCGCGGCGTGGGAACCATCTGGACGGAAAACGGCAGCCTCTTCTACCGCATCGATCAGGGCGGCGTTACCGACTGGCACAACAAGCTCATCTACGGCTACGGCAAGAATCCACTCACGCTGGAGGCTGACAGCTACTATACCGTGGAAATAACGGCAAAGGCAGACAAGAACGTTTCCTGCGGATTCTTCCTGAATCCCCTTGGCGGCTGGGATCCCCGCATTGCCGAACGGATTGATTTTACGACGACAGAGCAGACGTTCAGCTTTGACACAAAGGACACCTTTGTGACCGATATGGATTTTGAGATGCTCTTCCAGTTCGGCTCGGAACAGACGGCAAACCTGGGGGAAGTAACGGTGGAGATTACGGGACTAAAAATCTACCAGAAGAAAGTCCTGTAAGGAATCTCCAGCCAGAATCGCCAGATAAGGAGGCACGCTATGGGAATACGAAAAAAATGCTTGTCCGCCCTTTTTCTGCCGCTCCTTGTTTCGTGCGCGCAGAAGGGAAAGCCGGTGCTCGACACACGCACGCCGGGGAATAAAGAAGCCTCGTATGCGTATACGACATTCTTTCTGCCGGAAAAAGACGGAACGGCGCAGCCGTATGTCGGCGACACCATGCCCTATGCAGAGGACGGAACCTATTACATCTACTACCTCAAAGAGGGCGGGGATTCGTACAATCATTCCGTGTATCTGCTTACCACGCGCGACTTCACTTCGTATGAAGAGCACGAGGGGCCGGTGCTGGAAGCTTCCCGTGACGGCGGGCAGGATGCATGGATAGGGACCGGCTCCGTCGTAAAGGTGAACGGTCGCTATCTCTTTTTCTACACGGGGCACAGCGATTCCCCGGCTGCCGAATACAAAGAAACGATTCTGGTGGCGGAAGGAGACAGCCCCTATTCCTTTGAGAAGAAACGCGGATGGGAAATCGTCCCGCCCGCAGGGCTGGGGCAGAAAACGGATTTCCGTGACCCGCAGGCCTATTATGACGCGGGCTCCGGAAAGCTGGTGCTGACAGTCACCGCATCGAAGGACAACATTGCGCGGATTCTCAAATTCTCGCTGGATCCGGATTTGGGTGGCGTACAGTACGAAGGCATCATGTTTTCCGACCCGACCAGAAAGTTCTGGAACCTTGAGTGCAGCGACACGTTCCGCATCGGGGACAAGTATTACCTGACGTATTCCGCGCAGGACGACACGCTGTGGTATGCGCTTGCGGACAGCCCGTACGGACCCTGGCGGGACGCAGCTCGGCTGGACGACCGGCTGTTCTACGCCGCAAAGCATGTCTCTTCCGATGCGGGCACGTACATGGTGGGATGGGCGCGCCGCTCGGAATCCCCGTCCTCCACGCAGGAAGTTTCCGGCTGGGCGGGAAATCTGCTGGCACAAAAAATAATCCAGCGGCCAGACGGGACGCTGCATCTTGCCCCGGTGGATGCGGTCGCAGCGCAGTACACGGCAAAGCACCCGCTGCTGGGGAAGAAGGACTGCGAAATCCGGGCCGGCACCCTGTATGCCTATGCGGATCTTGCCGCCTGCGAGGACAGCTTCCGGCTAGAGGGGGAATTCTCGTTTTCCGGGAGCGGCTCGTTCGGGCTGGCCTTTGACTACAACGGCCGGCAGAACAAGTACAAGCTCATCTCGCTCTCTCCGGCGGAACAGAAAATCCAGCTGCTCTTCAACGAAGGGAGCACCCTGATTGCGGAAAGCGCGGCACAGCTGGAGCCCGGCAGAACGTACAGCTTTACCTACATCCAGGACGGTTCGGTCGGCGTGTTCTACATCGATGGTATCGCAGCCCTGACGGCACGGCTCTACGGAACAGGCGGCAATACCATCAGGCTCTTTGCGGAGAACAATGCAGTCCGCTTCATTTCGATCAGGCAGTATACAAAATAAAAGAGAGGAGATGTCCGGGAACTTCCGTTATCCGGACAGAGCTATTACGAAAGAAGGTGGAACTATGGATAAGACTTTGGAACAGGCACGGCTGTACGAAAAGGCACATGCCGCTGACGGCAGGCAGGACAGACCCCGCTTTCACCTGACGCCCTACATCGGCTGGATGAACGACCCGAACGGATTCTCGTATTACAAAGGCGCGTATCATCTGTTTTACCAGTACAATCCCTACGGCCTCTGCTGGGATTCCATGCACTGGGGTCACGCCGTCAGCACGGATTTGCTGCACTGGGACTACCTGCCCGCAGCACTTGCCCCAGAAAACGACTATGACTCGTTCGGCGTGTTTTCCGGCAGCGCCGCGGAACTTCCGGATGGCCGCCAGCTGCTGCTCTATACCGGCGTAACAAAAGAGCACGACGTGGACACGCAGGTGCAGTGCGTTGCCATTGGCGACGGTCGCGACTACAAAAAGCACGGGGCAAATCCGGTCATCGATAAAAAGAAACTGCCGGCCGGATATGACACCAGCAATTTCCGGGATCCCAAAATCTGGAAGGCTGCGGACGGCTCTTTCTGCTGCGCGGCGGTCGCACGGCGGAAGGACGGGAACGGCGCAATCCTTTTGTACCGCAGCGCGGACGGCATCCGCTGGGACTACGATTCCGTGCTGCTGCAGAACGACGGACACTGGGGAAAGATGTGGGAGTGCCCCGATTTTTTTGAGCTGGACGGAAAAAAAGTGGTTCTGGTAAGCCCGCAGGATATGTGCGCCGACGGATACCGCTACCATCCGGGGAACGGAACCGTGTGCTTTATCGGGGAGCTGGATGCCGCACAGAAACATTTTGCCGCGACCTCGGACGAGCCGGTGGATTACGGCATCGATTTTTATGCGCCGCAGACCGTGCGCGCTCCCGACGGCAGAACCATCCTGATTGGCTGGATGCAGAACTGGGACACGGTTCCGCTGAGCGACCGGGGGAGCAGGAACTGGTTCGGGCAGATGTGCCTTCCGCGGGAAATCAGCATCAGAAACGGAAAGCTGCATCAGCTGCCGGTACGCGAGCTGGAGCGGTTCCGGAGCGGAACACAGAGCCTTGCGCAGCTTGTTTTTGACGGCTGCTTTTCCTCGGAAAAAATCCGCGGCAGGTGCATCGACATGGAGCTGTCCGTCCGCCCGGAAGACAAAGACGCGTTCCGTTCGTTTTCCATCAATCTTGCGGAAAACGGGACGAACAAAATCGTGCTTGCGTATAATCCGCGGGAACGCCTGCTGAGCCTTGACCGCAGCTGGTCTGGGACGCGGCGCCTCGCCTGCAATACCTGCGCGTGCCCGCTTTCCGGCGGAGATGAGGTCAGACTCAGAATCATCATGGACACATACAGCATCGAAGTCTTTGTGAACGGCGGCGAGCAGGTGCTGACGTGCACGTTCTATACGGATGCGGCGGCGCAGGGAATCTCTTTCCATTCCGACGGGGCGGTGCGCATGGACGTGCAGCTGTACGGGCTGTACGCGGATGCGCGGGCAGGCAGGGAGGCTGGGCTATGAAGCATTATGACGTTACGGCTCTGGGCGAACTTCTGATTGATTTTACGGAGAACGGTGTGAGCGCGCAGGGGAACTTCCTGCTGGAGGCCAATCCGGGAGGCGCGCCCTGCAACGTCCTTGCGATGCTGGCAAAGCTCGGAAAAAAGACGGCGTTCATCGGAAAAGTGGGCGACGATTTTTTTGGGCACCTGCTCAAGGACGTTGCCGGAAAAGCCGGAATCGACACGCAGCAGCTCCTGTTCGACCAGACGGTGCACACGACGCTTGCCTTTGTCCACACGCTTGCGGACGGCGACCGTGATTTTTCGTTCTATCGGAATCCGGGCGCGGACATGATGCTGGACGAGCGGGAAATCGACGAGCGCCTGATTGCGGATTCGCGGCTCTTCCATTTTGGCACGCTGTCCATGACGTCCCCGTCCGTCCGGAAGGCGACGGAAAAAGCCGTCTCGCTCGCAAAAAAACACGGCTGCCTTATCTCCTTTGATCCCAATCTGCGGCCGCCGCTCTGGCTCCGGCTGGAAGACGCAAAGGACAGCTGCGACTTCGGGCTGAGAAACTGTGACATCCTGAAGATATCCGACAACGAACTGCGCTGGTTTACGGGTAAGGATGATTTTGATTCCGGGATAGCTCTGCTCAAGGAGCGCTACGGAATTCCGCTCATCCTGCTTTCCAAAGGGAAGGACGGGAGCGCCGCGTACTGCAGGGGCATACATGCCGAATCCCCGGCGTTCCTTGACGTGCACACTATTGAGACCACCGGCGCGGGGGACACGTTTTTTGGCTGCGTGCTCAGCTTTGTGCTGGACTACGGCATTGATTCGCTCGGCAAAGAAGAGCTGGTAAAGATGCTGCGATTTGCGAATGCGGCGGCGGCCCTGATTACGACCAGAAAGGGCGCGCTCAAGGTTATGCCGTCGCCGGAAGAAATTGAGGCTTTGTACGGCATGAATGCATCATGAGCACCAGATGCACACTGGCAGCCGACAGCCAGAGCTCAAGCGCATTCCGGTGCCCGCAGAGCGCATGGCCGCAGGGCACCGGCTATGCTTCTTACAGCTCGTTCCCCTCAAAGCGGGGAATACCTGCAAATCCGCGGGCCAAATCCTCGTCCGTGGGAATATAGTCTGACATCGTGCCGTCGTTATACGCCTTATAGGCATACATATCAAAGTAGCCGGTTCCGGTGAGCCCGAAGAGAATGGTCTTCTCCTCACCGCTTTCCTTGCACTTCAGCGCCTCGTCGATTGCCACTTTGATGGCATGGCTGCTCTCAGGAGCCGGAAGGATGCCCTCCACCCGGGCGAAGTCCTGCGCGGCCTTGAACACAGCCGTCTGCTCGACGGTGCGCGCCTCAATCAGCTTATCGTCGTAGAGCTGGGACAGTATGGAACTCATGCCGTGATAGCGCAGCCCGCCCGCATGGTTTGGAGAAGGAATGAATTCGCTGCCGAGCGTGTACATCTTTGCAAGCGGGCAGACGTGCCCCGTGTCGCAGAAGTCGTAGGCGAATTTGCCGCGCGTAAAGCTGGGGCAGCTGGCAGGCTCCACCGCGATAAAGCGGTAGTCCGCCTCGCCGCGCAGCTTGCGCCCCATAAAAGGAGAAATCAGGCCGCCGAGGTTGGAGCCGCCGCCCGCGCAGCCGATGATGATGTCCGGCTTGATACCGTATTTATCCATAGCGGTCATGGTCTCCAAACCGATGACGGTCTGGTGCAGCAGCACCTGATTCAGCACGCTGCCGAGCACATAGCGGTAGCCGTCCTGCTTGGTCGCAGCCTCAACCGCCTCGGAGATCGCACAGCCCAGACTTCCGCCGGTACCGGGGAATTCCGCAAGGATTTTTCTGCCGACTTCCGTGGTATCGCTCGGCGAAGGGGTTACCTTTGCGCCATAGGTGCGCATGACTTCCCGGCGGAACGGTTTCTGCTCGTAAGAAACCTTGACCATGTAGACCTGGCAATCCAGCCCGAAGTATGAGCAGGCCATGGAAAGCGCCGTACCCCACTGACCCGCGCCGGTCTCCGTCGTCACGCCCTTCAGCCCCTGCTGCTTTGCATAATAGGCCTGTGCGATTGCGGAATTGAGCTTGTGGCTGCCGCTCGTGTTGTTTCCCTCAAATTTATAGTAAATTTTTGCAGGAGTCCCGAGTTTTTTCTCAAGGCAGTAGGCACGGACAAGCGGTGCCGGACGGTACATCTTGTAGAATTCGCGGATTTCCGCAGGAATGGGAATCCATGCGTCAGAATCGTTCAGCTCCTGCCGTACCAGCTCGTCGCAGAACACAGGGCGCAAATCGTCAAAGCTCATGGCTTTGTGCGTAGCAGGATTCAGGAGCGGCGCGGGCTTATGCTTCATGTCCGCGCGCACGTTGTACCATGACTCCGGCAGCTCGCTCTCTGCAAGATAGATTTTATAAGGGATTTTCTCTTTGTTCATCACATTCTCCTCAAAGTGAACGGAACGCAGCGATGCTCGCCACCTTTAGTATTTCTATTGACAGAATTATATCCAGAAACAGCAGGAACGACAAGGGGGCTGCCGCTCCCGCCGCAGCGGAAAGCCGCCCAGTGTACACTGGGCGGAGGAATTGACAAATTCCTCCGCCGCAAAGCCTTGCTCCGCCCGGCTTTGCGGCGGATAGGCTTACGCGAGGAAAAAAATGGACGCAAATACGAGCAGCTTTACCCACTGCATATCCTTGGGCTGCGCCTGCCGCATGGGCTGGTCAATGGCAGCCTACGGACTACGTTCCTTCAGCTCACCCTTCGACTGGATTGTCTCTCCGCTGGGCGCAGTGCTCCGCACCATAGAAAGCGGATTCGCTGACTTTATGAAACGAGAAAACCTCTGCCCAGAACCAGAGAATCCCGCTGTGTTCCGGGACACAAAATACGATTTTGTCTTTGTCCATGACATACAGGAAAGTCTGGAGGCCGATTACGAGGACATCCGCAGAAAATATGCGCGGAGGGCAAGCAGGTTCCTTGAGGCCGCCAAAGAGCCGACCGTATTCTTCAGGTATGTAAGGGACAACGAAGAGATACGATACATACAGGAAAACAGGTGCCGCATAGAGTCCACAATCAAAAAGCTGAATCCCCGGAATGAAATCATATTCTTCCCGCCGTCCACGGGCAATGTCAACTATGTCTCGGCATTCAGCACGCCGCTCTTTGACGACAAAGTCAGTTTTGATGCGGTGCTGCCTCCCGAAAAACGGCTGCAGAACATCAGGTTCTTTCTGACAAGCAATCTTCTAAAATACAATCCCACATATTCACTTATATTCCCGCCCTTCAGAGACTATGCCGCAGAAAATTTCCTTGCCGGGAAGAGCTGGTTCATCTGGGGCACCGGTCGTCATGGGGATAGAATCAAAGCGCTCCTGCAAGAGCAGGGAATCCGGATAGAGGGCTTCATAGACAGCGCGCCTGAAAAACAGGGCAAGGAATTTTGTGGCAAAACAATCTGCTCATGGGACGATGTTGCCGGGGAAGCCCGGAACCTCTTCATCGCGATAATGGACAAAGAAGCCCGCGAGCATATCAAGGCGCTGGTAAGGGCATCCGATATGCGCTCGCCCGGCGCTGGCACAGAGATATACGATATGGAAGACCTGAACAAGCAGCTGGCAGGGCTTTCAGACAGCGAAATCCTTGCCATGCTCTCCAAGGACAGCGGGAAGCACCCCGGCGTTCCGGCGGCAAGCCCTCCGGCCAGCCTAGAAAAGTGAATCTTCAGGAGGCTCACATCACATAAATCTGGCAGGAGCGCATGGTCTCCAGCGCGGCGCTGTGCTTCTGGGGCGTCACTCCGGCACAGCAGCCGGAATCCACGCTGATGCGGACTTCCGGCATGTATGCCTTGAGCAGCAGCGCGTTAGAGACGACGCAGATATCCGTGCACAAGCCGACGAGCTCTATCTCCAGCGGCTCCTGCTCATTGAGCGCGGCAAGGTGCCGGGCAAGCTGCACGGAGCCGAATGTCGCCTTGTCGAATATGCGCGCCCCATCCAGCAGGGCAGCGATGTCCTGCCGGATCTGCCAGCCAGCGCTCCCCTGCACGCAGTGCGGCACAGGCAGGTTGCGGCCTTCCTGCGTCTCCAGATAATCCGGCTGGTGCGTGTCCCGCGTGGCAAAGACATCTTCCGGTGCATAGCGGCGGATTTTCTCCTTCACATTGTCCACGATGGCGAGCGCCTCCGCGGTTCCCAGCGCACCGTCTATAAAATCGTTCTGCATATCAACGACGACCAGCACCTTCCTCATATAAAAACCTCCCGTGCAATCCGGCAGCGGCGCGGCCGGCGTGCAGCCATCCATCAGTCCTCAATCATCAGGGATTTGCCCTGATACTTCGGCAGAAATTTCTTTATGCCGCCGCTCTCAAAGCTGACGCGGATAACCAATTCCCCGTCGGGGGAACGTTCCGTCCCGATGACCTGCCCGTGCCCGTAGTCATCGTGGTAGATTCCCGTTCCCATACGATATCTGCCTGCAAGGGAATCTTCGCCGCCTTCCCCCGCCGCACCCGCGGCAAAGGCATGGGGACGCTCGCCGAGAATGCGCACATTCCCGCTGCCCATCTCCGCCAAAAAGGGACTGGGCTGCATATAATTCGTGCGCCCGTACAGGCGGCGCAGCCCGCAGGAAGTCAGATACAGCTCGTCCTTTGCGCGGGTAATCCCCACATAGAACAGGCGGCGCTCCTCCTCCAGCTCGCTTCCGCTTTTGTCCTCCCGCGGAAAGACGCCGCTCTCCATGCCGGTGATGATGACACGGGGGAATTCCAAGCCCTTTGTGTTGTGCAGCGTGATGAGCGTGACCGCATCGCGTGCAGCAGCCTCATCGTCTGCCTCAAGCGTCCTGTCCAGCTGGATATGGTCAAGGAAATCCAGCAGCCCCTGCCGCGTGCAGGGATAGAGCACGGCGCTGTTCACCAGCTCCTGCAGGTTGGCAAGCTTCTGCGTGCCGGACACATCGTCCTGCGACTTGTGGAATTCCTCAAGCCCGGACTTGCGCACGACAAGCTCCACGAATTCCGAGAGCTTCTTTGCGGGAACAGCAGGCACAGGCTGCTCCTGCCCGCCATCGGGCGCATCCGGCAGCAGGGAGCTGAATTCCTCCGCGAGCGAGCTGAACGCCTGTATGCCTTCCTGCGCCTTTTTGCCAAGCTTTACGCTCCGGCAGGCCGCAAGCAGCGAGACCCCGGCACCAGCCGCAACAATCTTATCCTGCGAGACAGGACCGATGCCGCGCACCGGCTTGTTC